>JANYHE010000146.1 GCA_025359215.1 Hyphomicrobiales bacterium
CACCGAACAATAAGATCTTCGCACCTTTGATAGATTTTTGCGAATGATTGCTAAGAGCATCTATTAACGCGTCAACCACTTCGTAAGGTGCATGGGTATTGATTTCACCAGCGAGTTCAATGAAACGTGTGGGCACGTCAAATTCGCGGGCTTTCCATGTGAGATAAAATGGATCGATGGGAATGCAGTGCCCGCCAAGACCTGGGCCTGGATAGAAGGGCATGAAACCAAAAGGCTTAGTCTTGGCGGCATCTATCACATCCCACACATTAATGCCCATCTTTCCGTAGATAAGTTTAAGTTCATTCACGAGGGCAATGTTCACGGAGCGGAAAATATTTTCGGTGAGTTTCACCGCCTCTGCCACTTCGCAACTGGCTACAGGCACAACACGGTTTACGACTGCGCCATAATACATGACGGCAAGATCACGTGCATCTTCACCATCGCCGCCTACAACTTTTGGAATTGTTGCAGTGTGAAAATCGGGGTTGCCTGGGTCTTCGCGTTCAGGTGAGAAGGCCACGAAGAAATCGATGCCCGCTTTCAAGCCACTTTTTTCGAGAATTGGGCGCATCACATCGCGCGTTGTGCCCGGATAGGTGGTTGACTCCAGCGACAGCAACTGACCTTTGCGCAGATGTGGCATGATGCCTTCAGCGGTGTTTACAATATAAGACAGATCAGGTTCGCGGTGGCGGTTTAAAGGTGTCGGCACGCAGATGATAATAACATCACATTTTGCCAAATTCTCATATTCGGCAGTCACTTCAAAACGACCGCTGTCACGCATGGATTTCAGAGTCGCATCTTCAATGCGACCAATCGGCGATATGGCGGAATTCAAGGTTTGAATGCGCGTTGAGTCAACATCAAACCCAAGCACAGAAAAACCAACACGGTGAGAGGCCACTGCCAATGGCAATCCCACATACCCCATCCCTATAATACCCGCGACCGCTGTTCTGCTTTCAATTTTTTGGGCGAGGGATTTTGCAACATCAGTCTTCATAAAACGGCACTCCTAACAGCGTCAACAATGGCTTCCACATTTTCGGTGGTTGCATAGGGGTTCATGGGCAAGCTTAGAACTTGCTTCGAAAGTTTTTCAGAAAGTGGCAAGGAACCTTCGCCTTTTCCAAAAGGGGCATAAGCCTTTTGCAAGTGCATGGGCAGCGGATAATAGATCGCGGTGGGCACGCCGTGTTCTTTGAGTTTTGCTTGCACGGCGTCGCGATTTTCAACCCTCAAAGTATACTGTGCCCATGCGGATGTTGTGCCATGGGGCTTTTTGGGCGTTGCAACGACGTTGCCAAGCTTGCTTTCATAAGTATCAGCGATAGCATTACGCTTGGATACTTCATCGGCAAATATTTCGAGCTTGGCCAATAAAATTGCAGCTTGCATGGTGTCTAACCTGCTGTTCATGCCCACTCGCACGGTTTCATATTTAGCTTTTCCTTGGCCATGCACTCGGGTAGAGCGCATCACCTCTGCGAGGGTATCATCATCGGTGAAAATCGCTCCGCCATCGCCATAGCAGCCCAATGGTTTGGCTGGAAAGAAACTGGTGGTTGTTATGGGTGCTAAGGTGCCAACTTTTGTTCCGTCATTGTTAATAGCGCCAAAGCTCTGCGCGGCATCGGCAATGAGGAAGAGATCGTTAGCATTTGCAAAGGTGTTGAGGGCCTTCCAATCGGCTGGCAAGCCGAAGAGGTCGACCGCAATGATGGCGCGAGGACGGTGGCCTTCACGTTTGGCTGTGGCAAGGGCTTCGGCCAGTTTTGCGCAATCAATGTTAAAAGTGGTTTCATCGACTTCAACGAAAATCGGTGTTGCGCCAAGAATGAGAATAACCTCGGCGGTTGCAGTGTATGTAAATGAGGGAACCAGAACCGCATCGCCGTGGCCAATGCCGCCAGCCATTAAAGCGATTTGCAAGGCATCTGTGCCATTTGCCACGGCTATGGCATGTTTGGCACCGCAGAACGATTGCAAGGTCTTTTCAAGCTCTAAAACTTCTGGACCCATTATAAATTGGCCGTGATCGATGACTTTGGCAATGCGCGCGTCGATGTTGGTTCTCAACAAGCGTTTTTGATGATCTAAGCCCGTAAATTCGATTTTCCGCACTGAAATTTCCTGCAATAGTGTTTGGCCAAGGTGGACGATTCCAGTCCTTATTAGTACTTATTTAACCGTGTGCCATTGGTTTGTGACGTGATGGTAAATGATGGAAACTGTTTGGTTGGTGCTTTCTGCTGGACAGACAAATAGCGCTTGTGAGAAGCAAGGTTTTATTTTTGGAGAGTCGGATGAAAGCTAAACTGGGCATGTCTCCCATCGCATGGTGGAATGATGATTTGGTGGAATTGAGCGATGATGTTTCGCTTGAAGAATGCCTTCGGCAATCACGCAGTGCGGGTTTCACAGGCATGGAATTTGGCCGCCGGTTTCCGAAAGACCCCGCAGTCATGTTGCCGATTTTGAAGGCGGCTGATGTAACCCTATGTGGCGGTTGGTTTTCAGGCCTGCTGGTTGATGGCGAACTTGCGGCTGACAAAGACCGCATTATGCCCATGATCGAAATTTTCAAAGCCGTGAATGCGCCCTGCATTGTCTATGGCGAAACGGGACGCACCATTCAGGGTGATCGTTCACGGCCCTTGGCCACGAAATCAGTTCTTTCTGAAGACGAGATGAAACCTTATGCCCGCAAGGTTACAGAATTTGGTGAGTGGTGTGCCGAGCAAGGAATGCCGCTGTCATTACACCATCACATGGGCACGGTGATCGAAACTGAAGCTGAGCTTGATATGTTTATGAAATATTCAGGCGCTGGCATTCCATTGTTGTTGGATGCAGGGCATTTGGCTTTTGCTGGTGGCAATGTGCTGCGCGCAATCGACAACCATCACAAACGCATCACGCATGTGCATGTGAAAGACGTGCGTATGGATGTGATCAATAAATTGGACCGATCAAAACAATCATTTTTAGATGCAGTAGCGCTTGGTGCATTCACGGTGCCGGGCGATGGTTCCTTGGATTTTGGTGCGATTGTGCAGAGATTTGCCGATTATGGTTATGAAGGTTGGTTTGTTGTTGAAGCTGAGCAAGATCCTGTGAAGGCGCCGCCATTGAAAATGGCCCAGATTGGCCACAAAGAACTAATGCGGGTGATGACGGCTGCTGGTTATACAGTTGTATCCTAAGCTTTACTGAGCACGAAATCCCACTCCACCTCCCAGTGGTCGCCTTTGTTTTTGAAGTCGGCAATCAGGCTTTCTTTCACACCGAACACCGCATCTTCCTTTAACCAAGGGCAATCCGGTGTGAAAAGGTGCGTGGTCACGGGCTTATAGCCGGGGGCTGACACGATGAAGTGGATGTGGGCTGGTCTGTTGGGATTTCTGTCCAGCGCCTTTAGCATATCGCCCACTGTGCCGTCATAAGGGATGGGGTAAAACCGTGGATAAGCGGATTTGAAATTGAAGCGGCCTTTTTCGTCTGCGGTGAAAACGCCGCGAAGATTATTATCGGGCTGAATACCTTTTTGTTGAACGTCGTAAAAACCGTCTTCATTGGTTTGCCACACATCGAGTGTGGCACCTGCAATGGGTTTTGCCTTAACGTTGTGAACCGTGCCACTCACCAGCAAGGGTTCACCTTTGCCATCTAAGCAGATGTTTGCGCCGTTGGGATAACGTGGTGCGTTAGACACATGGAAGGGGCCGAGCACAGTCGATTCCGTCTCTCCGGTGGTTTTGCGGTTGTTGATGGTTTCCACCAACATGGAAATGCCAAGCGTGTCCGACAGCAATATAAATTCTTGCCGCCAGTCATTGGATAGATGCCCTGTTTTCGTGAGAAATTGAATGCCAGCCATCCACTCATCCAAAGTGGGCTCTGTTTCTTTTATGAAAGCATGCATGTGCTTGACCAAGCTATCGACCAAAAACTTCACTCGCTTGTTGGCTTTTGGGCCGGAGCGTTTTTGGACAACTTCGACAGATTTTTTCTCGCTAAAATAGACTTCAGTTTTTTTGGGTGCAGGCTTTTTTTTGAGGGCCATGGTCAATGTCCTAAAATCTGATTGAGTGCATCATTCAAAGTGGCTGATGGGTTCTCGGGTAGCACTTTTGCACGAAAACCAACAACCATATCAGGCCTGATGAGAAGGCAGCCATTATCGTCAATCTCGCGCATGCGGGCCCAATCGCCAAATGGGTCTTCAATATCGCAGCCGGGGCCAATGGTGAGAGCGTTAATTTCAACACCCGTTTTCTTGCTGAATTCCTTTGCTGCTTTCAACCACGCTTCGCCACCAATGGAGGTGAGCAGGGTGAACTTGCCTTTGCCGCAAAGATCCACAGTGGCCAATTGCTTGTTGTTTTTTTCTAGCCAAACATGCGGCACGTGCGCGCCCGGCCAAGATGTGGCCTGATGATAAAGTTCGGCATCTTCTTTGAATTTCGGCATGGGTGTGCCATCGCTCACCACTGCATTAGATTTGTAACGGTGGTTCATTTCAACGCCATGACAATCAAATTCATATTTCTTGAAAGCAATGGCTTCACGCAATTTTTCGCGGCGGGTGGCACCCAGCGCTGTTGCCTCTTTGCGTGATTCCATATTGGCTTTCATCAGTTTTGGATCTTGGGTGGAGAGCAGCCCCAAGGCATCAAAGATAGGACCAAATTCGCCGATGGATTTATTGGCGCGGTCGACGATTTGTTTGCCGACTGGGGCACGCTCACTGTTGTAAGAGTCCAGCAACTTGGGCGTTGCCTTGCCGCGCAGCACGTGGGCCAGTTTCCAAGCGAGATTATAAGCGTCTTGGATTGAAGTGTTGGACCCCAAGCCGTTCGACGGTGGATGGCGATGCACGGCATCGCCCATGCAGAACACGCGGCCTTTGGAGTATTTTTCAGCATGCATGTGATTGACTGTCCAAGTGGACACCGACTTCACTTTTACATCAACAGTTTTCTCGCCGATCAAACTGTAAACCACATTTTTTGCAAAGGCTTCGGTTACCTTGGGTGCGGGCTGGTTAATATCATATCCCCAGATAATCAGCCATTCATTCCAGGGCCGCACCATACGCACAACGCCCATGCCAATGCCGCCCACATTGGAGCCGGGCTGCAGCACCCAATATAAAACGCTGGGGCGATGGGCTACATATTTGGAAAGATCAGCTTCGATGATGATATTGATGGAGCCGCCCACGCCCATTTTACCTTTCATGGGCAGTTTGATGTTTTCGGCGACAAGTGAATTTCCACCATCGGCACCGATCAAATATTTAGCGCGAATTTCGAACTCTTCATCTGAAACACGGTCTCGTACTTTAGCGGTGATTTCGTTTTTGTCCTCGGTGTGTGAGAGATATTCAGTTGACAACCGTGCTCTTGTCCCGCGCCCACAGGCTGCGCCAAAAACAATGGGTTCAAGCAAGTTTTGCGGCAGATCGTTCATGTGGGTGGGGCTTGCAAGCTTGTGGCGGGCGGCTGATTTTGGCTCGGTGCCCCAAGTGCGAAGGCGGCCTAATTCTTCACCCGCCAGACTGGTGCAAAACACGTTGTTGCCCATCAGATCATTGCTCGTTGCATGCATCATGCACTGGTCTTCCAGGCCTAAGTCGCGCATCACTTCCATGGTGCGTTGGTTGGTGATGTGGGCGCGGGGCGTATCAGACAGCCAGCGATATTTTGTGACTAACGTATTCTCAATGCCATAGCTGGAGAGCAATGCGGCCATGGTGGAACCTGCTGGGCCGGAACCCACGATAAGGACTTCAGTTTCAATCATTGTAGTCTCCGTTATTCATTTGGTCTGCGGCCATGAAAGGCATCGTCGAGCAAATCTCGAATGCCTTTGCGGGTGAGGGGTTGAGGGTTTGGATAGGGGTTTGATGAGGCAATGTCGGCGGCATTGTCTAAATCGGTTTCAAGCATACCGAGACTTTGAAGGCTGGTAGGGGCACCAAGACCTCGGGCAAGTTCAAAAAGACCTTGCGGCGCAGAGTTAGTGTTTAAAGCAAGTTGGATGTGCGCCATCGCCAAAGGCGCCGATGGCGCATTGAAGGCGGTGGCATGGGGCAGAATGACGGCGTGGGTTTCGGCATGAGGCAAATTAAATGTGCCGCCCAAAACATGGCAGAGCTTATGGTGGAGTGCCATCGAAACAGACCCCAAAACTGTGCCGCAAAGCCATGACCCATAAAGCGCTTGCTTATAGTCATTTTTTGGCAGAGCCGCTGCCAAAGCCCGAATGCCTTCTTCAGCCATAAGTGTAACAATGGGGTTGCCATCGACAGCATAGAGGCCTTCAACGGCATGGGCGATGGCATTGATGCCAGATGTGGCTGCGAATTTTGCGGGAAGGGTTGCTAGTAATGCAGGATCATAGATCACGGTTTCTGGCTGGATTTTTACATCGCGCTTTGTTGTTTTTCCGCTTTCGGACGTTTCACCCAAAATGTTTGTCATCTCAGAGCCAGCATAGCTGGTGGGTATGACCAGCTGTGGACAATCAGTGCGGAACGCAAGAGCCTTGCCGAGGCCAATGGCAGAGCCACCGCCTAGTGAAATAATGCCATCCGATTTTCGATCTTGATAAAATGAAAGTGCGCGTTCTGTCTCAACAATAGGGGTATGCATTTTTGCGCCGTCCCAATGCGAGCCGCCGAGCATTGAGTTGATCGCAGATCCTAACATTGACTGTTGCTGACCAGTGATGACCATAGGCTGTGTGATGCCAAGGCGCTGGGCTTCGACTTTAGCAACGGCAAGATGATCCACCCCGAACAGTACGCGGGAGGGCAGGCCTTGGTAGGTGAAGGATTTAAAATCCAACTTTGTCGCCTCCCTTTAATGCGAGAATATTTCGTGCTTCATCGGGTGTTGCAATTTCCAATCCAAGCTCTTCAATGATGCGGCGAATTTTAGTTACTTGCTCGGCGTTTGAAGTGGCAAGTTTGCCTTTGCCAATGTAGAGCGAGTCTTCCAAACCCACACGCACGTTGCCTCCCATCATGGCGGCTTGCGTGCAGAAATTCATTTGATTGCGGCCTGCCGCCAGCACTGACCAGCGAAAGTCATTGCCGAATAATTTATCAGCCGTTTCTTTCATGAACATCATGTTGCGCATGTCAGCGCCAATGCCGCCCAGAATGCCAAAAATCATTTGGATGAAAAATGGAGGCTTGATGGCACCTTTATCGACAAAGTGCGCCAGATTATAAAGATGGCCCATATCATAACATTCATGTTCAAAGCGCGTTCCGTGGGTTTCGCCCAAGTCTTTAAGAATGCGAGCTATATCTCTGAAGGTGTTGCGGAAAATGAAGTCGTCAGTGCCGCGTAAATAGGGCTCTTCCCAGTCATGTTTCCATTCTTTGTAACGATCAGCCAATGGGAATATTCCGAAATTCATGCTGCCCATGTTCAGCGAACACATTTCCGGCTTTGCAACAAGTGGTGCGGCCAAGCGCTGATCAACCGTCATGTTCAGACCACCGCCCGTGGTGATGTTCAACACTGCATTGCAATTTTGTTTGATGCGCGGCAGAAAATCCATAAACACTTTTGGGTCTGGCGTTGGCCTGCCATCGATAGGATCGCGCGCGTGAAGGTGGATGATCGCAGCTCCTGCTTCTGCTGCTGCGATGGATTGGGTTGCGATTTCATCCGGAGTGATGGGCAGAGCATCTGACATGGTGGGTGTGTGAATGCCGCCGGTGATTGCTACTGAGATTATAACTTTGCCAGCCATGATTAATCCTTAAAGTTGATGCGGTAGCCAACGGGAAACAGGGCAATGTTCCAGCGCTTCGAAATGTAACCCCAGATGCCTTTTGGCGCTGTGAGCATTATAACGATGGCGAGTGCGCCCAAGATCATTAAATAGATTGAACCCAAGTTTGCCAGATATTCACGCAGTAAAAAATAAATAATGGTGCCGAGTATGGGTCCTTCGATGGTGCCGATGCCGCCGATCACCACGATGAAAATGACGAAGGCTGTCCAATCATTCACACTGAAAGCCGCATCAGGTGAGATGCGTAATTTTTGCAAAAAGATGATGCAGCCCACCATTGAGGTGAGGGCGGCAACGGCAATATAGACTGCGTATTTGATGCGATCAATTTTTACGCCCAAACTTGAAGACGCAATTTCACTGTCGCGGATGGCAGTGAGTGCTAGGCCGATTTTAGAACGCAGGAGAGTGTAGACCAATGCCAATGCGCCAATGCCTAATGCGAGAGATATCCAATATATGTTGGCTTCTCTGACTGGCTTTGCATCACCTAACATTTTTATGATGGGCACAGGCAGACTATAACCCGAGCCGCCGCCCAGTGCTGTCATTTGCGCAAAGCTGAGTCGAAAGACTTCCGCCACCACCCAGGTGCCGATTGCAAAATACGCGCCCTGCAACCGGAACACCAATGCGGCCACGGGCACGGCCACTAACGCGGCTGCGAGTCCGGCAAGCAGAATAGATAGAATAGGATGAAGACCTAAAAATACCGAACACGTGAACAACACATACCCGCCCAAACCCACATAGGCCTGTTGGCCCACTGAGACGAGCCCCGTATAGCCCGCCAACAAGTTCCACAAGCTGGCTAGCGCCAAATAGATGCAGAACTCTGCGAGAAGATGCTCGGTGGAGGCTACTGCCCACCACGGTACTGCAATGAGTGCTGCCACCAGAACGACAGAGATGACACCTGCAACCTTGCTAAGACGGGTGGAACGGGTGATGGTATTCATCCGCTGACCCTCGGATATAACCCAGTTGGGCGGAAGGCCAGCACGAGGAGAAAGGTCACATGACCTGCGAGGAGTTGATATCCCGGATCAACCTGCGCGCCCAAGCCTTGGGCCACACCCAGAATGACGCCACCAACAAGAGTGCCCCAAAGATTGCCCAGTCCACCAATGATCACGGCTTCGAATCCAAAAATAAGGCGCCCGGGGCCCATGAATGGATCGAAGTTTGAGCGGATAGCAAGAAACACACCCGCAATCGCGACTACAGCGAGACACAAGGCCATGGCCCATGCATAGACTTTTTTATTGTCCAAGCCCATGAGTTGGGCAATTTCAGTGTCATCAGAGGTGGCGCGAAAGGCCCGGCCCAAGCTGGTGCGATAAAACAAAAATTGAAGCCCTGCGATGATTGCCACAGCGCTGACAAACATAAGCAGCGGCAAAACACCAATATTGATGCCGGGTAACAGCGGGAAACTCGATGTTTCTAAAAAGCCAGCATCAAGTTTTCGGCTATCAGCCGTGAAATATTCGAGAAGGCCGTTTTGCAGAATGACTGAAAGTCCGAAAGTGACAAGCAGTGGCGGTAAAATATCCTTGCCCAGGGTGCGGTTCAATATCCCACGCTGCAAGGCATAGCCAAATCCCGCCATTAAAGGCACAACAATGATGAGTGACGCTAGGGGATGCAAGCCCGTGGCATGAACAATGGCCCAAGCCAAGTAAGACGCTAAAATAATCAGATCGCCATGTGCAATGTTGACGAGCCGCATGACGCCAAAGATCAACGATAGGCCGGCGGCGAACATGGCATAAAGCCCGCCCACCAAAATGCCCTGCACAATTGCATTCAGCCAATCCATAGTTTACGTTCCAAAATAGGCAGCTGAGATTTGATCGCGGGTGAAGCCCATTGGTGTGCCCTCCAACGATACGCGGCCTTCTTGCATGCAAATAAAATGGCTGGCCGCACCGAGTGCTCGTGTGACATCTTGCTCAACTAAAATTGCACTCATGCCGCTTGCCGTGATGCGTGGCAGCAATTCATAAATATCTTTAATGACGATGGGTGCAAGACCAAGGCTGAGTTCATCGAGGAGAATAAGATCAGGGTTCGACATGAGCGCGCGACCAATGGCAACCATTTGTTGCTGGCCACCTGAAAGTGATGTTGAAGGCGCAGTCTTCTTTTCACTTAAAATCGGAAACAATCCGTATACTGACGAAAGTGACCACGGTCCCGGCCTTGCGACTTGGCCGCCGAGCACAAGATTTTCTTCGACAGACAGAGAAGGAAACAGGCGTCGGCCCTCTGGCACCAGCGCTATGCCTCGTTTTACAATTTCACTGGCTGGAAATTTGAGAATGTCTTCGCCTTTCCACGTGATGGAGCCAGTCTTCTGGCTGACAAGACCGCAGATCGATTTCAGCAACGTGCTCTTGCCAGCACCATTTGAACCAATCAGAGAAATCACATCGCCCTTTTTTAAGGTGAGCGACACGCCGTGCAAGGCTTGAAAATCGCCATAATACGACTGCAGATTTTCTATTTTTAGCCATTCATCAGACAAGGGCATCTTCTCCCATGTAAACCGACTTTACCTCGGCGCTGGCCATCACTGTGGCAGGGTTTCCATCAGCAATTTTTTTACCGAAATTCACAACCATCAGTCGCTGCGCTACGGAGAGAAGGGCATGAACCACATGTTCTATCCAAACTATGGTCACACCTGATTTATGCACATCGCGGATGGCCGCCAGCAAGGATTGGCATTCACGCTCAGTGAGGCCGCCGGCAATTTCATCGAGCAATAAAAGTTTTGGATCGGTGGCCAAAGCTTTTGCCATTTCAAGGCGTTTGCGTTCCAGCAAAGTTAATGAACCGGCGAGCGTGTTGGCTTTGCTCTTTAGCCCTGTGAGTTCAAGAACATCTGCGGCGTGCGCTTCGGGCTGCGAAGAACTGTTTTGTCTTCCGAAAGTTGCCCCCACCAAAACATTTTCAAACACAGTCATTCGGCCAAAAGGATGAGGAACTTGAAACGAGCGTGAAATTCCCTTGCGGCATCGTTCAGAAACACCTTGGCCTGATATGTCTTCGTCATTAAAAAAAACACGGCCTTGGTCGGGCTTTACTGTGCCTGCAATAAGATTGAACAACGTGGTCTTTCCTGCACCATTGGGCCCAAGAATACCCAGCAATTCTCCCTTTTCCACATCGAGAGACAGCCCATCGGTGACAATGAGCGCGCCATAGCGCTTGGTGAGATTTTGAAGTGAGAGAATGGCCATGCTACGGTGAAGTCGAGCGCGTGTTGCGCGCTCGACACTCTTTCATATTAGCTCAGCAACTTCAGCTTTCCGCCGACAGGAATTTCTGGGTGCTGCACATTTGTGGTGATCACCAATTCCAACTTGCCGTTGTTGCGTTGCCATTGTCCGCCAGCCAGAGGAGTTTTCGTAACGTTTGGTACGGGACCGCCTTTCCAATTCACAGGGCCAACGATGGTCTGCAAATCAGTTGCGTTGATAGACTCGATAATGGAGGCGGGATTTGCCAAATCTTTTGTGCGCTTGATCACATCGAATGCGACTTCGAAAATAGCGTGGCTAAAGCCCAATGTTGATGTCCATGGTTTGCCGCTGGCCTTCACATAGCTATCTGCCAAATCCTTAGCGCTTTCACTGGTGAGGCTTGACTTGAAGGGGTAAGAGGGTGCCCACCACACTTCTGTGGTCAAACCGTCACCGCGATCACCTAAAGCATCAACTGACGCTGGGAACAGCAGAGCCTTGCCGATGGTCACAACCTTTGGCGCGAAACCTTGTTGTGCCGCTTGGGCCCAGAAGGTTGCAAAGTCGGGAGGAATCATCACGCCAGTTACGATCTCAACACCTGCGGCTTTGAAAGCGGTGATCTGCGATGTGAAGTCGTTGCTCAAGGGTTGGTAACGACCGGGATCTACCAAATCATAGCCCGCAGCCTTCAGTGGACCCGGCAAGCCATGGTCTTTGTCGCCCCAGGCATTGCCATCAGCGTCATTGGGGAATAGTCCACCCACTTTTTTGGCAACGCCTGATTGATCCCAAATGCCAACGAAATTGGCGATAATATCTTCAAGGCCCCAGAAGAAATGATAAGTTGATGTGAAGCCCTTTGCCGGGTCGCCGCCGCGACCGAAGAACCACGGCTGCCATGGGCAATTAGTGGAGATGCATGGGGTGCCATTGAGTTCGGCTTGATCGGCCACGGGGTTTGTGGTGTCGGGCGTGTCTTTTGTGATGATCAAGTTGACTTTATCGTTGTTGATCAAATCAGCTGCAACCTCTGCAGCGCGGTTAGGATTTGATTGTGAGTCTTTCGTAATCAATTCAATTTTTACGGGAGCACCATTATTCGAGAGGCCATCCATTGATTTTTGAATGCCAGAAATAATCCAATCTTGGGCTTCGCCAAACCCGGCAAGCGGGCCGGTAAGCGGGCTCACCAGACCAATTTTAAAAGTGGTTTCGGCGCGTGCTGCCGTTGAAGTCAAAACAGCGGGAGCTGCAACCACGGCTGCACCCATTTTTAACGTTTGCCTACGATTTAATTTTGTTATTTTCATTTGTATTCTCCCATACTTTTTTTGTGATTGAAGCTTAGATTTTTTGTTTTCGCAAGTCTCTTGGTGGTCATTCTGTTTGTTCTGTGACGCCTAAGTCAGTCCAGTCTTTTACTCATGGCGAGAAGATGGTTGGACAATTTAGAACGCAAATCTGCTTTTTGTTCTTCTGTCCAATGTCTGAATCCGTGATTGGTTTTGAAACCTAAACGTCCATCTTGCACGAGTTGCTTGAGATAAGGGCTGGCGCCGGCACGATGATTGAGATGAGGCAGAACTGTTTCGTGGATTGCTAATGTGAGATCGGTGCCCACAAGATCGGCATTTTCCAGTGGGCCCAAAACTGCCAGACGCAAACCGAAACTATTTTTTACGACGAGGTCGACGGTCTCGGCATCGCAAACACCATCTTCGACTAGGGCCACAGCTTCGCGCCACAGGGCCTGTTGCAGACGATTGCCCACAAAGCCCGGCACATCTTTTTTCA
>JANYHE010000131.1 GCA_025359215.1 Hyphomicrobiales bacterium
AGGTGGCGGCAATATTGGTTCCACTCGTTATACTTCAATTTGATGTAACCGGATGACAGTTCATCACCCAAAGCAGCGCGCAGAACATTATTTTTTTCAAAATTGCGCAGCGCATCGAGGAGATTCAGAGGTAGCTTTTTGGCATTCTTCACCGTGTGACCTTGGGTATACATATCGAGGTCTTGGCGCACACCGGGGTGAAGTTTGCGTTCAATGCCATCCATGCCCGCGGCCAGAATGCCAGCGAGCATAAGATAAGGATTGGCTGCATTATCTGGCAAGCGGAATTCGGTGCGGCCAGCATCGGGGATGCGCACCATGTTGGTGCGGTTATTGCCGCCGTAAGTGACAGTGTTGGGCGACCATGTTGCGCCAGAAATTGTGCGCGGCGCATTAATGCGCTTGTATGAATTGACGGTAGGGTTGGTGATGGCCACAAGTGAATCTGCATGCTCGATCAAGCCACCTAAGAAATTATAGGCAAGTGGGGTTAGTCCCATTTCATCGGTGTCACTGTGAAACAGGTTTTTCTTGCGGGCGTTGTCCCACACTGAGAGATGCGCATGACAGCCATTGCCTGTGAGATTGATAAAGGGTTTAGGCATAAACGTGGCGCGCATGCCATGCTTTTCGGCAATTGATTTCACCATGAATTTAAAGAAAGCCAGTTGATCTGCGGTGGTTAAAGCATCATTGAAATCCCAGTTGATTTCAAACTGGCCATTGGCATCTTCATGATCGTTTTGATAAGGACCCCAGCCGAGCGATGTCATTGTGGTGCAGATTTCGCCGATTACATCCAAGCGACGCATAATGGCTGATTGATCGTAACAAGGTTTTTCCTGTGTATCTTTTTCGTCTGAAACGGCACTGCCATCGGCATTGATCAAATGAAATTCCGGCTCACAACCTGCCATCAGTTTCATGTTGTTCTTGGCCGCACGTTCAATGCCGCGTTTCAGTGCAAGGCGGGGGGCTTGTTCTAAAGGTTTGCCGCTCATGTGCGGGTCGCCTGCAATCCAAGCCACATCGGGGCGCCATGGGAGTTGGATAATCGAGTCTGTGTCAGGAAAAACAAGAACATCTGGGTGAGCGGGAGTTTGGTCTAGCCATGTGGCAAAACCTGCAAAGCCAGCGCCCGATTTTTGCACTTTATTTGCCGCTTCAGCAGGCACAAGCTTGGCGCGCTGCACACCAAACAAATCCGTGTAGTTAAACAAGAAGAATTTAACTTTATTTTTTGCCGCGTATTTTACGAGATCTAGTGCCATCGTTTCCGCTCCCTAATTCTTATTGTTTAAAACCGTGTCTTGCCCGGTATCCAATCTGTCCCTGCCAAGGGCACTTGGGCCATGGCTGCGGCTTCGATGGTGAGCGCACAGAGGTCTTCCGGTTCTAAATTATGCACATGCGATTTGCCATTGGCCCGGGCGATGGTTTGGGCTTCCAGTGTCAACACTTTCAAATAATTATAAAGGCGGCGGCCTGCTTTTACGGGGTCTAAGCGTTTTGCCAATTCAGGATCTTGGGTGGTGATGCCTGCGGGGTCGCGGCCTTCATGCCAATCATCATAAGCGCCTGCTGTTGTGCCAAGTGCATTATATTCAGCTTCATAATGGGGGTCATTGTCGCCCAAAGCCACAAGTGCTGCGGTGCCGATGGAAACAGCATCAGCACCCAGTGCCAAGGCCTTGGCCACATCTGCGCCATTACGAATGCCACCTGAAACAATCAGTTGAACTTTACGGTGCATGTTCAGTTCTTGAAGAGCGCGAACGGCGGGCCGAATGCAAGCCAATGTGGGTTGGCCCACATGTTCAATGAACACTTCTTGGGTTGCCGCTGTGCCGCCTTGCATGCCATCGACGACCACAACATCAGCACCAGCCTTCACCGCGAGCGCCACATCATAATAGGGCCGTGCGCCCCCGATTTTCACATAGATGGGTTTTTCCCAATTGGTAATTTCACGAAGTTCAGCAATTTTAATTTCAAGATCATCAGGCCCGGTCCAATCAGGGTGGCGGCAGGCGGAACGTTGATCAATGCCCTTTGGCAAACAACGCATGGCGGCCACGCGATCTGATATTTTTTGGCCAAGCAACATGCCGCCGCCGCCTGGCTTTGCGCCTTGGCCGATTACCACCTCAATGGCATCAGCCTTGCGCAGATCATCGGGGTTCATGCCATAACGCGAAGGTAAATATTGATAGACGAGATATTTAGATTGCCCACGTTCTTCGGGTGTCATGCCGCCATCGCCGGTGGTAGTCGATGTGCCAGCCGCAGAAGCACCGCGTCCCAAAGCCTCTTTGGCATTGGCGGAGAGGGAACCAAAACTCATGCCTGCGATGGTTATAGGAATTTGCAAGTGGATCGGCTTTTTTGCAAAGCGCGTTCCCAGCACCACATCGGTTCCGCATTTTTCACGGTATCCTTCTAACGGATATCGCGAAATTGAAGCGCCCAAGAAGAGCAGATCATCAAAATGCGGCAGTTTGCGTTTGGCACCAGCGCCCCGAATATCATAAATGCCCGTTGAAGCGGCGCGGCGAATTTCAGCCAGCGTTGAATCATCAAAAGTTGCCGATTTGCGTGGCGGTGTGCGAGGGGTGTTTTCCATCTTATCCTCAGTATGCGTCGGCGTGATCAACGCTGAAATTATAAAGTTTTCGGGCTGAGCCATAGCGTTTGAAATCGGTTGGTTTTTCTTTGCGGCCAGCGGCTTTCAGCAGGCGTTCCAAATCGGCCAAATGTTCGGCGCGCATTTCTTTTTCAATGCAATCAGCGCCAAGGCTTGCCACTTTGCCTTTCACATAAAGGCGGGCTTCGTAAATTGAATCGCCCAAGGCATCGCCGGCATCGCCGCACACAACCAAGTTGCCGCGTTGGCCCATGAAGGCCGACATGTGGCCAACCGAACCGCCCACCACAATATCAATGCCCTTCATTGAAATGCCGCAGCGAGATGAAGCATCGCCGTCAATCACCAGCAAACCGCCGTTGCCTGTGGCACCCGCTGACTCGGAGGAATTGCCTTTCACCCAGACAAGGCCCGACATCATATTTTCAGCCGTGCCAACGCCCGCGTGGCCATGAATGGTAATTTCTGAATGTTGGTTCATGCCGCCGCAATAGAACCCAACATGGCCGTTGATTTCAACTTGCAAAGGAGCGCTCAACCCAACAGCAATGTTGTGTTGGCCTTTGGGGTTTTTCACCACCCAATGTTTTTCATTGGTGTTGGCAGGCAATGTTTGCAGGGTGGAGTTTATACCACGCACGCCAACGGTTGATTGATCAAGTTCGTTCATGCGTGTCCCCACGTGTAAATTTTCGCTGGTTCTGGTTCCCAGATTTTTGCTTCGTCGGCACCCGGCAAATGCGCGATGGCGCGATATTCCGTGGCCATAGCAACCCAATCATCGGTTTCGGCCATCACAGCGTGTTTACAGGCGATTGGATCACGCACAACAGCAAAGCCTTCCGCTGTGCCAACCAGGAATGTAAAAAATCCGTCTAAATCCTTCAGGCCAGACTCAAGCGCTTCTTTCAGTGTTGAACCCGTGCGCAATTTATGAGTCATATAAGCCGCTGCAACTTCAGTGTCGTTTTCCGTTTGGAATTCCATGCCCTCTTTGCGCAGTGTTTCACGCAAACGGTTGTGATTGGAAAGCGAGCCATTGTGAACGAGGCATAGGTCAGCCCCGGTTGCGAATGGATGGGAGCCTGCTGTCGTCACAGCACTTTCTGTTGCCATGCGCGTGTGGCCAATGATATGAGTGCCTTGCGCATTATCGAGATCAAACTTGTCATAGACATTGGCGGGAAGGCCTGTTTCCTTAAAAATCTCAATTGTATGGCCCGACCCTACAACGCGCACTTCGGGGTGATTCTGCTTTAGCCACTTCACCACTGCCGCTTCTTTGCCAGTGGTGACCAGAATGCAGTGATTGCCGATTTGTTTGACGGTGCAATCACATTTCAGCGCTTTTTCCAACCCAACGTCGATTTTTTTCCAATCATAACTCGCGTCATTGTGAGCCAAAGAGAACTTAGTTTCGGATTTTTTGGTGGGGTTACGATAAATGGCGACACCTGCTGAATCTGGCCCACGATTGGTCATTTCAATCAGCATCGGCTTGAACATTTTGCCCAAGTTGCGTTTTAGTTTTGGGTTTTTTAGATAGAGACCAACAATGCCACACATGGGCTTCTCCTCAACGTTGCGAAGACACTAACAGGCTCAGATTTGGTTTTCAACTGCTAGGAACAATTAATTCATGCAAGGAACTTGAACCTTAAGAAAGGACTTAAGCATCGACTAATATCACTCTGAAATCATTGACATTTGTGAGAGTTGGTCCGGTTATAAGTTGATCGCCTAAGCTTTCGAAAAATCCGTGCCCATCATTGTTTGCAAGGCTCGCCCAGGGGTCGATTCCCATTTTGCGGGCGCGGGCTAATGTAGTTGGGGTAATGATGGCACCAGCCACTTCACGCGCACCATCAATGCCATCTGTATCACCAGCCAATGCATGGATTTTTTCGGCCCCATTCAGCTTTAAAGCCAACGCCATAAGAAACTCCACGTTGCGGCCCCCTGCTCCATTGCCTCGCACGGTGACGCTGGTTTCGCCACCAGAAATAATTGCACAAGGTGGTTTTGCTGGTTGTCCGAAACGCTGCACTTGCAATGCAATGCCAGCCATAACAAATCCCACATCTCGCGACTCGGCCTCAATGGCATCGCCCAAGATAATAGGCGTATAGCCTGCCGCTGAGGCAACACGGGCCGCGGCCTCTAACGATTGCTGCGGCGAGGCGATGCAATGGGCTTCAGTGTTAAAGAGCTGCTTTGGAGTTTCGTCACTTGCTGCCTGCAGATGGCGAGTGACTGAATCAGGAACTTCCAGCGCATATTTTGCTATGACGGAACGGGCCTCTGCAAAGGTGGTCATATCAGCAATGGTGGGTCCTGATGCTACAGCGGCAAGATCATCACCAGGCACATCAGAAATTGCCAAAGTTACAACGCGAGCAGGAAATGCAGCTGCTGCCAATCTTCCACCTTTTATTTTTGAAAGATGCTTGCGCACACAATTCATTTCCGAAATGGGAGCGCCAGATTTAAGAAGTGCGCGATTGACAGCGCGTTTTTCTTCCATGCTCACGCCATCAACAGGCAAGCTGAGCAATGCTGACCCACCGCCCGAAATAAGTGCGACCACCAGATCATCTGCGGTTAAGCACTCCATCATTTCGAGCATACGCGCGGCGGCTTGGCTGCCCGCTTCATCTGGCACAGGATGGGCAGCCTCAATAATTTCGATCCGCTCACATGGCACGGCATGGCCATAGCGCGTGACGACAAGGCCTTCCAGCGCGCCTGCATAATTTTTTTCAAAAACTTGGGCCATTGCAGCCGAGCCCTTACCAGCACCAATAACAATTGTGCGGCCCTTGGGTGGCTTTGGAATAAAGGGGGGTAAAGTGGCCTCAGGCAATGCCGCTTTTACTGCGGCATTAAACATGGCTTTCATTATATCAATTTGCATTCTGGCACTGTACTTGATCAAAAAATTTTGACAATGAGATAGTATGACAAGTTCAATTCAATATCTCGAACAGCTTATCGCCTTTCCAACTGTAAGCCGCGAGAGCAATTTAGACCTCATTTCTTACATACAAGACGTGCTAAAAAAACTGGGTGTTATTTCCACCATTGTTCACAATGAAGAAAAGACAAAAGCAAATCTCTGGGCCACGATTGGCCCGGCCGATGTTGCTGGTGTAGCGCTTTCCGCGCACACAGATGTTGTTCCTGTCATTGGCCAAAATTGGAGCAGTGATCCATTTATTCTCACACGGAAAGGCGAAAACCTTTACGGGCGCGGCAGTGCCGACATGAAAGGCTTCATTGCCTGCTGTTTGGCCATGGCTGAAAATGCGGTGAAGCACCCCTTAAAAACGCCCATCCACTTTGCATTTTCCTATGATGAAGAAATTGGCTGCATTGGTGTGCGCCGCTTGCTGGACATGTTGAAGACCTTACCCATACGCCCTCGGTTCTGCATCGTCGGCGAACCCACCATGTTGCAGGTGGTAACAGCCCATAAAGGGAAGCTTGGATATAGAGTTACAGCACATGGTTTAGAAGCCCATTCTTCACTCGCGCCCATCGGAGTGAATGCGATTTATATGGCGTGCGATTTGATCGCGGAAATTCGCCGCATTCAGGCTGATATTGCTTCCCATGGTGCGCGCGATGGTGACTATGAAGTGGCCTATACAACATTGCATGTGGGCAAGATTTCGGGCGGCGTTGCCATGAACATTGTGCCCAACGAAACCAACTTTGATTTTGAAATTCGCTATTTACCGCAAGATGATGGTGAAGCCATTGCTGCCCGCATTCGAGAGGCTGCTGAAAAAGTGGCCTTTGGATTTCGGAGTGTTTTTGCCGATGCGCGGTTCACCTTTGCAGATTTGCAAAGTTATCCTGCGATGGACACGCCCGTTGATAGCGATGTTGTTAATTTCGTCCGTGCACTGACGGGTGGAAACTCCACTGGCAAGATCACTTTCGGAACGGAAGGCGGATTATTTCAAAAGGAACTTGGAATTCCCGCAGTGGTGTGCGGGCCCGGCAACATTGCTGTGGCTCACAAACCAGATGAATATGTTTCTGAAGTGCAAATGGCTTTGTGCGATGATATGCTTGCTCGCTTAGTGGATCGACTTTGCTCAGAAGCTTAAAAATTTTCCGAACTTTCGGTGGCTATAAACCAGCGGCAATGCACCATTATGTTGCGCTTCGATCACCCGACCAATAAAGATGCGGTGGGTGCCAGCATCTTGAAATGTCTCAAGCTTGCACATAAAATTTGCGGCTGCCGATTCCAACACGGGTCCTGCTACACTATTTTCTCGCCACGCATCTTGCGAAAAATCATAGGATTTTTGACCCATTTCAGGTCGACCAGCAAAACTTTTAGCCAAAGAAGATTGAACTTCCGAAAGCATATTCACTGTGAATGACGCGTTGCTTGTTATTGCATCCACAATCATATTTTTCCGATTGATGCAGACGAGCAATAATGGTGGCTGCGCAGAAACAGAAGACACGGCACTCACCGTCAAGCCCAGTTTTCCAGAAACACCGTTGGTGGTTACAATTGTTACACCAAAAGCAGCCGCAGCCATTGCTTCCACAAAGTGGTCGGGCGTTTCTTGAATGATGGTTTTGGTCACACGTTGGTCCATGGGCTTCACTTTTTGATATCGGGGCTTTACATCGCACTGAAAACAGTAACAATGAAATAATACAAATCAATATTGGATTGACCTATGCGAAACGACACACCTCAGGCGATACTTTTGAAAAACTACAAGCCCGTGCCCTATTTGGTAGACAGGGTTGAATTGGATTTTTCGCTTGAGCCCAAATGCACCCGTGTGACATCGCGCATTTCGCTGCGGCCTAATCCTGCCTTTGCAAAGAAATCGGCGCCGCTGGTGTTTGATGGTGAGAAAATTAAACTCATTTCGGTGGCAGTTGACGGGACCGCCATCAACGCTGAGCGCTATTCTGTTTCGGATACAGAATTGACCATTGCAAAAGTGCCACAAAAACCATTTGTGCTTTCAATTGTCACGGAATGTGATCCTGTGGGTAACACGGCGCTTTCAGGCCTTTATATGTCCAATGGCATGTATTGCACACAATGCGAAGCACAGGGCTTCCGCCGTATTACTTATTTTTATGATCGCCCCGATGTGATGGCGGTGTTCAAGGTGCGCGTGGATGCACCGAATTCAATGCCCATACTTTTGTCGAACGGGAATCCTGCTGAAACAGGACCGCAGGGTTCGGATCGCCATTTTGCGGTTTGGGATGACCCACACCCCAAGCCCAGTTATTTATTCGCTTTGGTGGCCGGAGACTTGGCTGCGGTACATGATCATTTCACCACTATGAACGGCCGCAGTGTGAAGCTCGGAATCTATGTTGAAAAAGGCAAAGAGGATCGTTGCGCGTGGGCCATGGAATCGCTCAAAGCTTCAATGCGCTGGGATGAAACCGCGTTTGGTCGTGAATATGATTTGGACGTTTTTAACATCGTCGCCGTTTCAGATTTCAACATGGGTGCGATGGAAAATAAGGGCCTTAATGTCTTTAATGATAAATATATTTTGGCTTTGCCTGAAACTGCCACTGACACAGATTACATGTCGATCGAAGCGATCATTGCACATGAATATTTCCACAATTGGACAGGAAATCGCATTACGTGCCGTGATTGGTTTCAGCTGTGCTTGAAAGAAGGCCTGACAGTCTTTCGCGATCAAGAATTCACCTCTGATATGCGATCGCGTTCCGTGAAGCGCATTCAAGATGTAAAAACTTTGCGAGCCCGGCAATTTCCTGAAGATCAAGGGCCGCTTTCGCACCCCGCGAGGCCCAATTCCTATATCGAAATCAATAATTTCTACACGCCGACAGTTTATGAAAAAGGCGCTGAAATCTGCCGCATGATGAAGACTCTGATCGGTGAGCAGGCGTTTCGCAAGGCGATGGATTTGTATTTCGACCGTCATGATGGTGACGCAGCCACCGTTGAAGATTTCGTGAAGTGCATGGCTGATGCATCGGGCCGCAATTTGGATCAATTCTTTAAGTGGTATGAGCAAGCCGGCACGCCGAAGCTGAATATTCGAGGCACTTATGATGCCGCAGCCAAGACTTATGATTTGGCCATCGCACAAACAACACCGCGCCTGAAAGGCCAGCCCAAAAAGCAACCGCTGCACATGCCACTTGCGCTTGGCTTGGTGGGGCCAGATGGGCAAGACTTGGCGCTTAATCTCGAAGGAAAAGGGCAACTCAACGCGCCAATCATTGAATTGACGCAAGCTCGGCAAGTGTTTCGGTTCACCAATGTGGCGCAAAAGCCAGTGCTCTCAATCAACCGTGGCTTCACTGCTCCTGTTATGTTGAAAACCAATACGAGTGCAGCCGAACTGTTGTTTCTGATTGGGCATGATGCCGATAATTTTAATCGGTGGGAAGCGGCACAAACCTTTGCAAAATCGCTGCTTGTGAAAACAGTGGCGGCTTTGAGCGAAGGGAAAAAACTACCTTCGGCCAAGGGCTTCGCCGATGCACTGGGTCGCATTCTTGATGATGCAAGCCTTGATGACACATTCAAAGCGCTCATGCTGGTGATGCCGGCTGAAGCCGAAATTGCGGCATTGATCGGCAAAGATGTTGATAGCGATTGTGTGTTTGAAGCGCGCGAATTGGTGCGCAGTGCCATAGCCAAGCGATTGAAAGCAAAATTAACTTCTACTTTAGCAAGCACGCATGACACCGGTGCCTATGCCCCCGATATTGTTGGCACTGCCAAACGAGCATTGCGTTATGCGACACTCGGTTTGATTGCGGCGGTCGATGCCGATGCCGCGGTTGCTTATGCGCGAAGTGATTTAAAGTCTGCATCAAACATGACCGTTGAGATCGGGGCGATTTCATCGTTGCTTGGTTCACCCCGCCCAGAGCGCGAGGCCCTGCTTAATGAGTTCCATGCGCGGCACAACAATGATCCTTTGATTGTCGATAAATGGTTTGCCTTGAACGCTGCCATTCCCGGCTCTGATGCCTCAAAGCGTACTCAACGCTTGCTGAAACATCCAGATTTCAAAATGACAACGCCGAACCGTGTCTATGCGTTGATTGGCGGGTTCTCAAACAATCAATCCGGCTTTCATGCGGCGGATGGGTCTGGTTATCAGATCGTTGCTGATATTATCATAGCGCTAAACAGCACAAACCCCCAAGTCGCCTCGCGCATGGCGACGGGTTTTCGCAGTTGGAAGCTCTATAACGCACCGCGCCAAGACCATGCGCGTTCAGAAATGAAGAGGATTTTGGCCACGCCCGACCTTTCTCGCGATGTCTTTGAGATCATATCAAGAACGTTGCAAGGCTGACGCTCTATTCACTTGGCAAATCAGATTCGACCGCGTTATTCCTGATTTTCGAAAGCCGGAGCTGATTCGTTTGTAGACAGCGTTGCAGTGTGCAGACCCGGATTTGTGATCATATTTTTGAACTGATTAAAGCAATTGGCTAAGGCGCACATTAGAGAACTATTTTTCAGAGACCGCACTCTGCATTTGCCCATGCCGTGGCCCGGCCATGCCGGGTTTGCAGTTTCCGAGCGTGCCATGCGCATATTAATAACGATGCTCACAGGCTTGTTTTTGCTCACTTTGGCGGCAGCATTGATTTCTCAGTTGATGCTGAGCCGCTCACAGCATCTTGTTGATGAAAGCCGGGTAACACTGCTGCAAGCTGATCGTGCCGCGCAAAACATTTCCTTGAAATTTTTGAACGAAGCCGCACAAGGTAAAACCACGCCTGTGCTTTCCCAATCGCTGCTGGAGTCGGCGGTGGGCAACGACGCGCCGAACGATGTTCGCACATTTTTTCTGCTTGATGCCGATGGCAAAATCGTTGCAAGCGTGCCAAATAATCAGCAACTCCTCGGTCAAACGATTGCATCGTTGATGGCCTCTCATTTCGTGACAGATGCTATTGTGAATTCTCCGCTGATGACGCCCACAAACTTGGCAAACGGTGAAAGTGTCATGCTCGCTTCGCGTGACTTTGGCACATTTCCGGGAAGTCTTATTGTTTATCAGAAAACCGCTGATATTCTTGCCGAATGGCGCAATGGCGTGATGCAACTTTGCTGGTTGTTCGCGGTTACTTTTCTTGTGTTAATGATGTTGGCAGGTGCCTTTCATTGGCAAGCGGCCAAAGCCTCTGATGCCGATCAAGTTCTATCGGTGGCCACAACAAGGCTCGACAAAGCATTGGATGGTGGCGCCTGCGGATTATGGGATTGGAACCTCTCAGAGGGGCAAATATTCTGGTCACACTCCATGTTCGAAATATTGGGGCTTCCCGCCAAAGGTGATTTTCTCAGTTTTGGTGAAGTGGCCGCCCGCATTCACCCTGATGATGCCAAGCTTGATGATTTGATCGAGGAACTTTTGTGCGGGCAGCGCAAGGTGTTCGACCAAGAATTTCGGATGCGGCATGAGAAAGGCAATTGGGTTTGGCTTCGAGCTCGTGCGGCACTGGCCCCGGGTCAAGACGCCAGCGAGCCGCATTTAGTTGGCATTGTATTTGATATTTCGCAGCAGAAGCAGCTTGATAAAATGAATAGCGATGCCGAAGTGCGTTTGAAAGACGCCGTTGAAAATATCTCTGAAGCCTTTGTGCTTTGGGACACTGAAAGCAAGCTGGTTCTGTGCAACAGCAAATATCAGCAGTTTCACTCACTGCCTGCATCAGTCTGCCAGCCCGGCACGTCTTATTCGATGGTGGCAGCGGCCTCGAAAGAACCCGTTGTGCGGCAGTTTTTACCGGGTCAATCGAATGACACTTCGGGGGCGCGCTCGATGGAAGTGCAAATTGCAGATGGGCGCTGGTTACAAATTAATGAACGGCGCACCAAAGACGGCGGATTTGTTTCCGTAGGCACCGATATTACTGCGTTAAAGCGGCAAGAAGAGCATTTGCTGCAATCTGAACGCACACTTATGACAACGGTGCGAGATTTACAAAAAGAACGCCAACTGGCCGAAGAACAATCGCAGCGCTTGGCCGAACTGGCTGACAAATATGCCAGCGAAAAAACCCGCGCTGAGTCAGCTAATCGATCAAAATCTGAGTTCTTGGCCAACATGAGCCATGAGCTGCGCACCCCGTTGAATGCTGTGATTGGTTTTAGCGAAATTATGTCTCAAGAAATGTTTGGATCAATGGGCTCGCCCAAATATGTTGAATATGCTTTTGACATTCGCAAAAGCGGGCAATTCTTGCTCGACGTTATCAACGATATTTTGGACATGTCAAAAATTGAAGCGGGCCGCGTTGACCTTGAACTCTCAAATGTCGAATTGAGTGTGATGGTCGAAGACGTGTTGCGGTTGGTGGGTTCACGCGCTGCTGAGGGCAAAATAGAACTGATTAAAGATGTTTCCAATATTGAAAATTTCACAGCGGATCGGCGAGCCCTGAAGCAAGTTTTTATTAATCTCATGTCAAATGCCGTGAAGTTTACTCCTGAAGGCGGCAAGGTGACCATTAAAGCAAGGCAGGATGCGGATTCAGTGACGGTTCACATTATAGACACTGGCATTGGCATTCCGCAGCGCGACATTGAAAAGCTTGGCAAACCCTTTGAACAAGTTGAAAATCAATTCACCAAAAGCAAAGGTGGTTCTGGTTTAGGATTGGCAATTTCAAAATCGCTTGTTGACTTGCACAATGGAACTTTGACAATCGCGAGCAAAGTCGGCGTGGGCACAACAGTCAGCGTCAAAATCCCACGCACATATATTTAATTTTTAGTGTGGTTCTCTTTATCACGAATGGCCGCAGCCAATTGTTTGCGCTCGTCGGGAGTAAGCTTTGAAATAAGGTCCTCTACCACCGCACCACCACGGCCAGCCAAGCTTTCGCTACCTGTCGTGAAATTATCGATAACCGTCTTAACAATGGCGGCATCGTAATTTTCAGCGTCGAGCGCATCGGCCAGTTTCAGTGCTGTCACTTGAAAGCCCGCACGCAAATTCTTCATTTCATCGCGACTATTTCGCAAATTTTGCATCAATTCTTTGCGACGCGGGCCTGGCAA
Organism: Hyphomicrobiales bacterium; assembly: GCA_025359215.1. Taxonomy (GTDB): domain Bacteria; phylum Pseudomonadota; class Alphaproteobacteria; order Rhizobiales; family Aestuariivirgaceae; genus Aestuariivirga. The sequence continues at coordinate 12,714 of JANYHE010000131.1, forward strand.
ATCCATGAAAAATTTACGTGGCACCAGTTGCGCAAAACTCGCGCGTCCTCCATTCTCGTAGCGCTCTGGATGGATGGCATGGCCAATCACTGCGCCTGCCACCAAAAGATTGGCCATCAGTGAAAGCCCCAGCAGGCCCGTCCACCACCGCGAGCGTAGGATTGGAACATAACCATTTAATTTTTCAAGCCAGTTGCTTGTCATGATTTCACACCTTCAATCTCTGAAACAATATCATCAAAACCTGAGGCATCACCAATATCGGTTGTGGCAACTTCTGTGTTGTTGGTTGGCTGTAGGTTGATCGTTGAGCCACTTGCACCCAACCATAGGCCAAGTGCCAAAGAGGCAGCCAGAGGCAGGCCAACTAACCAGCTTTTGGGGCGATGTTTTTGCGGAAAGGCCACCACATTGTTGGCGGTAGTAAGATTAATCTTTGCCATCATGCGCTGTTGAAAATCAGGGCCCACAGCAGGCGTTGTCGCCAAGGCCAACAAACGATCCAAATCGTGGTCCGACATCAATTTCTGTTCTTCGTTCATCTCATTCTCCCTCTGTCGACAAGGCTGCCAACATTGATTGGCCATCTTGGGCCAACATTAATTTCAATCCACGCCGCGCACGCGCTAGCAGCGATTCCAAAGCATCTACGCTAATTTCCATGGCAGCCGCTGCCGCAATGTTTGTCATATGCTCAAAATGCACCAAAGTGAGTGCCAGTTTTTGCCGATCGGGCAGAAGCGCGATCACCGCATCCATACGTTTGGCAATGAAATTTTGGTCCATAACAGCGCCTGCATGTGGAGCGGGATCTGCGATTTCAGCGGCCTGTTCCAAATCTTGCATTGGTTTTTTACGAAAACGATCCATCACCAAATTTGTGGCCACACGAATGAGCCAACCTTTCAAAGCCCCCGCCTCACGCACTTGATTTGGGTTGTTCCATAATCTCAAAAAAGCTTCCTGCGTCACATCTTCGGCATCTACATGGCCAGCACAAAGGCGCCAACTTATGCGATGAATCGCTTGGTAGTGACGCGACACAAGCTCTGCAAAAGCCTGTTGATTTTGCTTTGCTGCAGCCGTCAGCAAATCGGCATCGCTTGCAGCGCACCAATTTGAGCTTGACGTTTCACCCTTCTGAACTGCAACGTCTGTCACGTTAACCGCTTTTTCCCTTGCCCAGCTCTTGCCTTATTATCAAGACGCGAATTGGCGACAATTCCGTCGCATGCATTTATGGTCTGCCAATAATGTCGCTAAACAAAGCTGAAACTTGAGCTTGAGTGTCAATTAGTAGTGCTTCCGCAGCTTTAACGTCAGGCATGATTGCCGCTCTGGCCACCGCTTTATTCAAGTTCAAGGCTGCCGTTGCCGGATCATAGGGTTCGTCCAAACACAGCCGCAAGAGCTGCGTTATACGCTGATACAAGCGTGTGGCCTCAAGCAAGCTTTTCGCATCCACGGGGGATAGAACACTGTTTTGTTCTGCGAGAACCAAAGACTCAAAAGTGTTTGTGTTCAGAATCTCAGGCGCATGGAGAAGCTGCAAATATTGTGCAATAAATTCAATTTCAACCAAACCACCAGGCGACCGCTTGATATCCCATGGACCAAAAAATTTCTGCTCCCGCAGCATGAGCGCCCGCATATCAGCGACATCAGATTTTGTCTTTGCCACATCCCGGGGGGCACACAAGGCTTTCTTAATAGCTACATTAAGTTTCGAAACAAGATGTGCGTCGCCTGCCACCACGCGGGCGCGTGTCAGGGCCAGCTTTTCCCATGTCCAAGCTCCATTGGTTTGATAATCGATAAAACTGGCCAGCTTCACAGCCACCGGCCCCTTGCTGCCAGAGGGGCGAAGCCGCAAATCGACTTCATATAACGTGCCCTCTGCCGTGGGAGCAGAAATGGCTGTCACCATGCGTTGGGCAAGTCTTGCGAAATATTGATTGACGCTCAGCGCGTGAGCACCACTGGATATTTCCACGTCCGGGTCATGATCATAGACCATGATCAAGTCTAAATCAGAGGATGCCGTCATTTCATTGCCGCCCAGCTTTCCCATGGCGATGATGGCCATTTGCCCTCCCGTCACCTCGCCATGCTGCATTTTCATATCTTGGGTGATGACTTTTAGAAGCTTTTGTAAAAGGACATCCGCCACCAACGAAAAGCCCTCTCCAGCTTGTTCTGCTGTGAGTGTTTCTGATAGCACGCGCACACCCACCCGGAATTGCAATTCACGGCCCAGAATGCGGGCGCGGTCCATGGCTTCGTCGCGTGGTGTGTTATCAGGAATAGCAAAGTCTAACTCAGATTGAAGCTGCGCAAGCGAAGGCATGGCCTTGAAGAAATCTGGGGCGACCACGGCTTCGAGGGTGTTTGGCCGTTTGCTCAATTGTTCAGCAAGGCGCGGTGCCGCACCCAAAATTTGCGCAATCAAATTCAGCAAACTGGGATTGGCCTTGACCATCGAGAAAAATTGAATGCCCGCAGGCAGGCCTTGCAAGAATTTATCAAAGGCGAGGAAAGCCTGATCGGCTTCACCAGTTTGAGCCAAGGTTTTCAATAGGATTGGCATAAGTTCCGTGAGCAGCTCTCGCGCCCTTGCTGTGCGGGTGGCCGCATAGCGGCCAAAATGCCAGCCACGAATGGTGGCCGAAACTTCGGAGCCTTGCTTGAAACCCATGGTTTGCAGAGTTTCCATTGTGGCTGGGTCATCTTCGCCGCCTGTGAAAACGAGGCTTCCAAGGTCGCCAGAAAGATTGCCTGCATCTTCAAACAAGGCTGCATAATGCTGCTGCACTCTTTCTAAAGTGGTGCGCAACTTTATCGAAAGTTCATCACCATTTTTAAAACCACAAAATTTCGCATAGCTTTCGAAAGCCTCGGGCTTTTCAGGAACAATGTGGCTTTGCTGGTCGTCTGTCATTTGCACACGATGTTCCAGCGTGCGTAAAAATTTATAGGATTCCTGCAATTCTTTTGCTGTTGCAGGCGCAATCCACTTGGCATCGGCCAAGGCATCTAACATTTCCAGCGTGCGCAGGCCGCGCAGTTTTGGGTTTTTACCACCAGCAATGAGCTGTTGGGTTTGCACAAAAAATTCAATCTCACGAATTCCACCACGACCTAATTTAAGATTGTGACCGCGCACAGCAATTTCACCGTGGCCTTTAACGGCGTGAATTTGGCGTTTGAGTGATTGCACATCAGCAATTGCAGCATAGTCTAAATATTTGCGCCAAATATAGCTTGTGAGGCGTTTTAAAAATTCTTCCCCCAAGGCCACATCGCCCGCCGCAGGGCGAGCTTTAATCATGGCAGCGCGCTCCCAGTTTTGACCTTGGTTTTCATAATAGATCGCAGCTGCTTCCATTGAAATTGCCACTTGCGTTGCCCGCGGGTCGGGGCGCAGGCGCAAATCAACACGGAAAACATAACCGTCTGAAGTTATGTCTTGGAGCAAAGCCACCAGTGCACGTGTGAGTTTTACGAAAAAAATCGAGGGTTCGACATTTTGGCCAAGCTTGGCTTTCTCGGGATCATAAAGAACGATCAAATCAATATCGCTGGAGTAATTCAACTCGCCTGCGCCATGCTTGCCCATGGCGAGAATAACATAGCCACAGTCTTGCGATGGATTGTCGTTGTTCGTGAGCGTTAGTTTTCCGCGAGCAGCGGCGTCCCGGAGCAGATAGTTAACGGCGGCATTTAGGCAAGCATCAGCAAATTTTGTGAGTGCATTGGTCACCTGAACGACATCCCAAAGACCAGAGATATCGGCGATGGCGATCAGTAACGCGGCCTCAGCTTTTTTGTGACGCAGGTGGGCTTCAATGTCACCATCGCACTCAAGCGCGGTGCAAATCACCTGCAAAAGGTGATCAGGTGACTCATTGAAAATTCGCTCGGAATAAGCGGCATGATGTTCGAGCAATTTTGACAGATAAGGCGAGCCTGCTTGAATGCAGGCTATTGTTTCAGTTCTATCTTTCGTCACGTGCAAAAAGCTACCTCGATGGGCTGGCGGGAATCGTCGTCGAACTTGGAATGCGCATAATAGCTCTTAAACCGGGCTGATTACCTTCCAAATGTAATTGTCCATTATGAAGTGTCATGACGCTTGCAACCAGACTTAACCCCAAGCCATTGCCTGGCTTGCTGCGGCTTTCATCCAGGCGCACAAAACGGTTGCGCACTCGGTCGCGGTCTTCCTCAGGAATTCCTTTACCTTGGTCACTAATTGTTATGACAACATCTTGTCCGTCTATAGCTGCAGTAACCGAAATATCGGCGCCTTTGCCTTCTTCGTTTTCTCCGTATTTTAATGCATTGTCCAAAAGATTACTCATCGCTTGGGCCAGAAGTTGGCGGTCGCCCATAACAGTCAGGTGGGGTGCGGCTTCAAGTGTTAATGAGCCCCCTGCTTCATCTGCAATAGGCTCATATAGCTCTGCCACATCAATAAGAATGTCATGAATATCGAGCATTTGAAGCTGCCGCCGCACTTGACCTGATTCTGATTGGGCGATGGAAAGCAACGCGTTGAATGTTTGCAGCAAGCCGTCACATTCATCAATGGTCTGATTAAGCGCACTCTTATATTCAACTGCAGAACTGTTGCGCAGTGCAGACTCGATGCGGGCCCGCATTCTTGTCAAAGGCGTTTTTAAATCATGGGCGACATTGCTGGTCACCTCTTTCATGCCTGCCATCAAGCGCTCAATTTGGGAAAGCATATCATTGAGCGAGCCTGCCAAACGATCCAACTCATCTTCAGAACCTGAGACAGGCATGCGCCTGGAAAGATCGCCTGCCATAATGCTGTGACTGGCCTCAGTGATCGCATCGACGCGCCGCAAGAAATTTCGGCTGGTCAAATAGCCTCCGCTCAAACCCAACAGGAGAGATAAAGCGAGTGCACTATAGAGTGTGTTTCTGATGAGATCGCCGAACTGCCGCAGCTCTTGCACGTCATGGGCGACCAAAAGCTCATATTCACCCTTCAGTTCGATATGATAACCATGAGCCGTATGTTCAACGGCGCTGTCACCTTTTCCTACTATAACGGGAAAATCGAGCCACACATTATCAGCCAGATTGACCTGCGGCATAGTTTCAAGATTTCCGGCAATATGCACACCATCGGGGCCGACAAGCGAATAAAGCGCTCCGTTTGTTTCTATGCTGCGGCGCACAACCACATCAAGAATGCCAGGCATTCCGCGCACGCGGTATTGGTCGGCAAGACCCTTTACTTCGGCGCGGATGGTTTCTTCTGTTTGGCGTTCAAGCAGCCCCACCGTGCTGTAATAAACATATCCAAGAATGGCCGCGACAGACAACGCAAAAACCAGAAGATAAATCGCCGCGAGCCGAAAAGTCGAAGTTCGAAATATCTTGGTGTTAACGGACACGGATCATATAGCCAGCACCGCGGACGGTTTGTAGAAGTGCTTCATCAAAACCTTTGTCAATCTTGCCCCGCAGCCTCGATACATGAACATCAATGACATTGGTTTGCGGGTCAAAATGATAGTCCCACACATTTTCCAAAAGCATTGTGCGGGTGACAATGTGCCCGCCATTGCGCACCAAATATTCGAGCAATTTAAATTCACGGGGTTGCAACAGGATTGGTTTTCCACCGCGTGTCACGGTGCGCGTGAGCAAATCGAGCTCTAAATCCATGGCTCGCAATTTTGCATCTTTTGGATCGAGCAGTTTGCGGCTGCCAAGGCCCTCAATGCGGGCTAAAAGCTCAGCAAAGGCATAAGGTTTAGCAAGGTAATCATCTCCGCCGGCACGCAAGCCCTTCACACGCTCATCAACATCCGAAAGCGCACTCAGAATCAGTACGGGAGCCTTGATGCCCTCACTGCGCATCTTTTTTATAACGGAAAGACCATCAAGTTTAGGCAACATGCGATCTATGATAAAGACATCATGGACGGCTTCAAGCGCTAGGCCGAGGCCCACTTCGCCGTCGCCCGCCAAGTCAACAATGTGGCCACTTTCTTTCAGGCCTTTGACCAGCCAGATAGCTGCGTCTCGATCATCTTCAATAACAAGAATTCGCATAGGCGTTTCTGTGCCTTGTGCGGGCGCAGATGTCAATTCTGGTAATGTCATGATCCTGCTCGATTCATAATAAGGGGCGCGGAAATCGGTACATCGGGGGGGAACGCCGGGGGGATGGCGACCGATCTCCGCGCTTTAAGAGTGCCTGCCACGAGCGGGAAGGGCAAACACCCATTCTAAACGCTGTGGCAGGGGAAAAGTTCACCGCGCCATCAGCCTTTTTCGTGCGGCAATGCAACAAATCGTTGACCGTCGCCATTGCGCACCAGCATGAGCACTTTGGAGCCTGTTGCCTGCTTTAAGGCTGAGGCCACTCCTGCTGCGTCATTCACTTCCGATCCTGCGACTTCAACGATGACATCGCCTTCTTTCAAACCGCGATCGGCTGCGGATGATTTCGGATCAACTTTTAGAACCTTCACACCAGCGCCGTCATCAGCGGGTGCCACTTCCAAGCCGTAAGCCGAAAGGCCACCTTTTTGAGGCTCACCAGCCGAAGGGGCCAGTGAAGCCATTTTCGCATCAGTTGGCATGGTGGCCAAAGTCACCGAAACCGTCATAGGCTTTCCGGCGCGAATAATCGACAGTTCAACAACTTTACCAGGTGCCGCGTGAGCGATTATCTTCGCCAGATCGTGACCATCAGTGATTTCTGTTCCGTCGACCTTGAGGATCGTATCTCCGGATTTCAGACCTGCTTTCAAGGCAGGTGATCCGGTTGTTAGATCAGAGATAAGAGCCCCTTGCGCTTTTTCAAGGCCTAGACTTTCAGCAATATCGGCCGTCACCGGTTGATATTTCAGACCTAGCCACCCACGTGTAACTTTATGGTTGGTTTTAAGGCTATCAATCACTCCTGAGGCCGTTGAAGCTGGGATGGCAAAGCCAATGCCGACAGACCCGCCCGAAGGTGAATAGATGGCTGTGTTAATACCGACAACATCTCCTTCAAGGTTGAATGTGGGACCACCGGAATTGCCCTTATTGATGGAAGCGTCAATTTGGAGGAAATCATCATATGGCCCAGATCCAATATCACGGCCGCGGGCTGATATGATGCCCGAAGTTACGGTTCCACCCAGTCCAAATGGATTACCTACGGCCATCACCCAATCGCCCACTTTGGCTTCGGTTGTAGCAAAATTCACGTGCGGGAAGGTCTTGTCTGATTTGATCTTGAGCAAGGCTAAGTCAGTCTTGGGATCAGTGCCAATCACTGTTGCGTCATAGCTTTCACCGTTCTGGAATGAGACTTTAACTTCTTCTGCATCTTTCACGACGTGGTTGTTGGTGACCACATAGCCATCGGCAGTGAAAACAAAGCCCGAACCCAACGCAACACCGCCACCGCCGCCTTCAGGGGCTTGTGGCATGCGATTTTTAAATTGTGGGAATTGGTCGAAAAAGTTTTTGAGTTCGGGTGGTATTTGATCGGGGCCGGCGCCACCGTCACTATTTTCAGCGACGGCTGCGGCGTTTGAAAATTTGACTTCAACGCTCACAACAGAAGGCATGACCTTTTCAACCAGCGGTGCCAAGCTTTGCGATGGATTGAGCCCGGCAATTTGTTCGGCGTGAACCAATTGCGTGGGCACGGCAATGAGTGTGGATGTGAGAACTGTTGCACCTAACAATCCAGCAGTGAAAAGTCCCAGCATTGTTTTCTTTGTAGCAGCGAAACGAAATGACATTTTAGAATCTCCATGAGAGTTGATGCCACATGATACGATCAACCATCGTTACATGGTTCTTACGGCACGATTAAACCTTGGTTAGAGTGATGGCCAAAATGCGGCAGTTTATTGCGCAGCCGACTTGCCCAACTTCACGCCTCTTGCCTTTAAACTCTCGGCAATTTCTTTGGGCATATAGTTCTCATCATGCTTGGCCAACACAGTATCCGCCTTAAAACTACCATCTGCTTCGAGAACGCCCTCCGTCACCACGCCCTGCCCTTCGCGAAATAAATCTGGCACAAGACCTGTGTATGAGACAGCAATTGATTTCAGAGTGTCGGTCACAATAAATTGATTTTCAGCGGGCGGCTGTTTTTTCCAACTGCCCGCCACCACCATGCCACCAATGCGGATGCGGGTGCCGGGTTTTACACCTTTTTCGATCAAATCGCTGGGGGTATAGAAAAACACAATCGAATCCCGCGCAGCAAACAGTACCATAGCTGCAACCAAGCCAAGTGCTGCAAGTGAGCCTAAAATCATGGTCAAGCGGGTTTGTTTGCGGGTCATATATTCTTATATCGGTTTCACATGCATGGCGTCAAAGCAGCATTGTCGCATGGTGGCTTTGCGGTGTCGGAAAAAGTTGGAGTGGCGGGGCTTGCTCTGTTAGATAAGGTTTAATCACGGATAAACCAGATGAAATCGAAATATTCCATATTTTCGCTCGCTCGCAATGCCAAGAACTACCACAAGGATTGGGAGAAGGCTTGGCGTTCGCCAGCACCCAAGGCTGAATATGATGCTGTAATCGTTGGCGGCGGCGGTCATGGGCTGGCAACGGCATATTACCTTGCGAAGAACCACGGCCTCACCAATATTGCTGTGGTCGAAAAAGGCTGGATTGGCGGCGGCAACACAGGCCGCAACACAACAATCATCCGCTCCAACTATCTACAAGATTCCTCGATTGCCATTTATGAATTGGCGCGCTCGCTTTATGAAGGGCTGAGCCAAGATTTGAATTATAATATGATGTTCAGCCCACGCGGCGTTCTCATGCTGTGTCAAACCGAACACGAGTTCCGCGCCTTTAAGCGCACGGCCCACGCCAACCGTTTGGCGGGGCTTGATTGCCGCATGGTCACACCTGCGGAAGTGAAAGAAATTGTTCCCATCATTAACACCGATCCCAACTGCCGCTATCCCATTTTGGGGGCTTACTATCAGCCCCGTGGCGGCACTGGGCGGCATGATGCTGTGGCCTGGGGCTATGCGCGCGGTGCTGATGAATTGGGCGTTGATATTATCCAAAACTGCGAAGTGACTGGCATTCTGCGCGATGGCGGGCGGGTGACCGGGCTTTCTACAACGCGCGGCGAAATTAAAACCAAGAAGATTGGTGTGGTGACTGCCGGCAATGTTTCGACCATCATGGATATGGCCGGTGTGCGGATGCCGATTGAATCACTCTGTTTGCAGGCGCTGGTGTCGGAACCCATTAAGCCGGTGATTGATTGCGTGGTGATGGCCAACACGGTGCACGGCTATATGAGCCAATCAGACAAAGGCGAGTTGGTGATTGGTGGCGGCACTGATCCTTATAATAATTATTCGCAGCGCGGCTCGTTCACGGCGCTGGAACACACCGTGACGGCATTGGTGGAAACCTTCCCCATCATCAGCCGCCTGCGCATGTTGCGGCAATGGGGTGGCATTGTGGACATGACGGGGGATCGTTCGCCAATCCTATCCAAGACCGACATTGAAGGGCTTTACGTGAATTGCGGTTGGGGCACCGGTGGCTTTAAAGCTATTCCTGGTTCAGGCTTTGTGTTTGCTGATACTATGGCCAATGATCGCCCTCATAAAATTGCTGAGCCTTTTGGGCTGAACAGATTTGCTGAAGGCCGACTGATTGATGAAAGTGTTGCCGCAGCGGTGGCACATTGAGGGACATGATCACATGCTCGTTGTAACCTGCCCAGTCTGTAACGCATCTGGTGATGAAACTGATTTTCACTATGGTGGCCAAGCGCACGTGCGCAGGCCTGCCACCACTGATCCTGTAAACATCACCGACGAAGACCAACGCGATTATTTGTTTATTCGACATAATCCTAAAGGCCTACATTTCGAGCGTTGGCGCTGTGACCGTGGTTGTGGAAAGTGGTTCCATGCGGCGCGTGACACCGTGACGATGGAATTCAAAGCCACTTACGGCATCACTGAATTGCCACCTGCCGAATTGATCAAAGAAGCCAAGGGCCCTTGGGCTGACTATTTCAAGAAGCGTCTGAAAGAAAAAGCATGAGCACGAAACCTTATCGCCTTGCCGAAGGCGGCAGCCGCATTGATCGCTCACGCAAGGTGACGTTCTCGTTTGATGGTAAAGATATTTCTGGCTTTGCTGGGGACACATTGGCTTCTGCTGTTTTGGCTTCGGGGCAGAAACTTTTTGGACGCAGCTTTAAATATCATCGCCCACGCGGGCTTGTAGGTCTTGGTTCGGAAGAAATGAATGCGCTGATTGGAATTGGCGTGGGTTCACGCCATGAGCCTAATTTGCGCGCCACGCAGATTGAAATCTTTAACGGGCTTTCCGCTGAGAGTCAAAACCGGTGGCCGTCTTTGAAATATGATGTTGGGGCGATCAATTCCAAATTCTCGCGTTTTTTGCCGGCTGGATTTTACTACAAGACTTTCATGTGGCCGAAGAGCTTTTGGAAACATGTTTACGAGCCCTTCATTCGTAAAGCCGCAGGCCTTGGCAAAGCGCCTGAAGGCCGCGACCCAGACACTTATGAGCATATGCATGTTCATGCCGATGTGATCATTGTGGGCGGTGGCATTGCGGGGCTCACAGCGGCAGAAGCTGCGGCTTCGACAGGCACCAAAGTTTTGCTTTGTGATGAAAACCCCGTGCTGGGTGGCATTGCCGATTTAACAGCTGGAATGATTGACGGCGAATGTGTTGCTGATCATGCCGCCACAGTGGCTGCGCGGTTAGCAGCATTGCCGAATGTGCACATTCTCACTCGCACCACCGTGGTGGGCCATTTTCACCATAATTATCTTATGGCATTTGAGCGCGTGGGCGACCACGACCCGGCTATTCTGGCCTCGGGAGCACCCAAACATCGCTTGTGGAAAATTCGAGCTGATAAAGTTGTGGTTGCCACAGGCGCTCTTGAACGCCCCATCGCATTTGCCAATAATGACAGGCCCAACATCATGTTGGCTTCTGCCGTGCGGGGGCTTATTGGCCGCTATGGTGTGACGCCGGGCAGCAAGGGCGTTGTGTTCACCAACAATGATGATGCTTATCTCACAGCCTTTGCTTTAAAGAAGGCCGGCGTGACTGTGCGCGTGGTTGACTCGCGTGCGCGGCCCGATGGCGCTCTTGTCAAGCGGGCCATTGCTGAAGGCATTGATGTGAATTTGGGTTCAGTGATCAGCGCTGTTGAAGGCACATCGGGTGTCACTGCTGTAAAAATTGCTGCCTATCGCAGGGGCCAAGGCCGTGTGATTACTGAAAAGCGTGTCGACTGTGATTTCATCGCCATGTCGGGTGGTTGGAACCCAGCGCTGCATTTGTGGTGTCACAATGGCGGCAAAATTGAATTTGATGATAGTTTACAAAGTTTCCGCCCCAAATCTCACACTGATAATATTGTTGCAGTTGGTGCGGCAAACGGGACCATGAGTGTTGAAGCTACACTTGTTGAGGCCCAAGCACTGGGCAAGAAAGCAAAGAAATTTATTGTGCAGGAACCAGAACGTGGTGCTTCAGAGTCGCTTTGGTTCGCACCCGCCACCGGAAAATATAATGAAGGCAACAAGCACTTCATTGACTTCCAAAATGACGTGACAGCAGCAGATTTGGAACTGGCTCAGCGTGAAGGTTATGAAAGCGTTGAACACACCAAACGTTACACCACTTTTGGCATGGCCACTGATCAAGGAAAAACTTCCAATCTCAATGGTTTGGGCGTGATATCTGAAGCAACAGGTAAAACAATTCCGGAGATTGGTGTGACCACTTTCCGTCCACCCTACACGCCCTATTCCTTTGGCGCTATTGCAGGTTCATTGACGAATGACTTGTTCTTGCCTGTGCGCCGCACACCCATTTTCCAATGGCATAGTGATCATGGTGCAGTGTTCGAACCTGTGGGGCAGTGGCGCAGAGCTTACACTTATCCGCAAGCTTCAGAAAGCAAACACGAAGCCATCAACCGCGAAATCCTCTGTGTACGGAATAAAGTGGGCCTGCTTGATGCATCGACTTTGGGCAAGATTGAAATCAAGGGGCCCGATGCGGCAGAATTTTTAGATCGCATCTACACCAACACATTTTCAACCCTCAAAGTGGGCAAGTGCCGTTATGGCCTGATGATGAATGAATTGGGCTTCCTGAGCGATGACGGCGTGACAGCACGATTGGCTGATGATCACTTTATTATGCACACCACATCAGGCGGTGCTGATCGCATTGGTGCGTGGCTGGAAGAATGGCTGCAAACAGAGTGGACCAATTATAAAGTTTTTGTCACTCCCGTCACCGAACAATGGGCGCAATTTGCTGTAGCGGGCCCCCGCGCTCGTGATGTGCTTTCCAAACTGGGGCCAGATTTTGATATTTCAAATGAAGCCTTCCCGCACATGAGTTTCAAGCAAGGTCACTTTGGCGGATATCCTGTGCGGGTTTACCGCATCAGCTTTTCTGGTGAAATGTCATTCGAAGTGGCAACCCCCGCCAATTTTGGTCAAGGATTATGGAACGCGATTATGGAAGCGGGAGATGAGTTTGGTCTCAGTGCTTATGGCACTGAAGCATTGCACGTTCTTCGCGCCGAAAAAGGCTACATTGTCGTTGGTGATGAAAGCGATGGCACGGTGACACCGGTTGATGTGGGCATGGAAGGCATGGTTTCAAAAAAGAAGCCAGACTTCATTGGCAAACGCTCTTTGGAGCAATCATTCCTGAAGGGACCAAACCGCAAACAGCTGGTGGGCCTTCTCACCGAAGATCCCACAGATGTTCTGCCCGATGGCGCATATGCTGTTGCCGCCGTAAAGAATAAGCCGCCGATGGAGATGATTGGTCAGGTGACTTCCACTTATATGTCACCCACGCTCGGTCGCTCGATTGCAATGGCGCTCATTCAAAATGGGCGTTCGCGCATGGGCGAGGTGATTTCATTTCCGCTGGAAGGTGGCAAAGTGATGAAGGCGACCATCACCGACACGGTATTTTACGACAAGGAAGGCGGGCGCATTCATGCTTGAACCTCAATTTGAATCCGCATTGGCGCACCGCGCGGCGCCAGACACTCTCAGCATTTCCATGCGCGAGATTTCCGAACGCGGGATGATTGATTTGCGTGGGCTTGCCACTGACAAAAAATTTATGAGTGCGGTGAAATCGGTGCTGGGTTTTGATCTTCCAAAAGCACCGCGTGCATCAACCAGTTGGGGTGATTTGAAAGCCTTGTGGCTTTCGCCAGATCAATGGTTGATCCTCTGTACACGGAGCAAAACTAATAGCTTACTCGCTGAGCTTAACGCGGCACTTGCCAAAATTCATTCTCTTGCGGTCGATGTCTCAGACATGCGGGCCATCATTCGATTAGAGGGCGAAAGCGTGCGAGAAACTTTGATGAAAGGCAGTTCGCTGGATTTGATCAGTGATGATTATAAAGCTGGAACTGTACGCCGCATGCGCTTTGCAGAAATTGCAGCGTTACTCCATGTTGTGGAAGAGAACGTGATCGACATTTATGTGTTCCGTTCTTATGCCGAATATACATGGGCATTTCTAACCAAAGCTGCGCGCAAAGGCGCCGAGGTTAAACTTTTCAAACGTTAAGACGGAAAAGGTTCCATTAACCGTCGTAAAATCGATAGAATTTTTGATCACATTTAAGTGTATCAAATAAAGTTTCAATTACCCCTTTAATTCCATTTTTGCTTTCCTAAATAGAAGTTATCGAAGCGCGATGTCCGCGTCTTTCGAATTTTAAAAAGGATAGTATTATGAAAAAGATTCTTATTAGTGTCATAGCTTTGGCCGCTTTGTCGGGTCTTGCAGTTGCAGGCGAACGTGATCACGATTCCCGTTTGGACAACCCTTCATACGTTTCGCCATCGAATGATAAGGCTTCGTCTACAGTCTTCATTCTCAATCAATATGCAGTTGGCAATGACCTGACCAGCGCTGAGTGGCGCCGTCTTGAAGAAAAGAATGGCTCTAAGGGCTAAGGTCGTTAGTCGCTAGGCGACAGCGAACTAACAACCACAGGTCGGGCTTAACGGCCCGACCTCAAATATTTCGCGTCACGCGATCAGTGGAGTCATCCACTCAAACAACTTGTCAAAGCCACCAAATGGATAAAGATGTGGTGCGGCAATGCCAAGTTCTGCCTTATCAAAATGTAATGTAGCTAGGTGATCAACAAACTCTGTTGGTTCAGAGACGCTGAGCAATTTTGTGATATTTAGGGCTTGCTTGCGAATAAATCTTGCAGAATTGCCAACACCACACATCGCTGCGTATTTTACTAATGTTTTGATCGACGCAGGGCCCGGAACACCCACGTTCAGTGGCAGATCAATACCAGCATCGCGCAACTGCGAAGCCCATAGTGCCAATGGAGCAGCATCAAATAAAAACTGGGTAGCGATGAACCCTTTTATATTTTTATCCTTTAGCCAAGCTTGTTTCATCTGAAGGGCTGCCATTAAAGCTGCTTCGCCATGGCGCTTTGTTATATCAGGGTTGCCCTCAGGATGTCCTGCAATGCCAACGCGGGTTATGCCATTGGCTTCAAAGCTGCCAGTTTCCATTAATTGAATTGCAGCTGTAAATTTACCGATAGGCTCTGGTGCGCCGCCGCCAAGGGCCAAGATCGTCGTAACTTCTTTGCTGGCAAAACGGGCCATACGGCTTTTCAAATCATCTTCATCGCGCACAAACCGCGCTGGAACATGAGGGATGGGGTTGAATCCTGCTTGCTTCAGGGCAGCTGCGGCATTGATTTGCATGTCAACTTCTGCGGGATCAATCAAAGCGATAAAAACATCGCTCCCTTTGGCCAGTTTGGCGCTGATAGTCGGCAATTTTTCAATTTGCTTTGGTGTAATTTCAAGCGAAGCTTTGCGCAAAAATGCGCCCAAAGGATTTTCCATGGTTGCGGATACGGCTTGGGTCGAAAAATGAGGTGCGTTCATGAATTTATCTCCGCAGTAATTCTTTTAAAAATGCCTGCTAAGTAGCTGTGCAGCTTATGCATAAGCGACAAGCGCCAATTGAATACGACGATCAACCATAATTCAAGTCGTTTTTGACCATGTGAATGGCGCTCATAGACAATTAAGAAAACTTGGTGCATGATGCTTTAGCTGGAGAAAACACCCATGTTTGGTGAAAAACCTAAAGAACTGCCACAAACCGTTGCGCTAATTCTCATTCCAGAATTTACGATGATGCCCGTGACTTCGGTTATTGAGCCGTTGCGACTGGCCAACCGCCTATCGGAAAAACTACTTTACAAGTGGACATTGCACTCATTGGATGGCCAACCGGTTTTAGCATCCAGCCAAATCTCCACAATGGCCAACGGCGATCTGGAAACCATCTCGCCCGATGCTACTATCATCGTTTGTGCGGGACTCAATGTTCAGCAACACACGGATAAACGCCTCCTGGCGTGGCTGCGCAAAACGGCACGGCGGGGCTCACAAATTGGGGCAGTGTGCACAGGTGCGCATATTTTGGCTGAGGCCGGATTGTTGGATGGCTATCGCTGCACTATTCATTGGGAAAATCTGCCGGGCTTTTCAGAAGCCTTTCCAGAAATCAACGCCACGGGCGGATTGTTTGAAATTGATGAAGATCGTTTCACCAGCGCAGGCGGCACCACAGCCATCGATATGATGCTCACCATGATTGCCAGCCAGCACGGGCCAGATTTGGCATCGGCTGTGGCGGAAGGGATTCTCCATTCGCCCATTCGCCATCACAGTGAAAACCAGCGCATGTCGCTGCCAGCGCGCATTGGCGCTCGGCACCCAAAGCTGGTTTCCATTATTGAAAAGATGGAAGCGAATTTGGAAGATCCACTTTCTCCTAGTTTGCTGGCGAAACAAGCGGGACTTTCGACACGGCAGCTTGAGCGGTTATTCAGGCGTTATCTCGATCGTTCGCCAAAACGTTATTATTTGGAATTGCGGTTGAAAAAGGCGCGCTCGCTTTTATTGCAAACAGATTTATCGGTGATCAATGTGGCTTTGGCTTGCGGGTTTTCGTCGCCTTCACATTTTTCTAAATGTTACCGCGCCTTTTATGGACGCACTCCTTACCGTGAGCGCGGAGTTCCCGTCACTGAAGCAGCTTGAATTTGATAAAAATCGGGGAGCGAATCCGAAAATTCGCTCCCCCGCCTGCACAACACGCGACTGGGGGCAGTGAACGTGCGGTATCAGGCGATTTAAATACACAATCTTTGATTGCGTTGTGTGAAGTTGCTGCAGATTGCACTCGAATTTGCGCGGGGTCAATAACCCGGATCTGATATTTTTTTCAAAATGTTTAATAAGAACTCTATTAGTTTATCAGGTCGATTGAATTGTCACGTTTTCGAGAGAATAACAAATTCCGCAAGAGGATACACACTCAAAAGTAGTGTAAATTTATTTCGCTCGCCATTTGCAAACTGCTTAAGTGATAGCAGGGAGAACAAGATTGACCCTTAAGCCTCCCGAATCGGCTTGGGAAAGTTCGATTTTTCCAGAATACATGCTGGCTGTTTCGGAAATGATCGACATTCCCAGCCCAGATCCGGGCTTGCTTTCATCCAACCGCTGACCGCGCTTAAGCGCTTCGCCGCGCCTTTCTGCAGGAATGCCGGGGCCATCATCGTCAACAATGACAGACAGCCATTGACGCCCATCGTCTCCGCTTTGGGTGACGAGTGCAGCTTTCACGGTGATATTTGATTTTGCCCATTTGCAAGCATTGTCCATGATGTTGCCCACCATTTCTTCAAAATCTTGGCGCTCTCCGCGAAATCGCAAAGTGGATGGAGCTTCAACTTCTATTGAAAGGTCGCGGTCCTTATTAATGCGTTGAAGGGTGCGGGCAAGCGATTGCAAGACGGGTTCAACATCAGTTGCTGCACCAATAGTTTGGGCGCGAGCGGCCCGGCGGGCCCGATCCAGATACAGGTTCACCTGATCGCGCATCACGTCAATTTGCTCTTTCACTTTTGCAGCCAAAGGCGTCTTTGATTCACGCGCTTCATTGGTCAGAACACTGATCGGAGTTTTTAAGGCATGGGCCAAATTTCCCACCTGCATCCGCGCGCGATCAATGATCTCAAAATTGGACTGCACCAGCAAGTTCAGCTCATCGGCGACAGGTTGAATTTCTTGCGGAAAATCATCGTGAAGCAATTCAATTTTACCGCTACGGATATCATTCAGGCGGTGCTGCATTTCAACGAGGGGGCGAAGTGCAAAGCGCACTTGCGCTAAAATTGCTGCAATTAAGCCTGCACCTAACAATCCAAGCACTGCAAAAAGCGCGCGGCGGAAGGCCAAAACTTCAGTCTTCAGCTCATCAAAATTCCCGGCAACTACAAAGGAATAATCTTGTTGGCTGCCAAATAACTTTAAGCGTTGTTCGATAACCCGCAAGTTTTGACCTTGGCTGTCAGTGCTGGAAAAACTGGCCACGCCATCTTTGTCGCGTTGTTGCAAAGCTGTGCCATCCAGTGCGATGCGCTGCTCAAGCAATGAACCAGAAGCAAGCTCACCTTCCTTTTTATCAGGCGATGTGATCTGCCAATACCAGCCTGAAAGCGGCAGAGAAAATCGATTGTCAGAAATCGGTCCTTGAAGCTGCGGAACCCCTTGCGGATTCAATTCCACATTGGCCAAAAGACCATCGAGTGTTGCCCGCAGCCTTGAATCAAAATTGTGCTCAAGGGCTTGTTGAAATAATCCGTTCAACAAGAATGCAGCACTCACCAACAGCACAAGAGCCACAACAGCAGACGAAACGATCAAACGAAATGAAAGAGAGTTAGCCCGCATTGCCCATCTCGGTCATGCTATAGCCCATGCCGCGAATGGTGTGCAGAACATCAACGCCCAGCTTCTTGCGCAGCCGACCAACAAACACTTCAACTGTATTTGAATCCCGATCAAAATCCTGATCGTAAAGGTGCTCAACCAATTCGGTGCGTGAGACCACTTTGCCGTTGTGGTGCATGAGATAAGCCAGCAAACGAAATTCAAGCGATGTGAGTTTTATGGCCGAACCATTCACGGTCACTTTCGCATTTGCAGTATCCAGCACCACTGGGCCACAGGTGAGCTCGCTGGTGGCGTGGCCGGCACTGCGCCTGAGAAGGGCGCGCACGCGGGCCAGCACTTCTTCCATGTGGAAAGGCTTGGTCACATAATCATCGGCACCTGCATCAAAGCCAGCCACTTTGTCGCTCCAGCGGTCGCGAGCGGTGAGAATGAGAACAGGAGTTTTCTTTCCGGCGCGACGCCATTTTTCAAGAACGCTCACACCATCCAACACAGGCAAACCCAAATCCAGAATAATGGCATCATAGGGCTCGGTGTCGCCCAGAAAATGGCCCTCTTCGCCATCATGGGCTTTGTCGGCCACATAGCCCGCATCCACCAAGGCTGTCACCAACTGGCGATTCAGGTCTATATCATCTTCAACAACAAGAATGCGCATTTATCCGTCTCCCAAATCAGGCAGGCGGAACGATATTAGCTGAGTGACCCGCTGGTTGCATCAACCATCACTTTCGAAACGCTGCCGCCGTTCTTCAAAGTGACAGCATAAACGCCAGAGGGCAAGAGCTTGACATTCAGAACTTTCGAGCCGGGATTGGCATCTTTAGCCAGGTTTGCAGCTTCTGAAGGGGCAATCGGATATTGGCTCGCATCTTGAGCCAGCTGAATTTGGGTGTCAAAAACAGGCAAGGTCTTGCTCTGAACGCTATTGCAGCTCAGCAGAATACCAAACGTCACACAAAAAATCTTAAACACGTCAAAAACCTTTCCCCGGATTAGGCCTCGGATATAGGGGAAAGAAGCTGAATGGAGGATGAACAGGGCTATTATCGCTTCGAAAACGGCAACTTGCCCCTCGCCAAATCATCTAACTCTTCCTTTGTGAGCGTTTTAGGGCGGAAGGGGTGCAGGAATTTCGGCAGCATAGCTGTCACCGCATCCTGCCCA
>JANYHE010000133.1 GCA_025359215.1 Hyphomicrobiales bacterium
TGACGATTACATTCCACAGCCGAACCGTCCGATTGATCTGCCATTCTTGATGCCAATTGAAGATGTGTTCTCGATCTCCGGCCGCGGCACCGTCGTGACCGGCCGTGTCGAGCGCGGTATCGTGAAGGTGGGCGAGGAAGTCGAGATCGTCGGGATCAAGGATACCGTGAAGACGGTCGTGACCGGCGTCGAGATGTTCCGCAAGCTGCTGGATTCAGGTGAAGCAGGCGACAACGTAGGCGCACTTCTGCGCGGTATTGAACGTGAAGGTGTTGAGCGCGGCCAAATTCTGTGCAAGCCAGGCTCTGTGAAGCCACACAAGAAGTTCACGGCTGAGGTTTATATCCTCACCAAGGAAGAGGGTGGTCGTCACACGCCATTCTTCAACAACTATCGCCCACAATTCTACTTCCGCACGACGGACGTAACGGGTGTTGTCACTTTGCCAGAAGGCACTGAAATGGTGATGCCTGGCGACAACATCTCGTTCCAAGTTGAGCTTATTCAGCCCATCGCCATGGAAGAAAAACTGCGCTTCGCCATCCGCGAAGGCGGCCGCACCGTGGGTGCTGGCGTTGTTGCTAAGATTTCGGACTGATATCTGTTCGCTGAGTTAAATAGAGGCGGTGCCTTATTGGTGCCGCCTTTTTCTTTTGAAGATACGTCATGTTGATTGCATATTTCCCTGCCGGATATCTCATTGCCAAATCCAAACAGTATTGGGTAGCACCAATTACTCGAATTGAATTTGCGGCCTGTTTGATTGGATTTGTGATTCCCGACATCGATATGGTGTGGTTTTGGACAATTGATCATCGTCAGCATCATCATCATGGTTACTTCACGCATTGGCCGATTTTTTGGATTTTTGTTTGGCAATTAGGTTTGGCCATTTCCAAAGCGCGGCCTCAACTTTTTTGCAATCAGCGGCTAACATGTTCGGCCTCGGCGCATTTTCGCACATGGTTTTGGATTCGGTCGCAGCACCGATATTGTGGTCTGCACCTTTCTCCTATCGATGGATCGAGATGATACACGTGCCCGCCAGTCCGCATGGAGCAACGTATGCTTTGGTGACGCATTGGACTTTTGGACTGGAATTGGCCATTTGTTTTGCTGCCTGTTGTACCTTGGCTGCAAGCTGTTGGGGTTGGCGAAACTCGTAAACGCAGTGAAATATTTATTTGCGTTACGTTGATTTTCTATTTCAGGTGAACTAAGCTAGATAAACTAAGTTTGAGAAAGTCAATGAAAACTGTAAACATCCACGAAGCCAAAACGCATTTGTCACGTCTGATTGAGGCGGCGATGAAGGGCGAGTCATTTGTGATTGCCAAGGCGGGTAAACCGATGGTCAAAGTTGAAGCTCTTGTCGAAAAGCCAATCCAGCGGATCGGCTTTATGAAGGGTCAATTTGAAGTGCCGGATGATTTCGATACGATGTTTGCAGAGGAAATTCAGGACATGTTTGAAGGCAAATATGACGGAACCGGCCTTTTCGAGAAAAAGCCTTGAACTTTCTTGTTGACACACATTTGTTGGTCTGGAGTGCCACGTCTGACAAACGCCTTTCTTCTGAGGCCGCAAACCTGATCAACGATAAGAATAATATACTTTGGTTCAGCACCGCAAGCCTCTGGGAAGTAGCAATAAAAGCTTCATTGAAAAGACCCGATTTTGCGATAGATGTTGCGGAACTGCGGGGAGGGTTGCTTGCGAATGGTTACAATGAACTGGATGTTGAATGGAGCCACATTCTTGTGTTCAAGGACTTGCCCCTCATTCACAAAGATCCCTTTGATCGGCTTTTAGTAGCACAGGCAATGGCCGAGGGAATGTTCCTTTTAACCGTCGATCTCGTTCTCATTAAATATAGCGATAAAATTCGTGTCGTTTCCCGCGGTCGATAATTTATACCTAGCGGTTGACGAACCCAGCTCCTATCTCTAAAGAGCAGTCATTCAAAACGAGTCTCATGGCGGCAAGGCCCTCAAGCTTTCGCCGCTCTCTTGTTTGAGGTGATGTTTGAAATGTATAAAGACTAATGATTTCATCAATTTAGGTGGATCAGTAGGGGTATAGCTCAGTTGGTAGAGCGGTGGTCTCCAAAACCACAGGTCGTGGGTTCAAATCCTACTGCCCCTGCCAACTTAAGTGCGTATTTGCATTCTGGATCATAGATTTAGAGGTGAATCGCAAAAATAGGAAGTAAGATGGCCAAGAACAGTATCGTAACTTTTGCCCAAGATGTGCGTGATGAAACCAACAAGATTGTTTGGCCGTCTCGTCGTGAACTTGGCGTTTCAACGGTGATGGTGATGATCATGGTTGTTGCAGCCAGCATGTTTTTTCTGGGTGTCGACGCTGTATTAAAATGGGGCGTCGAAAAAGTGCTTTTCGGTATTTAATCAACAATTACAAGGCACTGCGGTAGTTAAATGGCAAAACGTTGGTACATCGTCCACACTTATTCCAATTTCGAAAAGAAAGTGGCAGAATCATTAAAAGAACAGGCCGCCCAAAAGCACCTCGGAGAATTATTCGAGCAAGTGCTGGTGCCGACTGAAGAAGTGGTTGAAATTCGTCGCGGTCGCCGCATCAAGAGCGAACGCCGATTTTTCCCGGGCTATGTTTTAGCCAAAGTTGAATTGACTGATGAAGTGTTCCATTTGATCAAGAACACACCAAAGGTTACAGGTTTCCTTGGTTCGGGCTCTAAGCCTGTTCCAATTACAGATGCTGAAGCCAACCGCATTCTCAACCAAGTGGCTGAGGGTGTTGAACGGCCAAAAGCGGCCATTATCTTCGAAGTGGGCGAGCAAGTTCGTGTTGCTGAAGGTCCATTTGCTTCATTCATGGGGCAAATTGAAGAAGTGGATGAAGAACGTTCACGCATTAAAGTTGCAGTGAGCATTTTCGGCAGGCCTACGCCTGTCGAACTCGAATATGGGCAGGTCGAAAAAGTTAAGTAGTTGCCTGTTTCGCTGATGAGGCGAAGCGATTTTAACCCGTGGGAGGTAAACGTTTTCGAAGAAAACGCAGAACCCAACCACTAACCTTGAAAGAGGGATACATATGGCGAAAAAAATCGTCGGCTATGTGAAGCTGCAAGTGCCAGCCGGGCAAGCCAACCCATCTCCACCAATCGGGCCTGCGCTCGGTCAACGTGGTTTGAACATCATGGAATTCTGTAAGGCATTCAACGCTGCCACACAGAAAATGGAGCAGGGCTCGCCCGTTCCAGTGGTGATCACAGCTTACCAAGACAAATCATTCACCTTCGAAATGAAGTCGCCACCAGCGTCTTATTTCTTGAAGAAGGCTGCCAAGCTCACTGCCGGTTCCAAGGAACCAGGCAAGGTTAAAGCTGGCACAGTGACAATGGCGCAATGCCGTGAAATCGCTGAAGCGAAGTTGAAGGGCATGAACTCTCGTGACCTCGATGCAGCAACACGTGA
This sequence comes from Hyphomicrobiales bacterium, assembly GCA_025359215.1. Classification (GTDB taxonomy): domain Bacteria; phylum Pseudomonadota; class Alphaproteobacteria; order Rhizobiales; family Aestuariivirgaceae; genus Aestuariivirga. The sequence continues at coordinate 3,459 of JANYHE010000133.1, forward strand.
AATTGCAGGTTCGGCCCGTTCTATGGGCATTGAGGTAGTGGCATAATCATGGCTAAAGCAAAACGCGTTACCAAGAACATGACCGATCTTGATCGTTCGAAGTTCTATTCAATTGAAGAAGCCGTGAAAATGGTGAAAGACCGCGCCAATGCCAAGTTCGATGAAACCATCGAAGTGGCCATGAACCTCGGTGTTGATCCTCGCCATGCCGACCAAATGGTCCGTGGCGTGTGCAACCTGCCAAACGGCTCAGGCCGTAAGGTTCGTGTTGCCGTGTTCGCAAAAGGCGTCAAGGCTGAAGAAGCCAAGAAAGCCGGGGCTGACATTGTTGGTGCTGAAGACCTGTTCGAAATCGTGAACAAGGGCACGTTAGACTTTGACCGCTGCATCGCTACACCAGACATGATGGGCCTTGTTGGCCGTCTTGGTAAGGTGCTTGGTCCACGCAACATGATGCCAAACCCCAAGGTTGGCACAGTGACGATGGATGTGACGGCAGCTGTGGCTGCAGCCAAGGGCGGCGCTGTAGAATTCCGTGTTGAAAAAGCTGGAATTGTGCAGGCCGGTGTTGGCAAAGCTTCATTCACAACGGAACAGATTGCCGGAAACATCCGCGCATTCTTGGATGCTGTGAACAAGTCTAAGCCAGCGGGTGCCAAGGGCACCTACATCAAGAAAATTTCAATTTCATCGTCGATGGGCGTTGGTCTCAAAGTAGACCTCGCCGTGATGTCGGCGGCGTAATTTACGATTTTCCGTTCGCGGGGGCGTTGAGCCCCCGCAAACGGATCCCGTCAAAACCCCAAAAGGTTTTGCGGGTAGACCGCAAAAACCCGAGAGGGTTTTTCGGTTACCTGTCCGAGATTGCGGGCGCTGCGGAGAAATCCAAGGCTTAAAAAGCCAGCCAGCATGAGATGGGTGTCAAAACAGAATTTGGATTACTATATACGGTAATCTCTAGTCGGTTGAGACCTCAGATAACTTGTTCCAGCAATGGGGCAGGCGACAGGCAAGTGAGCGCCGCAAAAGCGTCATTGTCTTTAAGGTGATAGCGTTTGAGCGGTTGGTCCAACGGCGTTTTGCAATGATGCAAAATGCTAACAAGGAGAGAGCAAAGTGGAAAGAGCTGAGAAAACCTCTGCCGTCGCATCGCTCAACCAGGTGTTCAAAACAGCTGGTGTAGTGGTTGTGGCCCACAACAAAGGCTTATCTGCTACTCAGGTTCTTGACCTGCGTAACAAGATGGCCGCAGCGGGCGCTACTGTTCGTGTAGCAAAGAATAGCCTGACAAAAATTGCTCTGGTTGGCACTGACGCTAACGGAATTTCACCACTCTTAGTAGGTCCAATTATGTTGGCCTATGGTGACGATCCCGTAACGGCTCCAAAGATTGCAGCTGATTTCGCTAAGGCAAACGACAAGTTCGTTCTGCTGGGTGGCGCACTCGGTTCCACAACTTTGGATGCTAATGCAGTCAAGGCTCTCGCGGCATTGCCTTCACTCGATCAATTGAGGGCAAAACTACTCGGAATGCTTCAAACTCCAGCCACCCGCATTGCGGCCGTGGTTGCAGCGCCAGCAGGACAAGTGGCCCGCGTGATCAATGCCTACGCTACCAAAGAATAATTTGCGCAAGCATTCACCGTTTTAACTGTTGTTTTAAACCGACTAATAAAAGAGAGAATATAACATGGCTGATCTTGCCAAAATCGTTGAAGAACTGTCCAGCTTGACTGTTATGCAAGCTGCCGAACTGTCCAAGATGCTCGAAGAAAAGTGGGGCGTATCTGCTGCTGCTCCAGTTGCTGCTGCAGCCGCTGGTCCAGCCGCTGCCGCTGTTGAAGAGCAAACTGAATTCACTGTGATGCTTACTGCCGCTGGCGATAAGAAAATCGAAGTGATCAAGGAAGTGCGCGCAATCACTGGCCTCGGCTTGAAAGAAGCCAAGGACCTCGTTGAAGCAGCCCCTAAGGCTGTTAAAGAAGGCGTGAACAAGAAAGACGCAGACGACATGAAGAAGAAGCTGGAAGCAGCTGGCGCCAAGGTCGAACTGAAGTAACACAATTTCGCCATCGGTGTTGTGTTAACGCACAGCACCGATGTCGAATTAAGTATGTAAATTGAGTGATTAACGGCTTATCTGAAGCACCAAACCTTGGGGCTTGAGGCAAGCCGTTTATAGGCTTTTTCAGGGGATGCTGATCCCCCAAAATGAAAGTGACAGGAAAACACATGGCTGACACCCGTACCATTGCAAGCAGGAAACGTATCCGTAAAGTCTTCGGTAAAGCAATTGAAGTTGCTGAAATGCCGAACCTTATTGAGGTTCAACGCGAATCTTATGACCAATTCCTTCAAATGAAAGAACCTGTTGGCGGAAGAGCCAATGAGGGTCTGCAATCGGTATTTAAGTCAGTATTCCCGATCACCGATTTCTCCGGCCAGGCCGTGTTGGAATTTGTGCGCTATGAATTTGAACAACCCAAGTTTGACGTTGAAGAATGCCAACAACGCGGCATGACATTCGCAGCACCATTAAAGGTGACGCTGCGCTTGATCGTGTTTGAAATTGATCCAGACACACAAGCCAAGTCCGTCAAGGACATTAAAGAGCAAGACGTTTACATGGGCGACATTCCGCTCATGACCAAGAACGGCACATTCGTAGTGAATGGCACCGAGCGCGTTATCGTGTCTCAAATGCACCGTTCACCCGGCGTGTTCTTCGATCACGACAAAGGCAAAAGCCATTCATCAGGCAAAATCTTGTTCGCAGCCCGCGTTATTCCTTATCGCGGTTCATGGCTCGACTTTGAGTTTGATGCCAAGGATCTGATATTCTCGCGTATTGATCGTCGTCGCAAGTTGCCTGTCACCACATTGCTTTACGCACTTGGCATGCAAGGCGAAGAAATTCTGCACCACTTCTATAACTCCGTCACTTACACTCAAGTGAAAGAGGGCTGGAAAATGCCGTTTTCGCCAGACCGTTTCAAAGGCATCAAGCCAACGGTTGATTTGGTGGATGCTAAGACCGGTCAAGTTGTGGTTGAAGCTGGCAAGAAAATCACGCCACGTCTCGCGCGCAAAATCGCTGAAGACGGCACCAAGGATTTGTTGGTGCGTGATGAAGACCTTTACACACAATACATCGCCGATGAATTAGTGAACGAAGACACTGGCGAAATATATGCTGAAGCCGGTGAAGAAATCACTGAGAAGTTGCTTGGCCAGTTGAAAGAACTCGGCTTCAAGTCGCTCAATTTGCTCGACATCGACCACATCAACACAGGCGGCTACATCCGCAACACATTGAAGGCCGACAAGGTTGAAAGCTATGAGCAAGCGCTCGTAGAAATCTACCGTGTTATGCGCCCCGGTGAACCACCAACACGCGAAGGCGCAGAACTGTTGTTCAACGGCTTGTTCTTTGATCAAGAGCGTTATGACCTTTCGGCTGTTGGCCGTGTGAAAATGAATATGCGTTTGGAGCTTGATGTTTCAGACCAAATTCGCATTTTGCGCAAAGAAGATATCTTGCATGTTATCAAGACGTTGCATGATCTTCGTGACTCAAAGGGTGAAGTTGACGACATTGACAACCTCGGAAATCGCCGCGTGCGTTCCGTTGGTGAGTTGATGGAAAATCAATATCGCTTGGGCCTCGTGCGCATGGAACGTGCGATTAAAGAACGCTTGTCATCAGTGGATATCGACACTGTGATGCCGCATGATTTGATCAACGCGAAACCTGCTGCAGCAGCGGTTCGTGAATTCTTCGGCTCATCGCAGCTGTCGCAATTCATGGATCAAACCAATCCTCTGTCTGAAATCACCCACAAGCGCCGCCTTTCAGCGCTTGGACCAGGCGGTTTGACACGTGAACGTGCAGGCTTCGAAGTGCGTGACGTTCATCCAACCCATTATGGCCGCATCTGCCCGATTGAAACACCGGAAGGTCCGAATATTGGTCTGATCAACTCGCTGGCAACTTATGCCCGCGTGAACAAATATGGCTTCATTGAATCACCTTATCGCAAGGTGACAGATGGCAAGGTGACGAATGATGTTCGTTATTTGTCAGCCATTGAAGAATCCAAATATTCAATCGCTCAGGCCAACGTGAACTTGTCGAAAGAAATGAAGTTCACCGATGATCTCGTCATCGTTCGTCACAATGGTGACGTGCTGCAAGTGACACCAGACAAGGTGGACTTTGTAGACGTGTCACCAAAGCAAATCGTCTCTGTTGCGGCTGCGCTCATTCCATTCTTGGAAAACGACGACGCCAACCGCGCTTTGATGGGTTCCAACATGCAGCGCCAAGCTGTTCCACTCGTTCGTTCATCCGCGCCACTGGTTGGCACAGGCATGGAAAGCGTTGTGGCGCGCGACTCTGGTGCAGCATTTACCGCTCGCCGTTCTGGCATTGTGGATCAAGTGGATGCTAAGCGTATCGTTATTCGCGCTACAGAAGAAACTGATCCTTCCAAGCCCGGTGTTGATATTTATACTTTGGCGAAGTTCCAACGCTCGAACCAATCCACCTGCATCAATCAGCGTCCGCTGGTTCGCACCGGTGACATTGTAAAGGCTGGCGAAATCATCGCTGACGGTCCATCGACTGAACTGGGTGATCTCGCACTCGGCCAGAATGTGCTCGTCGCGTTTATGCCTTGGAATGGTTACAACTTCGAAGATTCAATTCTTCTCTCTGAGCGCATCGTGAAAGATGACGTGTTCACCTCCATCCACATCGAAGAATTTGATGTGATGGCGCGCGACACAAAGCTTGGGCCAGAGGAAATTACCCGCGACATTCCAAACGTCGGTGAAGAATCTCTCAAGAACCTCGACGAAGCTGGAATTGTTTATATCGGTGCTGAAGTGAAGCCAGGCGATATTCTCTGCGGCAAGATTACGCCAAAGGGTGAATCGCCAATGACCCCAGAAGAAAAACTTCTGCGTGCCATTTTCGGTGAAAAAGCATCTGACGTTCGTGACACTTCTCTGCGTCTGCCACCCGGCGTTTCCGGCACAGTTGTTGAAGTGCGCGTGTTCAACCGCCACGGTGTGGACAAAGATGAACGTGCGCTTGCGATTGAACGCGAAGAAATCGAACGTCTTGCCAAAGATCGTGACGACGAACTCGCAATCTTGGATCGCAACTCTTATGGTCGTCTGCACGACTTCCTGAGCGGCAAGAACGCTTCTGGCGGTCCTCGTGGCCATAAGTTGGATGGCAAGATCACTGAAAAGAACTTGGAAGATGTTCCACGTTCGCAATGGTGGAACATTGCGCTCTCCGAAGAAAAGTCGATGGGCGAACTGGAAGCCATGAAAGTGCAATACGACGAGTCCAAGAAGGCTCTCGAAAATCGCTTCATGGACAAGGTTGAAAAGCTGCAACGCGGTGATGAATTGCCTGCTGGCGTTATGAAGATGGTCAAAGTCTTCGTGGCCGTGAAGCGCAAGATTCAGCCCGGTGATAAGATGGCCGGCCGCCATGGCAACAAGGGTGTGGTTTCCCGCATCGTTCCGCAAGAAGACATGCCTTACCTTGAGGATGGCACACCCGTAGACGTGGTGCTCAATCCACTCGGCGTGCCTTCCCGCATGAACGTGGGCCAAATTCTTGAAACCCATTTGGGTTGGGCCTGCGCTGGCATGGGCAAGAAGATTGGTGATGCGCTGGATGCTTATTCAAGCACCCAGAAAGTAAAACCTGTAAAAGACGAGCTGCAACGCATCTATGGCAAGAACGCCGAGATTGACGGCTTGGAAGATCAGGAAGTGATCGAGTTTGCGCATTCTGTTAGGAAGGGTGTTCCAATCGCAACGCCCGTGTTTGACGGCGCACGCGAAGAAGACATCGCCAAGATGTTGGTTGACGCAGGCCTCACCGCTTCTGGGCAGATCACGCTTTATGATGGTAAAACGGGCGACCCGTTTGATCGTCAGGTCACCGTCGGCATCATCTACATCTTGAAGCTTCACCATCTTGTGGACGACAAAATCCACGCGCGTTCGATTGGTCCTTACTCACTTGTTACGCAGCAGCCGCTGGGTGGTAAGGCGCAGTTCGGCGGTCAACGCTTCGGTGAAATGGAAGTGTGGGCGCTCGAAGCTTACGGTGCAGCTTATACGCTGCAAGAAATGCTGACTGTGAAGTCAGACGACGTTGCTGGTCGTACAAAGGTTTACGAAGCCATTGTGCGCGGTGATGATGCGTTTGAAACCGGCATTCCTGAAAGCTTTAACGTGCTCGTCAAGGAAATGCGTTCACTCGGCCTCAATGTTGAGCTGCAAAGTGGGCAAACTCCGGTGTTGCCTGTTTAACTAAATCAATGGGCGGAAGGGCAACCTTCCGCCGCCTTCTAAAAGTTTTTGAATTTCATTTAAGGAGCACACCATGAACCAAGAGGTCATGAACGTCTTCAATCCGGCAGCCCCGGTACAGGTATTCGACCAGATCCGTATTTCGATCGCGTCGCCAGAGAAAATTTTGTCGTGGTCATTTGGCGAAATCAAGAAGCCAGAAACCATCAACTATCGCACTTTCAAGCCAGAACGTGATGGCCTGTTCTGCGCGCGCATTTTTGGCCCCGTGAAGGATTACGAATGCTTGTGCGGCAAATATAAGCGCATGAAGTATAAGGGCATCATCTGCGAAAAATGCGGTGTTGAAGTAACACTGTCGAAAGTCCGGCGCGAGCGCATGGGCCACATTGAGCTTGCCGCTCCGGTTGCTCACATCTGGTTCCTCAAATCAGTGCCATCGCGCATTTCCACTTTGCTCGACATGACGCTGAAGGATGTTGAACGCATTCTCTATTTCGAAAACTACATTGTGCTTGAGCCCGGTTTAACACCGCTCAAGATGCACCAGCTTATGGGTGAAACTGAATATCTCAAAGCCCAAGAAGAATATGGCGAAGACAGCTTCACCGCTGGCATTGGCGCAGAAGCCATTCGCGATATGCTGAATGCGATCAATCTTGATCAGTTGAAGATCACGCTGCGTGAAGAATTGAAAGTGGCCACTGGCGAATTGAAGCCTAAGAAATTGGCCAAGCGCTTGAAGCTGGTTGAGAACTTCATTGAATCCGGCAACCGCCCGGATTGGATGATCCTTACTGTTGTGCCGGTGATCCCGCCAGAATTGCGCCCCTTGGTGCCGCTGGATGGTGGTCGCTTCGCGACATCCGATCTGAACGATCTTTATCGCCGTGTGATCAACCGCAACAATCGTTTGAAGCGTTTGATCGAACTTCGTGCACCAGATATCATCGTTCGCAACGAAAAGCGCATGTTGCAAGAATCGGTTGATGCATTGTTCGACAATGGTCGTCGTGGCCGTGTCATCACGGGTGCCAACAAGCGTCCATTGAAGTCGCTGTCTGACATGCTCAAGGGCAAACAAGGCCGCTTCCGTCAAAACTTGCTCGGCAAGCGCGTGGATTATTCCGGCCGCTCGGTTATCGTTGTGGGACCAGAATTGAAGTTGCATCAGTGCGGCCTGCCAAAGAAAATGGCACTCGAACTGTTCAAGCCTTTCATCTATTCGCGGCTTGAAGCCAAGGGTCTGTCTTCCACTGTGAAGCAGGCCAAGAAGCTGGTTGAAAAAGAAAAGCCGGAAGTTTGGGATATCTTGGATGAAGTGATCCGCGAACATCCCATCATGCTCAACCGCGCACCAACACTCCATCGCTTGGGCATCCAAGCGTTTGAACCTGTGTTGATTGAAGGCAAAGCCATTCAACTTCATCCGCTCGTGTGCACAGCCTTCAACGCTGACTTCGACGGTGACCAAATGGCGGTTCACGTTCCACTGTCGCTTGAAGCGCAGTTGGAAACCCGTGTTCTGATGATGGCCACCAACAACGTGCTCCATCCTGCCAACGGCCAACCTATCATTGTGCCATCGCAAGATATCGTGCTCGGCTTGTATTATCTCTCGATCATGCAAGACAAAGAGCCAGGCGAAGGCAAGATTTTCGGCTCTATGGCTGAAGTCGATCATGCCCTTGCTGCTGGTGCCGTGACTCTCCATGCCAAGATCAAGGGCAGGGTGCGTGACATGGGACCAGATGGTCAACCGCGCAATCGCACTGTGGACACCACACCGGGCCGCATGAAGATTGGTGAGCTTTTGCCAATCGCTGAGAACATGTCGTTCGAAGTGTGCAACAAGTTGATGACCAAAAAAGAAATCTCTCGCATGATCGATAGCGTTTATCGTCATTGCGGCCAGAAGGAAGCAGTTGTGTTCTGCGACCGCATCATGGCACTGGGTTTCTACAATGCTTACAAAGCTGGCATTTCGTTCGGTAAGGACGACATGATGATTCCAGCTGCGAAAGTGAAGCTGGTGGCCAACGCCCGCACACTCGCCAAGGAATATGAGCAGCAATATATTGATGGTCTCATCACCCAAGGCGAAAAATATAACAAGGTCGTGGATGCTTGGGCCAAGTGCTCAGACAAAGTGGCTGAAGAAATGATGGCTGAAATTTCAGCCGTGCGTAAAGATGAAGTCACAGGCCGCACCAAGCAAGTGAACTCCATTTACATGATGAGCCATTCCGGTGCGCGTGGTTCGCCCACGCAAATGAAGCAGCTTGCCGGTATGCGCGGTTTGATGGCCAAGCCTTCGGGCGAGATCATCGAAACACCGATCATCTCGAACTTCAAAGAAGGTCTTTCGGTTCTCGAATACTTCAACTCCACCCACGGTGCCCGTAAGGGTCTTGCCGATACGGCGCTCAAGACAGCTAACTCTGGCTATCTCACACGCCGCCTCGTTGACGTGGCGCAGGATGCGATTATCTCGGAAGAGGATTGTGGCACCAAGAACTACATCACCACCCGCCCGATCATTGATTCAGGCGAAGTGATTGTAGGCATTGGCATCCGTATTCTGGGCCGTACAGCGGCTGAGGATGTTACTGATCCAGCAACGGGCGAAGTTCTTGCCAAGGCTGGCCTCGAAATCCTCGAAGCCAATGTTGATAAGATCGAACGCGCTGGCATCACCGAAGTGCGCATTCGTTCCGTGCTCACGTGTGAAACCAAGTTCGGCGTATGTGGCAAGTGCTATGGCCGCGATTTGGCCCGTGGCACACCCATTAACATGGGTGAAGCGGTTGGCGTTATCGCTGCACAGTCCATCGGCGAACCCGGCACCCAGCTCACCATGCGCACCTTCCACATCGGTGGTGCGGCACAGGTGCTCGATGAGTCCTACGTTGAATCAGCACAGGAAGGCACGGTCGAAATCCGTAACCCGAATGTGGCCACTGATACCAATGGCAAGCTCGTTGTTATGGGCCGCAACACCTCGATCGTGATCAAGGATGCCAAGGGCAATGACCGCGCCACTCACAAGGTGATCTACGGTTCCAAGCTGCTCGTGAACACTGGAGACAGTGTAAAGCGTGGCGTGCGTATTGCTGAATGGGATCCATTCACCCGTCCAGCCCTCACTGAAGTTGATGGTATTGTTGCGTTTGAAGACGTGGTTGACGGTGTATCCGTGAACGAAGTCACCGACGAAGCAACCGGCATCACCAACCGTGTGATCATTGACTGGCGCACCAACCAACGCGGCACCAACTTGAAGCCCGCAATTGTCATCAAAGATGCCAATGGCGAAGTGAAGAAATTGGCCCGTGGCGGCGAAGCGCGTTATTTGCTTTCAGTTGATGCCATTCTCTCGGTTGAACCCGGCTCCAAAGTTGGCGCAGGCGATGTTCTCGCCCGTAACCCACTGGAAAGCGCCAAAACACGCGACATCACGGGCGGTCTGCCCCGTGTTGCCGAGTTGTTTGAAGCGCGCCGTCCGAAGGATTGCGCCATCATCGCTGAAATCTCTGGCCGTGTTGAATTTGGACGCGACTATAAGAACAAGCGCCGCGTTCGTATTGTGCCGCAAGAGGACAGTGCAGAAGCCGTTGAATATCTCATCCCGAAGGGCAAGCATTTGCCAGTTCAGGAAGGTGACTTCATTGAAAAGGGCGAATATCTCATGGACGGTAACCCCGCTCCACACGATATTCTTGCGATCAAAGGCGTGGAAGAATTGGCCGCATTCTTGGTCAATGAAATCCAAGAAGTGTACCGCTTGCAAGGTGTGGGCATCAACGACAAGCACATTGAAGTGATTGTGCGCCAAATGCTGCAAAAGGTTGAAATTACCGATAATGGTGAATCAACATTGTTGGTTGGCGAACAGCTGGACCGTGAAGAGCTTGACCGTGAAAACGCCAAGCTCATCGCCGAAGGCTTGCGCCCTGCATCGGGTCAGCCAGTCTTGTTGGGCATCACCAAGGCCAGCTTGCAAACCCGCAGCTTCATCTCGGCAGCGTCGTTCCAAGAAACCACACGCGTGCTTACTGATGCTGCCACCCAAGGCAAGATCGACACACTCGATGGCTTGAAGGAAAACGTAATCGTGGGCCGCCTCATCCCCGCTGGCACCGGCGGCATGTTGGCAAGGTTCCGCCAAATCGCCGACAAGCGCGACAAGCTGATCATCGAAGAACAAGAAAAAAGCGCATTGCCGCAAGCTGCGGCAGAATGAGAGCGATAAGCTAACGAAAAGGCCCAGAGTGATCTGGGCCTTTTTTGTTAGATTCATCAATCAAGACTGAAGTCAGTTGAACACTTCAATGCGAGGTCTGTTTTGGAATGTGATATAGGTAGTATCTCGTGGTTTTCAAAAACTCCTCGGCTCCGACAGATCGTATTTTTTCTAATCCACGCTCGAGCGATTTAGTATATGAAATGTTGGTGCCCTTATCATGACCATCGTACCATTTGTCGATAAAGGGTCCCCAGAAAAACGCTTTTCCTTCGATTGTTAGATCATCTTCGGTAATTCGTTCATCACGCTTTATATCACCGTTGGTGTCAAGAAAATTACGAGTCAACAGTTGGTTTTTTTCCATAAACATAACAAGTGTCTTGGATGTTTCAATTTCCCTCTGTCGAAAATCTTTGTCCCGATTACGAAGTAGATTTCGCTTAACATCAAGCACAACTAGGGACTTTGCCACTATCTCCTCCTTTCTGTTCTTGTTCGATCAACTCGCAAAATGCTTCCCGTCATTCGATCACGAAAAAAATTTCCTCCAGCATCTCTGATTCTTTCATCTTTCGCATTTTGATATTTTTTGTTTGCTCTTGGACTGGTCACTTCAAATGCAACACCTATTCGGCCTCTAACGACAACTACATCAACTCTTCTAGCTTCGCCGGATTTTGGATCTCTTACAATATTCCCATTCTTATCTCGAAGAGTTCTTTGAGTTTGGATTGATGCTCAGGGATATCGCACTTTCAGCTCTTCGACGAAATTACTTTCCCGCAGTGCTCCAGCGGCAGCATTGGTCTTCATCCGAGCACGCTGTGTTTCTAATTTTAAGCTATCTGCTTGGGTTGCTCGATTTCTGCTCGCTACACCGTTGAGCATTCCGCTAGCTGCACCATTCATCAAACGGCGCTCCATACCGAGCAGATGCTCAAAACTTTTATCAACTTGATCAGGAGCGGAACCAAATTCTGAATTATCAATTTCTAAATCAGCATCAGCCGGCACTAGGTCAAGCATTAATGGCCCGTCATTAGGTCCGATGCCGTTGTGTCCGTTAGTGTCGCTGCCATTAATCGGATCGTTCCCCGAATAAGCATACCTGTTAAAATCCACGCCCTGTTCCCAAGGGTCGTATGTATCAGGAGTGAGCCATCGCGCTTGGGCAGCTGGTGCGGCTAACACCGATAGCATCACCACCAAAAGCACGAAGCTCACCCAACGTTTGATTGTTTCTATCATCACTATTCCCCATCTCATGGTTGCACCCCAAGCTTGCCTTCATTCTCACTCCAGCCAAGGGCTTCGGCTTCGGCAAAGACGGTTTGGTTGCGCTCATACATAGCGTCTGCGAATTCGCGCACGTCCGGCGGCATGTCGCTTTGGTGGTGGTAAAATGGGATGATCTCTTGGCGTAGAATTGTTTCGTAGGCAGAAGCCTGCATAATCAGGAGGTCGGATGATTTGGGCCAGTGTTTCAACAACACAGCACTTACCACGATGGCTTCACGCGGCTTTTTCTCGTGCACAAAATACTCCACCAGTTCTGTTGCCAAATAGGCCACGGTTTCATCATGGCTTAGTGCCTTCATATAAACACCGTTGGCCACGGCTTTGTCAGTCATTGGAAAATTGCGTCGATAAGTTGAATCACGCGTAAATCCCACATTGGTTGTCGCTTCGATATTATATTCAGTGCCGTCATTCGTGTAGAACTTGTTGAACGAATGAAACGGAGCAACAGCCATCGTAATGTTGAGGCCAATGCGTTGGCCAAGCAGCATCAATAAAGTCGGCATGGTGACACAGTTTCCGAGTCGCGCTGTCATGTATTCCATTAAATATCGATGATCCAAGCGAGTGCCATTGGGGTCTGTGTGATCATAGGTAAACGGTTTATTTTGATTCCAAGGGCCAGCGATATAGATGAGTTTGTTAAGTGCCTTCACTTTGTCAGAGGTTTGCGCGGCAACGGGAAGCATGGCCCTTAGCTTAGAGGTCCAGACGTCCAATGCCGCTATGCCATATTCAGCCTTTAAATTAGGATTGACCATTTCATCGACTGTGAACTTTACATCTGCCAAATCCAATCCCGATGCAAACAGCGCCTCAATTTTGGCCTCAAGGGCAGGGTTTGTAAATAATGACGAGGCAGCAAAACTCGGAGCCACCGCAAAAAACAATCCGATTATAGAACTTGCAACCCTGATCATAAGCCCGCCTCATATGATGCAACTAAACCCAGAGCGAAAAGGGTAGGGTATCAACTTCGTGTTTGGAGTTGTGAACAGATTTAAGCGCGGGCTGAATATCTCATGGACGGCAACCCCGCTCCACACGATATTCTGGCCATCAAAGGTGTTGAAGAACTGGCCGCATTCTTGGTCAATAAAATCCAGGAAGTGTACCGCTTGCAAGGTGTGGGCATTAAAGAGAAGCACATTGAAGTGATTGTACGCCAGATGCTGCAAAAGGTTGAAATCACCGACAATGGTGAGTCAACCCTGCTGGTTGGCGAACAGCTGGACCGTGAAGAACTTGACCGTGAAAACGCCAAGCTCATCGCCGAAGGCTTGCGCCCAGCATCGGGCCAGCCCGTATTGCTCGGCATCACCAAGGCCAGCTTGCAAACCCGCAGCTTCATTTCGGCCGCGTCGTTCCAAGAAACCACCCGCGTGCTCACCGATGCGGCAACGCAAGGCAAGATCGACACACTCGATGGCTTGAAGGAAAACGTAATCGTAGGTCGCCTGATTCCAGCCGGCACCGGCGGCATGTTGGCCAGGTTCCGCCAAATCGCCGACAAGCGCGACAAGCTGATCATCGAAGAACAAGAAAAAAGCGCATTGCCGCAAGCTGCGGCAGAGTGAGCTTAGCGAATTAACACAAAGGCCCGAGAGCAATCTCGGGCCTTTTTAAATTCTCCATGTCTCAAATGGGCGAGAAGCAAGCGGAGACCGAAGCAATAGAGTGGAGTGTCACCGTAATTCCGTAATTCGCGTAATTCGTAATTCCAGAGGTGTCACCGTGATGCTATTTCCGATTCTGGGGATCAGAACGCTGTGGGCAATCGGCTCTCTCGTGTTGCAAAGAACGAGGAAAAGTGACCGCTTGAATCAGTGGCGCCCCTAGCAAAGCTAGAAACGGCTGGCAGGCTAGATTAACTAAAAGTTGATTAGTGTTGTTGTAGAAAACCAAGTCGGCAATTTCGCCTACTAGGGTATTAAGAATGAAGCTTCGCAAAACCATCGCATTCATCGTGTCGTTACCATTGGCCTTTTCGCAGTGCTTTGGTGGAACGGTTGCGTCCGGCAATAGTGGCGACGCAACTTTGAGCCAATCTTCTGTAGGTGGCAACTTGTGGCATTCTGGCTTGCTCGTTCGTCCTAAATCCTTAGATCAGAAATCCAATGAAAAACTTTTTGGAAAAGACGTTGCAATTCCTTCGGGCGAGCACGTCGTTGGTCTGGAAATTTCATTTGACGTTGTGATTGGAATTACACAGCGGAGTTTTAAAGACACGATTAATTTCCGCGGCACCTTTGCTCCAGGTCGCCACTATGTTGCCAATGGTCGCCAAAATGGTGGCGCGACAGAAATATGGATTGCCGATAAACAAAACCAGACGCTCGCTTCAAAAGTACTTTCAATCTATGTTGGCAAGTGCACTGGCATCACCATTTTCAGCTGCCCAGACCCTGTTCTGAACATAAGATCAAAACTGTAGAGGAAACAGGGCTACGGTGATGTGGTGGACGGCGCTCGCTTACGGCCTCTGATGTGCCAATGTGGTGTTGTTGCAACAACCAACGAGGGAGCCATCCACCATGGTCAAAGCTACACCACAAACACCCATTCATACAATCGGTCTTGATATCGCGAAGTTGAGCTTTTCTGTTCACGGCTTTGATGTCGCGGGCCATACGGTTTTGGCGAAGGACTTGAAGCGCGCAATGGTGCTTACGTTCTTTGCGCAAGTGCCGGCCTGCAATGTTGGGATTGAGGCCTGTGCCTCTGCCCATTATTGGGCCCGCGAGATTGGTGCCTTGGGGCATAAAGTTAGGCTGATCCCTGCGCAGCGGGTGAAAGCGTTTCTGCCACGTATGAAGAATGATGCAGCTGACGCAAAGGCGATTGCACGGGCGATGCGTGATCCGGAGATGCGCTTTGTTCCCGTGAAGACCAAAGTGCAACAGGCGGGTCTGATGCTGTTCAAGGCGCGAGACCTGCTCATGGGCCAGCGCACACAACTGATCAATGCGCTCAGAGGCCACTTCAGCGAGCTTGGCATTGTCGTGCCGAAAGGGGCGCATGAAGCAAAGGTGTTGGTTGAACAGATCAGGCGCAACGACGACGATCAGCACCTGCCACAAGCTGTTGTCGCAGCGCTCATGCCATTGGTTAGCAGTCTGCACGCTTTGGAGGCGCAGATCAGAGGCCTCGACAAGGCGATCCTTGCAAGGCACCGATCAAGCGAAACCAGTCAGCGGCTGGCGACGGTTCCCGGTATTGGAACGCTGACAGCCTCCGTTCTCAGCGCCACCGTCGATGATGCGAAAGCCTTCGCAGGGGGACGCGAGTTTGCGGCCTGGATCGGGCTGGTGCCGCGTCAACACTCAACAGGTGGCAAGGCCAGGCTGGGGAAAATCTCCAAGATGGGCAACCGAGACCTGCGAAGGCTTCTGGTGGTTGGTGCCCATGCCGCCCTCTACCGCATGAAGAGTGGTAAAACCAAATCACCGCTGGCGGATTGGGCGAGAACGCTTCTGGCGAAAAAGCCATTCAAGTTGGTGGCGGTTGCCCTTGCCAACAAGATGGCGCGCATCGCATGGGCGCTCATGGCAGGCGATGATTGCTACAATCCCAAGCACGGCGTTTGAAGCAAGCGCCCGAGGTGGCTGCGAAAAAGAAGAAAAGAAATGTTTAAAGAATTGGCCGGAGTGACCATGCAATGATGTGAGAGGCAAAGCGCAAGTGGCGCAGGCATTCTGCAAAACCCGCTGCACTGTCAGGCGATTAATAAGCGCGATACGGTGATAGGGAGCAGATGTCAGCGAACAACATCAGGGCCAGCGGTCAAACATTCCGACTGCATCATAGGCCGGAGACATGACCGCACCCCGCGCCAAACCCAATCCATCAAAACAAAAATCACCCTTGCCAACAGAGCGCCGTCCAGACATGACACTGCATTCTATCGTATTTGAGTTTTCTAAAAAACACCAAAAGCAACCAATGCCTTCACCAGCGTCATCACAGCCAGCCCGGCTAATATCACCAACACATATTTCCGGAACACCACAGGGTCGGCATTTTTAAAACCTCTTGCGCCCAACCACACTCCGGCAAGCATTGATGGCAAAAAGGCTGCGGCGTGGATGATTGCTTCTCGTGTAATTAATCCGTACACGGATTGATTAACCAGCCCAATTGCATCCGTTGCTACAAAAAAAGCGATGATAGAAGCGCGGCCTGCCACGTTTCCTGCAGGCGAAGAGAAATAAAACAACACGACCGGAGGCCCACCAATGCCGAATGCGCCATTAGCGAGTCCAGATGCTGCCCCAACCACGGTGGAAGCCGCTGTGCCCGGCATGGTTTTAAGCGCGAAGCCTTTCCACATCAGATAAGTGGCCGCCAACACAAACAGGCTGATAGCAAGCTGCATGGGGGCAGGGGCGATGTTGGCCAGCAACCACACACCCAGCGGCGTTGCGATGAGGCAACCAACAGTGAGCGGCACAACCGACTTCCAGTGAATGTCTTTCCAGATGCTGGGCAGCAGGTTTAAGCTGGCCGCCACTTCCAGCATGAAGATGGACGGCACAATTTCAGCGGGCGGATAGATCAGCGACAGCGCTGTGATGCTGAGCAGCGAAAATCCAAAGCCCGAAAACCCGCGCACCAAGGCTGCGAGAAAGATGATGAGACAAGCAAAAGCAAGCGTGAACATGGGTTGGGTGTAATCCAAAACATAAAAGGGGGTTAGGTCCAGCTGGTCATCAATTGCAGTTCTGGTGTTTCCGATAACTAACACAAGTCACCGTTCGCTGTCAAGCAATAAAATCCTATTGCGGAATATTAAAAATCCTCCTCCAGTGTCCTGAAGGAGGCTCCGGTGCTTGGGAGCAGGAGCTTGCCGCCCCGTTGGTTAATGCTTCAAGGCGTTGTACCCACTATCAGGCTCAATCAAACCAATCAGCGCGCCAGTTGCATCAGTGACAACGGCAAGCTTGCCGACACCTGGCACACTGACAGGTGAACGCATCACCTCTCCACCGGCATTGGATGTGCTTTTTTCCGCTTCCTGCATGTTTTTCACCGACAAATACGTCATCCAATGTGAGGGGATGCCGTCATAATCTGGCGCTGTCAGCTCAAAAATGCCACCCACCGGCCTGCCATCTTTGCTGGCAATCCAATAGGCAGCGCCATCGGGCAGGGGAGAGGGCGCAAATTCCCATCCTAAAGTTCTGCCATAGAACGCCAAGGCCGCCTCAGGCTCCCAAGTGTTCAATTCGTGCCACCAATGTCTTTGCGGCATATTCATCATCATTATAGTCCCCTCTTGTTTAGAGTTTGATGGATATGTCGCCGTCCGACTCACAAAGTGCCGCCCGCTTGTGTCTCTGGTGTGGCTCAAATGCGGCAATACAGAGGAGCTTGCTATTTCAGCAGCTTAAGCAATTTTGGTTGGGATAGATCTCTCAATACCTGTTTACCGATTCTGCGCTGGCACGAATATTTCATTGAATAAATACTATGTTTTTTGAAATAACCGTGATGCAAGGGTCTGATTGCGCCGACATATTCTTTCATTTTGCACTGCAATATGTCGTTTTTGAAGGTCGAGCGGTGTTTTTGCTGCAACCCCGTCATTTTTCACGCATTTAGCTGTTGACGACTTCGCATCGCCTGTCTATGACCCGCCTACTTCCGAAAGGCAGGCCGTTGGAGTTTCGCACTTCAAAACGCTGACACGGTGGTAAAAAGAAAGAAATTCAAGGTCAAGCTCATCTAACCTGGCCGGTTTGATAAGCCTCTGGTTTTGGCGCTACGGTGTTTCCGGACTGGAACATGGTAGTGCTCACATTCGTTTGATCCGGTCCAACAGTTTTTAAGGTAGAGAAAAGGCCCTATGCCTACAATCAACCAGCTCATTCGCAAGCCTCGTCTTGCACCAGTCTACCGGAACAAGGTTCCGGCGATGCAAGCTTGCCCACAAAAGCGTGGCGTTTGCACCCGTGTTTATACAACCACACCAAAGAAGCCGAACTCAGCTCTCCGTAAGGTGGCTAAGGTTCGTTTGACGAACGGCTTCGAAGTTGTGAGCTACATTCCAGGTGAAGGCCACAATCTTCAAGAACACAGCGTTGTCATGATCCGTGGCGGCCGTGTGAAGGATTTGCCGGGCGTTCGTTATCATATCATCCGCGGTGTACTCGATACGCAAGGCCTTCCAAAGCGCCGTCAGCGTCGTTCGAAGTATGGCGCAAAGCGTCCAAAGTAAGCGCGGGGAGAATAGAATATGTCACGTCGTCATCGCGCCGAGAAACGCGTTATCAATCCAGATCCTAAGTTTGGTGATCTGATTCTGTCGAAATTCATGAATAACCTCATGAAGCAAGGCAAGAAGTCCATCGCTGAAGGCATCGTTTACGGTGCTATGGAAATCGTTCAAACGAAATCCAAGGCTGATCCTCTCGCATTGTTCCATTCCGCTTTGGACAATGTGGCTCCTGCCATCGAAGTGCGTTCGCGCCGCGTTGGTGGTGCAACATATCAAGTTCCGGTTGAAGTTCGTGCTGAGCGCCGTCAGGCTCTTGCCATCCGCTGGATCATCAATGCAGCCCGTGGCCGCAATGAAAAAACAATGGTGGAACGTCTTTCTGCTGAGCTGCTCGATGCCGGTAACAACCGTGGCACCGCAGTGAAGAAGCGCGAAGACACTCACAAAATGGCCGAAGCCAACCGCGCTTTCAGCCATTATCGCTGGTAAGAGATTTAAAGAATTATGGCACGCACTCACGCACTTGAAGACTATCGTAACTTCGGCATCATGGCTCACATCGATGCTGGCAAAACGACAGCTACTGAACGGATTTTGTATTATTCTGGCAAAACCCATAAGATTGGCGAAGTGCACGATGGCGCTGCCACCATGGATTTCATGGAACAAGAACAAGAGCGTGGCATTACAATTACTTCTGCCGCCACCACCACAACATGGAACGGCAAGCGCCTGAACATTATCGACACTCCCGGCCACGTAGACTTCACCATTGAAGTTGAGCGTTCACTCCGCGTGTTGGACGGTGCCGTTTGCGTGCTTGACTCGAACCAAGGCGTAGAACCACAAACAGAAACAGTTTGGCGTCAGGGCGACAAATATGCCGTTCCACGCATCGTGTTCTGCAACAAGATGGATAAGACTGGCGCTTCGTTCGAACAGTGCCTGAAGGATATCAAGGAACGTCTGGGCGCTCGCGCTGTTCCAATTCAGTTGCCAATTGGCGCTGAAGCCGCATTCAAAGGCATCATCGATCTCGTTCGCATGAAGGCTGTTGTGTGGGACAACGAAGAACTCGGTGCTTCTTTCCACGACGAAGAAATTCCTGCAGACATGCTTGCTGCTGCTGAAGAAGCCCGGGGCAACATGATTGAAGCCTGTGCTGAACTCGACGATGCTGCGATGGACGATTACCTCAATGGCAAACCAATGGCCAATGAGACCATTAAGCGTCTTCTTCGCAAGGCTGTGTTGAACGCGTCGTTCTTCCCGGTGCTCTGTGGTTCAGCTTTCAAGAACAAGGGCGTTCAACCTTTGCTTGATGCCGTTTGTGATTATCTGCCTTCGCCTTTGGATCGTCCTGCCATTAAGGGCATTGACGTGAAGACTGGTGCTGAAACCACACGTCCATCATCTGACACTGAGCCATTGGCTCTGCTCGCATTCAAGTTGATGGATGACCAATATGGCATTCTCACATTCTGCCGCATTTACTCGGGCGTCTTGAGCAAGGGCACATCGTTGCTCAACTCGACACGTGATAAGACTGAGCGCGTTGGCCGCATGGTTCTCATGCATGCTAACAACCGTGAAGAAATTGCAGAAGCCCACGCTGGCGACATCGTTGCTCTCGTAGGTCTCAAAGATACCCGCACTGGCGACACGCTGTGTGACGCGACCAAGCCAGTGATCCTCGAAAAGATGGAATTCCCTGAGCCGGTTATCGAAATGAAGGTTGAACCAAAGACGAAGGTTGACCAAGAAAAGATGGCTGTGGCGCTTTATAAGCTTGCTGCTGAAGATCCTTCTTTCCGCGTTTCAACGGACTCTGAGTCTGGCGAAACTATTATTAAGGGCATGGGCGAACTTCATCTTGATATTAAGGTGGACATTCTCAAGCGCACGCACAAAGTTGAAGTTGTTGTAGGTGCTCCTCAGGTTGCTTATCGTGAAGCAATTACCCGCAAAGTGACGAAGGATTATACACACAAGAAGCAAACTGGTGGTACAGGTCAGTTCGCTCGCGTAATTCTCGAAATCGAACCCGCT
>JANYHE010000143.1 GCA_025359215.1 Hyphomicrobiales bacterium
CGTCAGCGCCCGGATCGATCGGGAAGAACAGCCCCTTGTCGCGCAACTCCACATTCAACTGTTTGCGTGTGACACCAGCCTGAACGCGCACATCCATATCTTCAGAGTTCACTTCAAGAATTTGATTCATATGACTCAAATCAATGCATATTCCGCCATGGGGTGCCGTGAAATGCCCTTCCAAAGAACTGCCAGCGCCGAATGGAATGATGGGCACTGCATGGCGCATGCAAATTTTTACAACAGCTTGAACTTCAAGCGTGGACTGCACGAACGCCACTGCATCGGGTGGTGCAGAAGGGTTCCACGTTTGATCTTTGCCATGCTGCTCTCGCACAATCATTGCGGTTGAAAGCCTGTCATCCAACAAAACTTTAAGCTCTGCAATTGCTTGGCTTGTACTGTTCTTGAGAACCTGTGTATCCATACTGGCAAAACTAACACAACATGCAGGATTTACCATGCCCTCACCATGGATTGGACAGTTGCTCACCGTTGAAGACCAATGGACCGATTATAACGGCCACCTCAACATGGCTTATTATGCCGTGTTGTTCGATAAATCTGCTGAAGAAATGTTCGAAACCTTTGGGCTGGGGCCCGATTATGTGAAGCAAACAAATTGCAGCTTCTTCACTTTAGAAACCCACACAACTTACGCCCATGAAATTCATGCCGGCGACCAAGTGCGAATCGAAAACCAAATCATCGATGCCGATGCCAAGCGCGTGCATTATGTCCAGCAAATGTTTCATGCGGAGGAGAATTTCCTAAGCTGCGTGCTGGAAGTGATGGTCGCCCATGTGGATTTGACCGCCAAGAAAACGGCCCCATTTCCAACGGCGATTCAAACACGGATTGATGCGATGTTGGAAAGCCACAAAGTTATGACGCTACCGAAACAGGTGGGGCACAAGATTGGGATTGTGAGGAAGTAGATCCCTTGACATGTTTGGCACATGAAACTATCTTTTCCACATGAACAAGATGATCCAAGTTAGAAATCTCTCTCCCGAGTTACATAAGAAAGTAAAAATTCGTGTGGCTGAAGAAGGCATGACGATTACAGACTGGGTTGAGAGTTTGATTGTGCGAGAAATTTCAAAGCCCTCAATGAAAGATATTTATGCGCGTTTGAGAGCCCGCAAGCCATTAAATCTCAGCCCAAGTGCTGCAGAAATGATTAGGGAAGATCGAGACAATCGATGATTGTTGTTGATGCGTCTGTAATTGTTCACATTCTAATTGATGCACAAATCGAGCCTCAAATTATTGATACACTTGAAAGGGCGGGTGACCTCATCGCGCCTTATCTAATCGATTTGGAAGTGATCAACTCCCTACGAAAACAGCTAAATCTAAAAAGAATTTCTGCAAAGGCAGCTGAAGAAGCACTGGAAACTTTCGAAGCGATGACAATTGATAGACGGTCGACACATATGTTCAACCATCGGATTTGGACACTCAGAGATAACCTCACACCTTACGACGCGTCATACGTTGTTTTGGCGGAATTTACGGGGCTCAATCTCATTACCCGTGATGTACGAATAGGAAAGGTACAAAACTTACAAACCAAAGTGATCGTAGTTTAACCACCCCGCCCCATAATCGTCATACTCCCGTAAAATTTCGGGCGCAGTTGGTCACCATGGTGGCTCAAGCAAGAAACCGACATGGGAGACTTAAAAAATGGAAAACACTGGATACACGCATTTCGCAGAAGCCTTGGTTTTCGCCCATGGCAACCGTGCTGCCGGAGAGGCGGCGCGTCACGCCCAACTTTGCGAACGCTCTGGTGACACGGAAACGGCAGACACATGGCGCAAAATTCAAGCGCAAGTCGCATCAATAGACTTTTCGCAATTGCGTCGTTGCGCCTGAACAAAACCAGAAATGTTACTATATAAGGGGGTCAGAGAATCATGATCCCCAATGACAAACACGAATTCAATTAGCGCCCGTGCGCTGCAATCCACCGAACCGGCTTACCTCAAAGGCCTAAACCCAGAGCAGCGCGATGCTGTGCTTTCAACCGATGGCCCCTTACTGGTGCTGGCGGGTGCGGGCACGGGCAAAACGCGCGTTCTCACCACGCGTCTTTCTCACATCCTCACCACGCAAAAGGCCTGGCCTAACCAAATGCTGGCCGTCACCTTCACCAATAAGGCGGCGCGCGAAATGAAAGAGCGCATTGGCCATCTCATTGGCAATGTGGTGGAAGGCATGACGTGGCTTGGCACCTTCCATTCCATCGGCGTGAAAATTCTGCGCAATCACTATGAACTGGCGGGGCTTCGCTCCGGCTTTTCGATTTTAGATGATGATGATCAAGTGCGCCTGCTCAAACAATTGTTGAAAGCTGAGGGCATTGATGAAAAACGCTGGCCCGCCCGCCAATTGGCCAATGCCATTGATGGCTGGAAGAACAAAGGCCTCACCCCAGACAAGGTATCAGAAGGTGAGTCCTATGCCTTTGCCAATGGCCTCGGCAAAAAGCTTTATGCCGATTATCAGGCGCGATTAAAAACTGTGAACGCTTGCGACTTTGGCGATCTGTTGCTGGAAACAGTGCGCATTTTCCAAGAACATCCTGATGTGCTGAAATCTTATCAGCAGAAATTTAAATATATGTTGGTGGATGAATATCAAGATACCAACGTGGTGCAATATCTCTGGCTGCGCCTTCTGGCGCAAGGCCACAAAAATATCTGCTGTGTGGGTGATGATGATCAATCGATCTATGGTTGGCGCGGCGCCGAGGTCGATAACATTCTGCGCTTCGAGAAAGATTTTCCTGGTGCCAAAATCATCAAACTGGAACGCAATTATCGCTCCACACCCGATATTCTGGGCGCTGCTTCCGGCCTCATTTCCAAAAATGAATCGCGCCTCGGCAAGACACTTCGCACTGATAAAACTGAATCCACGCCCGTCACCGTGCGCGGCCATTGGGATGGCGAGGAAGAAGCGCGCGCCATTGGCGATGATATTGAATCGCTCCAACGCCAGAAAAACCATTTGAATGACATGGCCATTCTGGTTCGCGCCTCGTCGCAGATGCGCGCCTTCGAAGAGCGCTTCATCACGCTGGGCCTGCCCTACCGTGTAATCGGCGGCCCGCGCTTTTATGAACGCGCCGAAATTCGCGATGCCATGAGCTATTTCAAAATCGTGGCCTCGCCTGATAATGATTTGGCCTTCGAGCGCATCATCAACACGCCCAAGCGCGGCATTGGCGATGCTTCGATTCAAAAAATGTATAGCGTGGCGCGGCGCGGCAACACATCACTCTATGCCGCCGCTGCCAATATGTTGGCCAGTGATGAACTGCCCGCCAAAGCCCGCAATGCGTTGCGCTTGCTCATCGAAAACTTCGCCCGCTGGCGCAAACAGGTGGATGCCCTGCCCCACACAGAGCTAGCCGAAATCGTGTTGGATGAATCCGGCTACACCGAGATTTGGCAACACGATAAAAGCCCCGAAGCCGAAGGCCGCTTAGAAAATCTCAAAGAACTTGTGCGCTCCATGGGTGAGTTTGAAAACCTTTCTGGCTTCCTCGAACATGTGGCCTTGGTGATGGACCGTGACACCGGCGCCGAAACAGATGACCGTGTGAACATCATGACATTGCATTCCGCCAAAGGCTTGGAATTTGGCACGGTGTTTTTGCCTGGCTGGGAAGAAGGCTTGTTCCCACACCAGCGCTCACTCGATGAAAAAGGCCGCAATGGTTTAGAAGAAGAACGACGCTTGGCCTATGTGGGCATCACTAGAGCCAAACTCCGCGCCACCATCAGTTTCGCGCAAAACCGCCGCATCCACGCGCTGTGGC
Organism: Hyphomicrobiales bacterium; assembly: GCA_025359215.1. Lineage (GTDB taxonomy): Bacteria > Pseudomonadota > Alphaproteobacteria > Rhizobiales > Aestuariivirgaceae > Aestuariivirga. The sequence continues at coordinate 3,836 of JANYHE010000143.1, forward strand.
AATCGGCATTGCCATCCCGTTTCATCGATGAACTGCCAGAAAAACATGTGGAAGTGGCGGCCGTAACATCGAACTATGGCGGGCAATCTTTCGCCTCCAGCCGCTTTGACAGCAACACCAGCTTTGGCAAAGGCAGCTACGACACCCCGGGCTGGCAGCGCGCCCAACAGCGAAAATCATCAGGCAACACAATGCGCGCGAGCCCAAAATTCATAGAAGGCGAAATGGCCGCCAGCTTCGCCAACACACCAAGCTATGAGACCGGAGAACGCGTGTTTCACCAGAAATTCGGCTACGGAAACGTGACCAGCGTCGACGGCAATAAACTCACAGTGGATTTTGATAAAGCAGGCGAGAAGCGGGTGATTGATAGCTTTGTGGAACGGGGCTAGGTTTTTATTCGCCCCAAGAGGGGCACCTCCCCGTGAAGGGGGAGGATTAGAAAACATCACCCCGCCACAAATTTCAGCGCCACGCCATTCATGCAATAGCGCAATCCTGTGGGCATTGGCCCATCGTCAAACACATGGCCCAAATGCCCTCCACAGCGGCGGCAATGCACTTCGGTTCTTGAAGCAAAAAGTGAATTATCCTCTTGGCTGCCAATGGCATTTGGCAAATGATCAAAGAAGCTGGGCCAGCCGGTGCCGCTGTCAAATTTTGCGTCAGAGCTAAAAATCGGCAAATCGCAACCAGCACAATCAAAATTGCCTTTGCGGTGTTCGTTTAGAAGCGGGCTGGTGCCCGGCGCTTCCGTTGCTTCTTTTCGCAGAGTGGCAAATTGTGCTGGCGTTAGCACCGCCTTCCACTCTGCATCTGTTTTAGTGATTTCGAAGTTGGCGGCTAAAGCTTGTCGCGCGGTGAAGCTCAAGCCCATGATTGATAGGCCCGATAGAAAAACTGCGTTTCGGCGGTTCATGGCAATGCTCCTGTTCATGCAAGTTGATACGCTGCATCGCGCTGCAGAGGCACTCACATCGGATCAATCAATTGTGAACTCAGCTTTCCAAGCGTTGCCCCGAAAGGCTGGCCCCGGCATCCTGCGGCAATTTCATAAACAAGATGATGGACGCCAACCCACCCGCCGCCACAACAAAAAACGCCGCTGAAAAATCCGCCGCCGCCAATTCAGTGGCACCCCGCCACCACTGCGAGGCATCCAAAATCGTCGCCGCTGCCGCAACACCCAAAGCCAGCGAAAGCTGCTGCGCCACGGTGTAAAGCCCATTGGCTTTGCTCACCTGCGCGGTGGTCACATCCGCATAGGCAATTGAGTTCAAAGCTGTAAATTGCATGGAGCGCGAAACCCCACCAAACAATAGCAGCCCCATCATCACGGCATAGGGCATGGTGGGAGTGAACAGCCCCATTGCCGCCGTGAAGACACAAGACACCACGCCATTCACAATCAACAATTGCCGATAACCAAAGCGCCGCAAAGTTTTAGCCGCGCCAAATTTCATGGTCAACGCACCCAGCGCTGCCGCACACGTGATGAGACCCGATTGAAATGGCGAAAGATGAAATCCCAGTTGCAGCATCAACGGCAAAAGAAAAGGCACAGCACCCGCCACAATGCGGTAAAACAAACCACCCGTAATGCTGATGCGCAGTGTGTCCACTTTAAACAGTGACACATCTAAAATAGGATTTTTTACGCGCTTGGCGTGCCGCACATAAAGCACAATCATCACAGCCCCCGCCAAAATCATGGCCGCCACAAACCATTCGGAAATCAACCCGCGCCCCACCACTGTGCATCCAAAAACCGTGAGGGCCAAGCCAAAGCCCGAAAGCAAAAAGCCCATAAAATCCAAAGGCGGCATGTGCTCTTCCCGCGATTCCGGCATGAACACCGTGGCCATCACTAAGCCCAAAATACCAAACGGAATATTCATCCAAAAAATCCAACGCCAATGAAAATAAGTGGTGATGAAGCCGCCAATCGGCGGCCCCAGCAGCGGGCCCACCAAAGCCGGAATGGTCAACCAAGCCATCGCATTTACAAGCTCTGATTTTGGAATGGTGCGAATGAGAATAATGCGGCCAACCGGAACCATCATCGCCCCGCCCAAGCCCTGCAGCGCCCGCAAGCCCACCAACCAGCCTAAATTAGGTGCAAAACCACAGCCTACAGAGGATAATGTGAACACCGCAATCGCAGCCCGAAAAATCAACTTGGCCCCATATTTATCAGCCATCCACCCACTGATCGGCAAAAACACCGTCAAGCTGAGCAAATACGTAGTAAAGGCCAGTTTCAGCGAAACCGGATTAGTTCCCAAATCCGCAGCAATCGCCGGAAGCGAAGTGGCAATCACCGTCGCATCCATGTTTTCCATAAATAAAGCGGCAGCGATGACAAGCGGCAGGATTCGATTGGGGGACATAGTCAAGCCATAGCTGGGCTTTGAACCTTTGCCAATGCACTGTCACCTCAATCCGTAATCCACCGCTTTCTGACTGATGCGCAAGTCCGCGGTCAACTAACCTCTGACGATTTTTGCGCGTATGCTGTATAGATTGGGAAAGAGCCTGCCGAGGTTGGCAATTTTTGGCAGATCATTATGGGCGATGTAGGAGTTATTTGGATGAATCGTCGCATAGTTCTGATGGTAAGATTCGGCCTTATAAAAGGCGCTGAGGGGCTCGATTTTGGTCACAATAGGGCGACCGTAAATGCCGGCTTGGTTCAGTTGTTGAATATAGGCTTTGGCCACCTTCCTCTGTGAATCAGTGTCGGCAAAAATAGCTGATCGATATTGTGTGCCTGAATCAGGCCCCTGCCGATTGAGCTGGGTTGGATTATGCGCCACAGAAAAGTAAATTTGGAGAAGTGTTGCATAGTTGATCGCTTGCGAATCAAACAGAATTTCGACGGCCTCTGCATGGCCCGATTTTCCCTCACTCACAGTGTCATATGTTGCAGTGTCAGCGCGCCCGCCAGCGTAACCTGCCACAACACTTTTAACACCCTTCACGTGCTGGAACACACCTTGCACACCCCAGAAACAGCCCCCTGCGAGAACTGCCTTTTCGAGGCCTTTGGGGGCTACTTCGAGAGTGCCTGGCGCTGGCAATCGGAATGCATCTTTTGCCAATGCGAATGGTGCATAAGCCGACAGTGAAAGTGAAGTTAAGAGGGCGGCAAATATTATGGTTCTTTTCCGAGTTTTTGGCATGGTGATCCTCCAAAGGGTCTTGAATATGTTTCGAAATTAAATGTTAAGCTGCAGCGCTCCGGAAAGTTAAAGCTACGCCATTCATGCAAAAGCGTTTTCCGGTGGGCTTTGGCCCATCGTCGAAAACATGACCGAGGTGACCATCACAACGGCGACAGATAACTGCCGTTCTCTCATAACCCAAAGACATATCGGTTTTTGTCACTATGGCATGGTCCAGCGCCCGCCAGAAACTTGGCCACCCTGTGCCGCTGTCAAATTTTGTGGTTGACGAGAACAGGGGCAGCGCACAACCCGCGCAGGCGAAGATTCCTGATCTCGTTTCGTGGAGCAGCAGGCTGGTAAACGAATGCTCCGTACCGTCATGGCGCAATACTTGAAACTGTTGAGGCGTGAGTCGTTTTTTCCATTCGGCATCTGTCAAACTGAGTTTCTTCAGGGTTGTTGCACCTGCTGTATTTTGGTCAATAAAGCCTGAAGCAAGCAATGATAATACGGAGAATGAAAGACTAGACTTCATTAAACTGCGGCGCGTTTGCATTTTAGATTTCCCCTTGCGTTGATAAAGCCCGAATTCATTTTCTTGTTAGTTCTCTCTTCGCGGCAAGAAGGTGGAATGTAAAATCACCCATGTTCAATTTATTGTTATGATTGACCGAGCTCGAGCCAAAATTATTGTGGCACCGCTGCATTGTCACCGAAACAGACGAACAAACGCGCTTTGACGGCGCACCCGGAACCGCTTATACTGTTGGGCTATCCTGCTTCGTGCCGGATGGTGCCGCCTCAGCGCCGGTTTAAGCGCCCGCACCGGAGCTTTCGATGTTAACTTGGTTTTATAAACGGCTTGAAGGCCTGATTGATTCATTCCCCGATGAAACGCCGCGAATGCCGGCCACCACCACATGGGGTTTCATTCGGTTTTATGCCAAACCATTTTATCCGTTGCTGATTGTTGGCTTCATTTTATCGGTCGCCATTGCCATCATTGAAGTGCGGGTGTTCTCATTCCTTGGCACCATCGTGGATACGTTAAGCAGCGCCACGCCCGAAACATTTTGGCCAGAGCATAAATGGCAGTTGCTGTTTTTCGGCGCGCTTTCGCTGGTGGTTATGCCATTCCTGAATTTCATTGCCGATGCCAATGAAAACCAAGGCCTGCGCGGCAATTTTGCCATGCGCATTCGCTGGTTGGCGCATCGTTATATGCTGCGTCAATCAATGGAATTTTTCTACAATGAATTTGCTGGTCGTGTTTCCACCAAAGTCATGCAAGCGGCTTTAGGCGTGCGCGATGTGGTGATGAAACTCACGCAGGTGATTTCATGGGTGGTAGTATTTTTCGCCAGCGCATTCGTGTCTTTCGCATCCAATGATTGGCGGCTCACCCTGCCGCTGATCGGTTGGCTGGTCGGATATTTTTTCACCATGCGCCACTTCGTGCCGCGCATGGGCCGCATGTCGCAAACCCAAGCCGATATGCGCTCGCTCGTCACAGGCCGCATTGTGGACACTTACACCAACATGCCCACAGTGAAACTTTTCGCCCACACCTCGCGCGAAGATCATTATGCCAAAGAAGGTTTGGTGTGGATGTTGAACAGTGTCTATGCCTCCATGCGCGTTTCCACCAGCATGAATGCAGCGCTTAACACTCTGAATGGCGCGGTGCTCACCGCTACTGCGGCCATGGCAATCTATCTGTGGTCTGCTCACGCCATCACTGTGGGAGCGATCGCATTTTCAGTAGGTCTGGTTTACCGCATGCAAGGCATGGCGCATTGGATGTTGTGGGAAATCGCCGGCCTGTTTGAAGATTTCGGCGTGGTGCGTGATGGCGTGGACACGATCGCACGGCAACACGCCGTGGTTGATGTGCCAGGCGCTAAACCCTTGCTGGTCACCAAAGGAGCCATCACGTTTGACAGCGTGAATTTCAATTATGGCAAAGCGCCGAGTGATGATCAAAACCAGATCATCGATGGTCTATCCCTCACCATTAAGCCGGGTGAAAAAGTGGGTTTGGTTGGCAGGTCTGGCGCAGGCAAATCCACCATCGCCAATTTGCTGCTGCGCTTTTATGATGTGGGTTCCGGCTCCATCATCATCGATGGCCAAAACATTGCCAATGTCAGCCAAGAAACTTTGCGCGGTTCCATCGGCGTGGTGACACAAGACACCTCACTGCTCCACCGATCAGTGACGGATAACATCCGCTATGGCAGGCCCGACGCAACGCTAGATGAAATCAAAGCTGCTGCCAGCAAAGCCCACGCCGATGAATTCATCGCAAATTTGGTTGATCCCAATGGCCGCAAAGGCTTTGAAGCCCATGTAGGCGAGCGCGGCGTGAAGCTTTCCGGCGGCCAGCGCCAGCGTGTGGCCATTGCCAGAGTGCTTCTGAAAAATGCGCCTATCCTGATTTTGGATGAAGCCACCAGTGCATTGGACAGCGAAGTTGAAGCCGCCATCCAAGAAAATCTCTACACGCTGATGCAAGGCAAAACCGTCATCGCCGTTGCGCATCGATTAAGCACCATCGCCGCTATGGACAGATTGGTGGTTATGGACAAAGGCCGCGTTGTGGAAGAAGGCAGCCACAAGCAGCTGCTAGCCAAAAAAGGCGGGCTTTATGCAAGCTTGTGGAAACGGCAAAGTGGCGGGTTCTTGGTGCCGGAAGATATTAAGAAAGAGGCGGCGGAGTGATTAGCATAGTCCCGCCCGCCCCAAACTAACCCTTTCTTAACCAAAATTCCGCCACATGGGGAAAGCAAATCCGCTTGCATTAAGGGGACCACAATGAAACACGCCATCATATCAGCCACCGCATTGGCTTTTCTGCTCACAGCTTGCACCAGCAACCCGTTCACAGGCGAACAACAAGTTTCCAAAACAGCCATTGGCGCTGGAACCGGCGCCGTTCTCGGCGCAGCGGCAGGTGCGATCCTTGGCGCCACCACCAGTGTGGATGGTCGTAAAGCCGCACTTATTGGTGCAGGCCTTGGCGCTTTGGCTGGCGGCGGTGTGGGCGTTTATATGGATAATCAAGAAGCCAAATTGCGCCAGCGCTTGCAAAACACTGGCGTGTCTGTCACCCGTGTGGGTGATAGCATTGTGCTGAACATGCCCTCCAATATCACCTTCGATTCCAATCGCGCTGAACTGAAACCGCAGTTTTACAACACATTGAATTCCGTGGTCGAAGTGTTCCGAGAATATAAGCAAACCTTGATCAATGTGGTGGGCCACACTGACTCTACAGGCGATCCAGATTCAAATTATGATCTTTCACGCCGCCGCGCCGCTGCAGTGGCACAATATATGTCATCGCAGCAGCTTGATCCAAACCGCTTCTCCGTCGAAGGACACGGCGAGCAGGATCCGATTGCATCGAACGCCACAACCTCCGGCAAGGCGCAGAATCGGCGCGTGGAAATCACCATTCTGCCTTTGACGTAAGCGAACTAAAACATCATAACGCGGTGGCCGGAAGTTTTCCGGCCATTTTGTTTTTGGGATGGTCTTATGTCGATTGCGCGTTTCACTCTCACTTTTCCTGATCTCACACATCAAGCCGCCCATGATTTTGCTGACCGCATTGAAAATGATTTTCAGCTGGATCCATTAGCCGTCACCATTAACGAAACTGATGAATCTAAAGCGCTGTGGGAAACGGTGGCGTGGTTTGAGTCGGAAGCTTTGGCAGAAGATGCCAGACAACATTTAGGCAAGCCTGAAGCGCTGATAGCCCCTGTGCCCGATGTTGATTGGGTGCGGCGCTCATTGGAAGGCCTCGCTCCAGTCACCGCAGGTCGCTTTTTTCTGCACGGTTCGCATGATCGAAGCGTGCGCCGCAGCGGTGGTCATTCATTTGAAATTGATGCAGGCACTGCTTTTGGCACTGGCCATCACGGCACAACGGCGGGCTGCCTTTCAGCACTGGATGATATTCTAAAACGACACCACCCGCGTCATATTTTGGATCTCGGTTGCGGCACGGGCGTGCTGGCCATCGCCGCTGCTCAAGCTTTGAAAACCAAAGCCTTGGCCACTGATATTGACGCTGAAGCCGTGCGCGTGACCATTCGAAACGCTGAACTGAACGGTGTGCGCCCATTGCTGAACGCGGCAACTGCAGCAGGTTTGCACCACCCCGTTATTCGTCAAAGCGCACCGTTCGATTTGATTTTCGCCAATATCTTGGCAAGGCCGCTGGCAAATTTAGCACAAGGCCTATGCTCGATCCTGGCACCCGGTGGCCACATCATTCTGTCGGGCCTCACGGCTGATCAGTTGCGATGGATCAGGGCCTGCTACACAACGCGGGGGCTTGTTCCAACCCGCACTATTCGCAACGAAAACTGGATCGCTTTGGTCATGGTCAACCCCAAACAAAAACGCCCCAGACACTTAAGTCCAGAGCGCTTTGGTGCCAGATCCACCGGACCCGGCTGGGAGGATGCTTAATTTATTAGTTGCCCCAAACGCGGGTGCTGATTTCGCTGCGTGTAACACCAATGTCAGACAACATGCGGTCATCAAGCTGCTTCAACTGGCGCACGGCGCGCGAACGTGAAAGATAAGACTTCACACGGCCCATTACGCCAACTGAGTTTAAGGTATCGCGGTTCATATTAATCGTTGTCATTTTATTTCTCCTTCTCTCAAATCGAACCCGAAGGGGCTCAAATCTTTGAGATTAAATGTCTTGTGCGGTGCACAATTTCGAACTGTAGATAGTCAGCAAAACTTCATTTTACCAGACGCAATGCAGAATGTAAGATATGCAAATTTAGCATGTCTTAGAAGTGAACCAATTACAGATATCAATCCAAAGCTGAAAACCGAAATTAGCAGCCAAATATGTCAATATGTTAACAAAAATTGACACATTTGGAACACACAACTTAAACCCAAAGCGCCACTTCTCCTTGGTTCACAGAGGTAAATAAAGAGTAAATTTCCGTTTTGCTATGCAAAATGAACGTATCAAATTGAAATATTTTGCCTAAAAAGTGTTCAAAAGCAGCAGATCCTTCCCGCACTGCAACAAGTCAAATCCAGTCGTAAGCTGTCTGAATTCCTGTTAGAAACGATCAATCCGATATCAGCATTTGGAATCACCCATGAAATCTGCCGCGCCTAACACGCTTTCCCTTTTGCGCAATGAACTCAAAAAACAAAAGCTCACGGGCTTCATCGTTCCCCGCCAAGACGAGTTTCAAGGTGAGTATGTGGCAAGTTATGCCGAGCGCCTGAAATGGCTGACAGGCTTTGCCGGTTCTTGGGGAATGGCCATTGTGACACTTAAGAAGGCCGCCATTTTCGTTGATGGTCGCTACACCATCCAAGTGCGCGAACAGGTGGATGTGAAAACCATCACGCCGCAGCATTTAATGGATGAGCCGCCAACCGCATGGATTGAAAAGAACCTCGGCAAAAATGATCGCCTCGGTTTTGATCCATGGCTCACCACGGCTAGCGAAGCAAAGCGCTTGGGCGAAGCCTGTGCCAAAGTGGGCGCAAAGCTCATTCCAGTCGCAAAAAATCTCATCGATAAAATCTGGTCAGATCAGCCCGCCCGCCCGCAAAACCCCCTATCCGTGCAGCCTTCGCAATTTGCTGGCCGCAGCAGTTTAGAAAAACTGGGCGATATGGCGGCAATTTTAGCCACAGGCAAAGTTGATGCAGCCGTGTTGGCTGAGCCCTCTTCAGTGTCGTGGTTGCTGAATTTGCGCGGAGCCGATGTGCCTTACACGCCCGTGGTGCTGGCCTATGCGATTATTCACCGCAAGGGCAAGGCGGAGTTATTCATCGACGCAAAACGCCTGCCCGAAGATGTGCGCAGCGCACTTAAAACCACCGCCATCATTCGCAAACCTACCGATCTGGAGTCATCGCTCAAAAAGCTGGGCGCCAAAAAATCATCGGTCATGATTGATGCAGGTTCTGCACCTGAAAAAATTCGCAGCACACTGGCAGCATCGGGCGCAAAAATTATCGAAGGCACCGATCCTTGCACCATGCCAAAAGCACTGAAGAATAAAGTGGAGCAGCAAGGGGCCAGATCATCTCAATTGCGTGATGGCGTGGCATTGTCTCGATTCCTGCATTGGCTTTCGCTCGAAGGCCCCAAAGGAAAACTCACCGAAGATTCAGCGGCAGAAAAACTCAAAGCTTTCCGCAGTGAAACCGGTGTGTTGATGGACCTGTCCTTCAGCACCATTTCAGCATCCGGCCCCAACGCTGCAATTCCGCATTATCATGTGGACCCTGAAAACTGCCGGGCCATAAATAATAATGAAATTTATCTCATCGATTCTGGCGGTCAATATCAGGATGGCACCACCGATGTTACACGTACTGTTATTATTGGTCAGCCCACGGATGAAATGCGTGACCGCTTCACCCGCGTGCTGAAAGGTATGATTGGCATTTCAACAATAGCATTTCCAAAAGGAACAACGGGAGCAAATATTGATGTTTTAGCGCGGGCCTCGCTTTGGAAAGCGGGATTGGATTATGACCATGGCACTGGCCATGGCGTTGGCTCTTATCTTTCCGTGCATGAAGGCCCTGCCCGCATCAGCAAAAACAACTACATCACATTGCAACCCGGCATGATCCTCTCCAATGAACCAGGTTTCTATAAGCGCGGTGAATATGGCATTCGCATCGAGAATCTGTTGCTGGTGAAGGAGCCCTCAGAAATAGCAGGCGGCGAGCGCCCCATGCTATCATTTGAAACCCTCACACTTGCCCCAATTGATCGCACACTCATCGAAACTAAGTTGCTCACGCGCGATGAACTTCAATGGCTCGACACTTATCATGCCCGCGTGTTGAAAGAGGTGGGCAGTTTTATGGATGGAGCGGCATTGGAGTGGATGAAGAAGGCCTGTGCGCCGCTTTAAAAAAGGGGCCTCATCCGGCCTTCGGCCACCTTCTCCAAAGGAGAAGGGCGAAATCTGACACCACCTTTCTCCTTTGGAGAAGGTGCCCTGAAGGGGCGGATGAGGTCCTTTCGACTAATGCAGCACCATCCGAAAAACCACCACACTCACCACTCCCACTAAAATCGTCACCAGCAACGGTAACCGAAAAAATGCAGCAAGGGCGGTGGCCACAGCGGCCAATGCTTCAGCCTTTCCTGTCATAAAAACTGTGGGTGTGATCACTGCCATCAAAACGGCGGGTGGCACGGCATCAAGTGCCGCCTTCAAACGGCCTTTGACCACGACACCACGCATCAACATCAACCCAGAAATGCGCGATGCATAAGTGGCCAGCCCCATGCCGATAATGGCCAGCAATGTTGTGAGGTGAACGGTCATTCCGCCGCCTCCTTATAGGTCAGCGCGGCAACGGCAACCCCTGCAAGCCCACCCAAAACAATATACCAAGCGCCGCTGAAATATGTTTTTGCAATCACCGCAACCACGGCACTGATAATAACCACTGCGCCCGTACGCGGCCCCTTCCAGAAGCCAGCAAGGATAGCAATGAACATGGCGGCAAAAGCAAAGTCTAAACCAATCAGCGCTGGATCAGGCAGAGCATGCCCGAGAAAAGCACCAATCGCCGAACTGATGAACCATGTGGGCCACAGGGGAAGCGCCACTCCTAAATAATAACCCAAGGTCAAAGGTTGCGTCAGGGCTTGGCGCTCCAACAAAGCCCAAGCTTCATCTGTCAAAATATACATGAGAAACGGATGCCAGCGCCGGTCAATGCCGTTGATATGGCGCGAAATGGAAGCCGCATAAAGCATGTGCCGCACATTGACGATGAAGATTGTGAAAATCATCAGCACGATAGGCAGCGGGTCCACCCACATTTCAATAGCCACAAACTGTGAAGCTCCGGCATAAACCAGCCCGCTCATGAACAATGCTTCAAGCGGCGAAAATCCCTTTGCGGCAGCCAGTGTTCCCCACAACATGGCAATGGGCACATAGGCCAAAAACATGGGCCACCCAACGGTAACACCCGCTTTGAAATCAGAAAATCGAAAACTCATTGCGCCCCAATGCGCACAAACCACGCCGCTTCATCAATTACTTCCACCCCGAATTTTTTAGCATCTTTCAACTTCGATCCAGCGCCGGGGCCCGCCACCAGCAAATCTGTTTTCTTTGAAACAGAGCCTGCAACTTTAGCTCCCAAACGCTCCGCCATGGCTTTGGCTTCTTCACGCGTCATACGTTCCAGCGCCCCCGTGAACACCACTGTTTTGCCAGATACAGGCGAACTCGCAGCAACAGCCGCTAGCGGTTGCGGTGAAACTTCCTTCAACAACCCATCAAAAATATCCACATTATGCGGCTCATCAAAAAACTGAATAAGCGCTTCGGCCACCACATCGCCAATTCCATCAATGGCCGTGAGTTCAGCCCGCGCATCGTTTTCAGACGAAGCCGCCGCCAACTTCATTTGGTCCCGCAATACAGTGGCAGACCCATAACTGCGCGCCAAAACCCGCGCCGTGGTTTCGCCCACATGGCGAATGCCGAGTGCAAAAATAAACCGGTCCAGCGCAATCATTCGCCGCGCGGTGATTGCCGCAAACAAATTCGCAACACTGGAAGCACCCCAGCCTTCGCGATCTTTCAATTTTTTCAACGAACGCCCATCGCGCTGCTCAAGTGTAAAAATATCTTGAGGTGACATAATCAAACCATCAGCATAAAATTCTTCAACAATCTTGTCGCCAAGCCCTTCAATATCAAAGGCGTTGCGCGAGGCAAAATGTTTCAACCGCTCCACCCGTTGTGCTGGGCAAATAAGCCCGCCTGTGCAGCGCCGCACCGCATCAGACTTACCGGATGCTTTTTCTTCTCGCTCCGCATGGCTCCCACAGGCCGGGCACACTTTAGGAAACTCATAGGGAACCGAGCCTGCCCCACGACTTGCTACCGAAACAATCTGCGGGATCACATCACCAGCGCGTTGAATGATAACTGTGTCGCCAATGCGCACATCCTTGCGGGTGATTTCATCCTCATTGTGCAACGTGGCGTTGGAAACCACCACACCACCCACCGTAACAGGCTTTAGCCGCGCCACAGGCGTAAGCGCTCCCGTCCGCCCCACTTGAATATCAATCGCTTCTAAAACAGTAGTCGCCTGTTCCGCTGAAAACTTATGAGCAATTGCCCAGCGCGGGCTGCGCGAAACAAACCCAAGCCTGGCCTGCAATGCCAAATCATTGACCTTATAAACCACGCCATCAATGTCATAATCCAAACTGGCGCGTTGCGATTCAATCAGCCGATAATGTGCCAACAATTCATCAGCCGAATGGCAAAGCACCATGAGTGGGTTAACGGGAAGTCCCCACGCCTTGAACCCCTGCACCACATCCCACTGCGTTGCACCCGGCAGCTTGGGTGCTTCACCCCAAGCATAAGCAAAAAATCGCAAAGGTCGCGCCGCCGTAATTGTGGGGTCAAGCTGCCGAAGCGACCCCGCAGCGGCATTGCGCGGGTTAGCAAATGTTTTTTCGCCAGCTTGAATCTGTTTCTCATTGAGTGCCGCGAAGTCTTTGTTTGACATATATATTTCGCCACGCACTTCCACCACATCGGGCGCCGAGGCAGGCAAGGTTTGCGGCACATCTTTCACGGTGAAAACATTGGACGTAACATTCTCGCCCTCAGCCCCATCGCCCCGCGTGGCGGCCTGCACCAATTTGCGATTTTCGTATCGCAACGAAAGTGAGAGCCCATCAATTTTCGGCTCAGCGGTAACAGCTACAGAAGCATCTTCTGACAGATTCAAAAATCGCCGCACCCGCCCCAAAAATTCAAGCACATCCTCATCGGCAAAAGCATTGGCCAGAGACAGCATGGGAACAGCGTGAGTAACTTTACCAAACTTCTCCAGCGGTGCCGCACCCACGCGTTTGGAAGGCGAATTGGCTTTGGCCAAATGCGGATATTCTTTTTCCAGCGCCAGCAGTCGCAACCGCAGCTTGTCATACTCAGCATCAGAAACAGTGGGTTCATCAGCCTGATAATAAGCGCGATCATGCGCAGCCAGCTGCTCCGCTAATAATGCGTGTTCAGCAATGGCTTTTGCGCGGTTCATCCATGCCCTGCCAACAATTCATCAGCCTGCGCTCGCGCCGCATCCGTAACCGAAGCACCCGATAACATGCGAGCAATTTCTTCGCGGCGACTCGGGCTTGATAGCGGCTGCACCCGCGTCACCATCCGCTTGCCGCCCAATTCTTCCATTTTTGAAATCAGCAAATGCTGCCCAGCCCGCGCCGCAACCTGAGGCGAATGCGTAACCGCTATAACTTGCAGACCATCAGATAAGCGCCGCAAGCGCTTGCCAATCGCCTCAGCCACAGCACCACCCACACCGGTATCAATTTCGTCGAATATCAACACAGGGGCTGAACCCTTTGCGGCCAGCACCACCTTTAAAGCCAGCATAAACCGCGCCAATTCACCACCCGATGCCACTTTCATCAGGGGCGATAACGGTGTTCCGGGATTGGCCGCAACTACAAATTCAACGCGGTCTATGCCTTCGGCACCAGGCTTCGTTGCATCAGCTTGCACGTCCGTTTCAAACCGCGCTCGTTCCAATTTCAATGCGGGCAACTCAGCAGCAACGGCCTTATCCAAAGCTTTGGAAATTTTGCGTCGCGCCGCGCTTAAAACATCAGCCGATTTTTCATAAAGGCTTTGCGCTTCAATATGCGCAGTCTCTAAGTGCTTAAGCTTGGTACCACCATCCACCAGCGCTTTTAAATCGCTTTCAAATCGCGCTCGCACCGAAGCCAGTTGATCCACAGTGCATTTGTGTTTGCGCGCTGCGGCCCGCAAGGCAAAGAGGCGCTCCTCCGATTTTTCCAAGTCTTTCGGATCAAACGCAAAGGCCCGCCGCGCTTCCGTCATGGCGCGTTCCGCTTCATTAAATTCGAGGATCACACGGTCCAAAGCTGCGCACACATCGTCCAGCCTGCCGCCCGCTCCTTCTTTGCGCCGCTCTAATCTTCGCAGGGCTGCATGAAGCCGCGCTTCGCCAGAGCTATCGCCCGCCAAAGCATTTTCGGCCTCATCCAAGGCTGAAATATATTGTTCGGATTGCATCATCAATTGACGGCGCTCTGCCAGGTGCTGCTCTTCGTCGGGTTCAGGATTGAGCTCGCCAAGCTCAGCAGCCGCATGTTCCAAATATTCGCGCTCCGCCTCTGCCCGCGCCATCAAAACTTTGTGTTCGGCCAGTTCGTCTCGTGCCGTGGTCAAACTGCGCCATAGCACGGACAGTTTTTCAACTTGGCTCTCCAACCCGCCAAAAGCATCCAGCAAACGCCGATGCGCCACCACATCCACCAAGGCCCGGTCTGCATGTTGACCATGAAGTTCCACCAGTAAGCCTGCGATTTGCCTCAATAAATTGAGGCTTACGGGCTGCTCATTAATGGTCGCCCGGCTTGGTCCATCAGCATTTTGAATGCGGCGAATAACGATTTCGCCCTCAGCCTCAATGCCCTGCTCTTCGAGAATTTTGAAAGCCTTGTGGTCAGCTGCTAAGCTGAATGAGGCCGTAACACTGCCTTTGCTCTGGCCACTGCGCACCAATGAACTGTCGCCCCGCGCACCAAGTGCCAGCCCTAGCGAGTCAAGCAAGATCGATTTGCCTGCGCCTGTTTCCCCCGTCAAAATGGTCAAGCCCTCGTCCAGAGCAAGGTCCAGTTTTTCAATCAAAACAATATCGCGGATGGAAAGAGCGGTCAGCATGAAAGCTTTATAGCCGAGAGTCGCACTTGCATGCGAGGGGGCAACAAATATTTTACTCAGAGACTAAAAAGCTTGCTCATCCACGAGGATTGATTGGCAACAGGAGAGCGTCCATCTGAAACCACAAGTGTGTAGGCATCCTTATACCACCTGCTATTTGGGAAGTTATGACCCAAAATAGCCGCAGCGGTCTGCGCCTCAGAAACAACACCCAGCGCCATGTAACTTTCCGATAATCGATAAAGCGCCTCAGGTGTTTGTGAGGTGTTCTGATAATCAGTCACCACCTTTTTGAAGCGGTTGATGCCAGCCAGATAGTCGCCGTGAGTGATATAATAGCGACCAACTTCCATTTCTTTGCCAGCGAGTTGATCGCGGGCCTCCAACGCCTTGCGTTTGGCATCACCAGCATATTTAGAATCCGGGAATCGCCGTGAAACCTCATCCAATGCGTCGAGCGCAACTTGTGTCTGCGATTGGTCACGGGTTACATCAACAATTTGATCAAACTGCGCCAGTGCGACGAGATAATAAGCATAAGGCGTATCGACATGGCCCGGATGCAAGCTGATAAATCTTTGGCAAGCATCAACGGCTTGGCCATAATCATGCCCTTTGTAATTTGAAAATCCTTGCATCAGCAATGATTTTGTAGCCCACTTGGAATAAGGATATAGTCGCTCGACATCCGCAAATTTTTTCGACGCAGATTTATAAGAGCCCTTGTTCATCTTCGCTAAGCCATCGTTATAAAGTGCCGCCACCTGCTGGTCGCTGAGTGGAGCTCCACCAACTGCTGCCGTATCTGATTCTTTGCTGAATGCTCCGCCTAACAAGTTGCCGGCACTGCATGCCGGTAAAACGAAAACGACAGCGGCCAAAAGGCTAAACCGAATTAAAGACGACGAATAATGAGACATTATAACTTCCAAATTGCGAACCAGCTTCTAGCCTGCCAATGCCACGACTGGAAGAGCCCTATAGAAGCACGAAACCCGGCGGAAATGTGACCACCGGGCTCGCATTATCGGTTCGCGCTAAAAACTCAGTTGGCCTGGCGGCGCAAGAAAGCTGGAATGGCCAATTGGTCATCATCATAGCTTGCATCTGCCGGTGCTTGAGGCTCTGGCGGTGCCATGCGTGTCTGCGGCTGCATTTTGGGTTCTGCGCGCTTTTGTACCGGGGCTTGCTGTTGAACAGGCTCTTCGCGGCGACCAAGGCCAACATCGGCAAGGCGTTCAAACAAGCCTTTTTTGCGTTTTGCCGCATGTTCAGCAATGCTTTCAATGCGGCCCTGTTGGGCGGCAACCTGCTTTTGTGCCAAAGCTGGGAACTGGTCAATTGAAGGAATTCGATGTTGTGGCGCAGGCCTTGTAGCCACTGGTTCAGGCGCCTCTTGCTCTGCAACTTCTTCGTAATATTCTTCCTGCTCGGCTTCAACATGAACAGGTGTTGGCGCTGGAATTGGAACGCGGTTCACCATTGGAGCTGGCTTGGTGATTTTAGTCATTTGTGGCTGTTGGCCAGTGTAACCAAACACATTGCCACTGGCCACTTCACGGTCTTCACTTGGGCGTTCCGCTTTAACTTCAGCAGCCAAACCAGTCGCCACAACGGAAACGCGCATCGTGCCTTCCAACGCGTCATCAAATGTAGCACCCAAAATAATATTCGCTTCGGGGTCCACTTCTTCACGAATGCGAGTAGCGGCTTCATCCACTTCATAGAGTGTCAGATCAGGTCCACCACAAATTGAGATCAAAAGCCCGCGTGCGCCACGCATGGAAACATCATCCAGCAACGGGTTGGAGATTGCGGCTTCAGCAGCTTCAATGGCGCGCTTTTCACCGGAAGCTTCACCTGTGCCCATCATGGCTTTGCCCATCTCGCTCATAATGGCGCGAACGTCAGCAAAGTCCAAATTGATCAGACCTTCCTTAGTCATAAGTTCAGTGATCGAAGCCACACCAGAATAAAGCACTTGGTCGGCCATCGCAAAGGCAGCAGCAAACGTGGTTTTTTCATTGGCCACACGGAACAGATTTTGATTTGGAATAACAATCAACGTGTCAACATAACGCGCCAATTCTTCAATGCCGCGCTCAGCTGTTTGTTGGCGGCGGGCACCTTCAAAATGGAAGGGCTTGGTTACAACACCAACAGTGAGAATACCCTGCTCTTTGGCAGCTCGCGCAATCACGGGTGCAGCACCTGTGCCTGTGCCGCCACCCATGCCGGCAGTGATAAAGGCCATATGCGATCCCGCAAGGTGATCAACAATTTCTTGCAAGGCTTCTTCAGCAGCAGCAGCACCAATTTGGGGCTGTGAACCAGCGCCCAAGCCTTGCGTCAGGGCCGTGCCCATTTGCACGCGGCGCTGCGCAGCGTTTTGCAAAAGCGCCTGTGCGTCGGTGTTTGCAACAACGAATTCAACACCTTCAAGGCGGCTTTCAATCATATTATTGACGGCGTTTCCGCCTGCACCACCCACACCAAAAACGGTAATCCGGGGCTTAAGTTCTGAAAGATTGGGCACGGTGAGCTTGATTGTCATGGGTCAATTCCGAATACGGTTTACGTTGACCAACATTCTTACCGAAACAATAACAATTGGTTAATTTGCGCTAACCAAATCGATAAACTCTAAGTCAAATGTGATTCAAATTGAATCAGTTTGCACCTGGAAATTAACTATTTTAAACTTTAAGTAGTCGATACACCAAGCCTGCAACCAATTCTCCGTCAAAGTGCTTCAGCCAACCATTGCCCAACGCGGCGAACATAGCCCATTTGGGCGCGCTGAAAGGCCACTGCAGCTTCCTGCGGCACGGCATAATGCTTATCTGGCTGCGCTGCATAGCACAGCGTTCCAGCGGCAACAGTGAAACCAGCATGGCGGGCATGATCTGGCAAGCCAGCAAGCGGGGCCGCCTGCCCCAATCGCACCTGACAACCCAACACGGCCGTTGCCAATTCACGAATGCCAGAAAGTTGGCTGCCGCCACCCGTCAGCACCACACGGCCCTGCCCTTGCCCCGAAAAAGCAGGCGTCGAAATCTTATCCCGCACAAGTTCAAATATTTCTTCAAGTCTTGGCCGCAAGATATTGGTAAGATGAGATTTTGGCACTTTTTGAACAGTGTCAACGCCGCGTTCACCAAGCATAGGCACAGCCAGCATTTCGCGCTCGCCGTGCCCATCCGGCAACACATTACCCCACAGGGTTTTCATTCGTTCAGCATGGGCAATTGTCGTTGAAAGCCCTTGTGCAATATCATTGGTCACATGCAAGCCGCCCAAAGGCACGCTGTCTGCCGCCACCAACTGGCCATTGTTGAATAACCCAATGCTGGTCAGCGCCCCACCCATATCAACAACCAAGCTTCCCAAAGCAAATTCATCAGCAGTCAAAGCCGATTTGGCTGCCGCATAAGGCGCCACGATATAACCAATCGCCCGAAGGTGCGCACGCTCAACCGCCAAAGCCAAATTGCGCAAGTAAGTGGGCTCAATGGTTGTGACCCCAATATCAGAAACCAATTCTTCGCCATGCATGCCAAGTGGCGACAAGATATTGGCAACCCCGTCCAACTTGTGGCCAACTGGGGCCAAATGCATCAACGTGCGCTTGCCCACTGAAACCTGGGTGAGTGCTGCTGAAACCGCATTTTCGATATCGCGGGGGCTAACAACCCCCGTCTGTGTGCGAACCCGACCACTATGACAATGCGATTGCGGCCGACCACCTGAAACACTCACATAAACATCATTGATAGCAACCGAAGCCATGCGTTCTGCGGCATCAACGGCAAGACGAATGGCACATTCGGCATCATTCACATCAACAATGGCACCACTGCGCACACCGCGCGAAAGCGTTTGTCCAAAACCAATAACTTTTAAAAGCTGTCGTGGATCAACCTGCCCGCGCTGCTTTGGCGGCTGCACTTCCGCAATGATGCAACAAATTTTTGTGGAGCCAATATCAAGTGCTGCCACCACTGTGGCTCTTGATCCGCTTTTGCTTCCGCGACCATGCAACTGCACTACACTCATTCCTAACGCCCCACCCACACACAAACTCAAATCAATGCGTTTGGCTCACCTTTTGATTAGATGCGCCTAAATCTTTCGTCTCTTCAATCTCAGCAATTGCCACTGTCATTTTGCCCGCTATGCGCATGTCGATTTCACGAATGCCTTTGGACAGAATATTTTGGCTGGCATCAAGGTCGCTCACCTGTTTCAAAGCTTCGGGTTCACCGTCGCTTGGCAGCGCAATCTTGACTCCATTTTGCAGATAAAGAGTCCAGCGCCGCTTGCCCACCATGGCGGCAGCGCTGACCTTCTTCATTAACTCAGGATTGGCTTCCAGATGGTTAACAAGTTCCTCTGCTGCAAAATTTGCACCCTCGCCCGTCACCAACAATAAATGTGATTGTGCCATCAGCTCCATGCCGCCCATGGCAATGCCCGCGCGGTCAATCAAACTATATTTTCCTTCATGCTGCCAAATGGCAAAAGGAATGCGCTCGGCCACATTAATCTCAAGCGTGTTGGGGAATTTGCGCTGCACCGAAGCCGCTGAAATCCAATCCATGTTTTGTAAAAGCTGCCGCGCTGCACCAGCATCAAACCCTATAAGACTGCCCCCCGGCACAACACCCATGGCATTGAGCAACAGTTGCGGATCATGGTTTGTGAGGCCAGAAATGCGAATATCAACAGCAGCCAAACCAATTATACTTGCCAATTTTCCTGGCATTTGTCGCCATGGGCTGCCTTCATAATCAAGTTGCCCACCGCGCAAAACGCCGTGCACAATGGTGGCACCCAAAAACAACACGCCAAAGCTGCGCACTATAAAACGAAAACGCAATGATTGGGCAATGGAGGAAAGTCTCATCACCGGTTCACCGATGCATCGTTGACCATCCAAGTCAGTAACTCTTCAAAGCTATGCCCTGCATGGGCAGCCAGTTCTGGCACCAATGATGTGCCTGTCATTCCGGGTTGCGTGTTGATTTCAAGCAAGATCAATTCGCCCCTGTCGCCCGGCGTATCATCATAGCGGAAATCGGAACGCGTCACACCACGGCAACCCAAAGCATGATGGGCCATCAACGCATATTTCTGGCAACGCCGATAAACATCATTGGGAATTTCAGCCGGCAATATATGTCGCGAACCGCCTTGAGCATATTTGGCTTCATAATCGTAAAAGCCAACATTGGGAACAATATCAATCACACCCAAAGCAACGTCGCCAATCACGGCACAGGTGAGTTCCTTGCCAGGAATAAACCGCTCGACCATCACCTGATCGCCAAACAAAGCCCGTTGATCCAGAATACTGGCGACGGGCCCATTGCTGGTGCGATCCACAATGTGAACGCCAAAGCTTGAACCCTCTGCCACTGGTTTTAAAACATAAGGCAAAGGCATGGGGTGCGTGGTGGCTGCCACTTCCAAATCCACCATCTTGCTTTCAGCAACAGGGATTCCCGCTTCCTTGAATAAAATCTTCGACTTTTCTTTATGCATGGCAATAGCGGAAGCCAGAACACCCGAATGCGTATAAGGAATGCCTAGCGTTTCTAAAAGTGAAGAAGCATTGCCATCCTCACCCCATTTGCCATGCAAGGCGTTAAAGGCCACATGCGGTTTCAAATCCATCAAAACGGAAGAGATCGTCTCTCGTTTCACATCAATCATGATGGCATTGAAGCCAGCATTCTTCAATGCAACATAGCAAGCCTCGCCAGACGACAATGAAACATTGCGCTCAGCCGACCACCCACCCATGAGAACGGCAACAACTGTTTCATCCGGAATAAGTTTTTCAGATCTCACGCTGCATCCTCCAGCGAAAGGCCAATGCGCTTGATTTCCCAATCCAACACAACGCCCGAATTTTCCAAAACACGCGCCCGCACTGTCTCGCCCAATTCTTCAATTTGCGCCGCTGTGGCACCGCCTTCATTGATCAGAAAGTTACAATGCAATTCTGATACTTTCGCAGGCCCAACATTAAAGCCACGCATTCCAGCCGCATCAATCAGCTGCCAAGATTTATGTCCCACAGGATTTTTGAAAGTTGAGCCACCCGTGCGGCTCTTAATCGGTTGGGCATTCACGCGGTGTTCAACATGCGCATCCATCTGCGCTTTAATCGCATCAGCACTGCCAGATTTCCCCTGAAACAAGGCCTCGGTGAAAATCAAATCCTCAGAAGCACCGCAATGCCGATAGGTGTAATTCATGTCTGCGTGTTGAAGCACTTTAATATTCCCTTCGCGGTCCACTGCGCGCGCTGAAACCAGCACGTCAGTCGTCTCGCCCCCATGCGCTCCCCCATTCATGCGAAGCGCCCCGCCAATTGTGCCGGGAATACCTATAAGAAAGGTTAACAAATCTATACTATGCGTCAGTGCGAACTGCGCCACACGCATATCAAGTGCTGCAGTTCCAGCCCGAATTTGTTGGGGACCAGCGAGACTTATATCGTTAAATCCACGCCCCATGCGGATCACAATGCCGGGCACACCACCATCGCGCACCAGCAAATTAGAACCGACGCCAATTACATAAATTGGAATTTCAAGGGGTGTATTTTTTAGAAATTCCGCAAGGTCAGCCTCATCGGCTGGCATGAATAAAACTTCGGCAGGGCCACCTGTTTTAAACCACGTCAAATCCGCCAGCGGCGCATTCGGCAGCAATCGGCCACGCACCGCAGGCAGTTTTTTCAACAAGGCTTCGCCATCAATGCGCGTCATTAGATTTTCGCTTTATCAATCGCGGCAAGCTGGTCTGGCAAAGCATAGGCCCATTGGCTAATCGTGCCAGCACCCAAGCACACCACAATATCGCCGGGCGAAACTAACCCTTTCACCATCGGTGCCAGCTGCTCCGGTCCATCAATTTTATAAACCGACCTGTGCCCCCGCGCATGCATGGCCTCTGCCAGATGCACATGCGATGCACCATCAATTGGGGTTTCACCAGCGGCATAGACGGGGGTTAAAATCACAGTATCGGCATCATTGAAACACGAAGAAAAATCACTGAACAAACTGGCTAGCCGCGTGAAGCGATGGGGCTGCATTACAGCCACAACTTTGCCCTTGGTCACGCCTTGCGCTGCCTTCAGCACCGCCGCAATTTCCACAGGATGATGGCCATAGTCATCATAAACGGTAACACCATCATGCTCACCAGTGCGCGTGAAGCGACGCTTCACACCTTCAAAACTCGCAAGACCCATTCGAATAGCGTCATCATTCATGCCCAACTCTCGCGCCACAGCCAAAGCAGCGGTTGAATTCAAAGCATTATGTTCGCCCGGCATTTTTAAAGCCAAATCTGTGATGTCATGAGTCTTGCCCGTAAGGCGGTGTGTGACGCGCACCGAGAAGCGCATGGCCCCATCAGTGTAAGCTGCATCAAGCAACCTGAAATCGGCTTGCGGGCTGCGGCCATAAGTGATCACACGCCGATCTTGAATCTTGCCAATCAATTCCTGCACAACTGGATGGTCAATGCACATCACCGCAAAACCATAGAAAGGAATATTTTCGACGAAGGCCAAAAACGCATCCTTGGCTTTTTCAAACGTGCCGTAATGATCAAGATGCTCTGGATCAATATTTGTAACAATTACCACGTCAGCAGGAAGCTTGACGAATGTGCCGTCAGACTCGTCGGATTCCACAACCATCCAATCGCCCTTGCCCAGCCGCGCGTTGGTGCCATAAGCATTGATGATACCACCATTGATCACCGTGGGGTCAAGATTGCCTGCATCAAGCAAAGCAGCAACAATTGATGTGGTCGTCGTTTTACCGTGCGTGCCACCCACAGCGATGCAAGATTTAAAGCGCATTAATTCCGCCAGCATTTCAGCACGCCGCACTACGGGCAAATAACGCGCCCGCGCTTCGATCAGCTCGGGGTTGTCAGACTTCACAGCGGAAGAAATAACCACCACTTGCGCATCGCCAATATTCTTTGCTGCATGGCCAATGGAAACATCAATGCCATGTTTGCGCAACCGCGCCACATTATAATTGTCAGAAATATCAGAGCCCTGAACTTTATAATTCAGCGTGGCCATCACCTCAGCAATGCCACTCATGCCAATGCCACCAATGCCGATGAAATGAATGGGGCCAACGTCGCGTGGAAGTTTCATCGGTTAGGTCTCTCCAATAATTTTTTCAATCAAGTCCGCCAAACGCTCAGCAGCATCGGGTTTGCCATGGGTCAAAGCTGATTCTGCGGCCCTTTTAAGACCAGCCTCATCTGTCAGCAATCGCCCTAAAAATGCGGCAAAATCATGAGCTTTGAGTTCACCCTGCGGGCAAAGCCACCCTGCCCCAGCACTGGCAAAACTTTGCGCATTGCGCAGTTGATCATTGTCAATCGAATGCGGCAACGGCACCATAACAGCAGGTCTGCCAATCACACCCAGTTCCGCAATCGTCGAAGCGCCAGAGCGTGAAACCACCAAATGAGATTCTGCAATGCGCTTTGGTAGATCAGCAAAAAACGGTTGCAAATCAGATTGCAAACCAAGGGCAGCATAAGCCGCTTTAACGCGCTCCATATCTTCGGGTCGACATTGCTGCGTCACCGATAATTTATCGCGTAAGTCTCTCGGCATTTCGGCAAATGCTGTTGGCATAAAGTCTGAAAAGAATTTGGCACCTTGGCTGCCACCAAACACCAGCAGATTCATCTTGCCGCCAAACTTCGGGTAAGTCGCAGCCTTTTGCGCCAAAGCAATCGCCCGCACCGGATTTCCGGTCAGCACAAATTTCGCCATGGGCGGCAACCCCAATGTGTTTTCGAATGAGCCCGCAACAGCATCCACTTTTTTAGCGAGCATTTTGTTAGCCCGCCCTAACACTGAATTGGCCTCATGCACCAAAGCAGGAATGTGCAATGATGCCGCCGCATAAATGGGCGGAAATGACGGATAGCCCCCAAAGCCCGCAACAGCAGCTGGCTTTACCTTGCGCAAGATTGATTTTGCGTGGGTGTAACCCTTGAACAATTTCAACAGCCGTGAAGGCAATCGCAAAGGATCAGAAAGCCCGGGGCTTGCTGATTCAACAATATGGGTTTCATCAGCCGGAAAATTCTTGCCATAGTCACGAACCCGCTCGTCCGTCATCAAGTGAATCCGGTATCCACGCGAGGTCAATGTTTCAGCCAGTGCCTGCGCGGGGAATAAATGTCCCCCTGTGCCGCCCGCCGCAAGAACCACCACCTTACTCATGCATAAACCGCGCGCTGAGCATAGGAATTCGATGCTGTTGCAGGCCTGCGGCGCGCAAGGGCCAGCACAAAACCCATCGCTAATGCTGTGCCTAACAATGACGAACCGCCATAAGAAATGAACGGCAGCGTCATGCCCTTGGCTGGAAGCAACCCAACATTCACACCCATATTGATGCAGGCTTGCAACCCAAACATGGTGACCAACCCTGTCATGGCGAGAGCGGCAAAAGGTTCACTTTCATTTTTGGCGCGCATCAACACACGAATGATGATGAAAAAAAATAGTAGCATCAAAGCAAGGCAGGCGATCAGCCCAAATTCTTCCCCCACCACAGCATAAGCAAAATCGGTGTGCGC
This sequence comes from Hyphomicrobiales bacterium, assembly GCA_025359215.1. GTDB lineage: Bacteria > Pseudomonadota > Alphaproteobacteria > Rhizobiales > Aestuariivirgaceae > Aestuariivirga. The sequence goes on from JANYHE010000143.1 coordinate 28,416, forward strand.
ATCGGGCAAAACCATTTTGGCAACACCACCACCTGGCCCCGCACCCAACAGACCACCATTGTTAAAGGCAGACGTTGCAGTATCCACTTGAAACGTGTCGCCTTTATCTGGATGCAAAAACCGGTCAATGCGGGAAGCCACGTGTGGAACCAGAGCATAAGAAAGACCCATGGCCATCACTGTCAGTGCGCCCAGCCCCAAAACATACATCCATGAAATGCCGTAAATCAAAAGCATCGCACCAAATGTCAGCGTCACCAAAGCCGTCTGCCCAAAGTCTGGCTGCAAAACTAAAAGGCCTAAGAACACAGCTGCTGCACCATAAGCAATAAAATGCCCAGGCATATCAGGTCGCTTAATATGATCAGCAAGAAACCAAGCCGCCGCGGCCACAAAGCCGGGCTTGGCAAATTCTGAAGGCTGCAAGTTCAGCGGCCCGAAATTAATCCAGCGATGCGCCCCTTTAATTTCCGGTCCAAATTTCAGCGCGGCCAACATTAAAACCAGTGAGCCGGCAAAGGTCATAAATGCTGTGCGCCTCACCCAGTTCACATCGAAGAATGAAACCACAACCAAGCCGATCACACCAAAAAAAAGATAGAAAAGTTGGCTCTTAAAAAAATGAAATGAATCGAGGCCAATGCGTTCAGCCACAGGCGGGCTGGCCGCCATGCTGATCAAAACGCCAATGGCCATCAGCAAAAGAACTGCTGAGAGCAGAGGCAAATCAATTGTAAACCACCACCGCGCCAAGGCACCACGATCACTGCGTGAAATAAGCATCAGCCATTCCCTCCCTGAGACATTTGTGCGTGCGGCAAATGTGAAACAAGTTCCACAAAAGCATCGCCGCGCACTTCAAAATTTTTATATTGATCAAACGATGCGCAAGCTGGCGAAAGCAAAACCACCGAACCCGCTTGTGCATCCTGCGCTGCAGCTTTCACGGCACGCTCCAAAGTTTCGCACATCACATAGTCAACTTTGCCCTGCAACGTTTGGGCAAAATTTTCTGCCGCAGCACCAATCAAATAGGCGCGTTTAATTTTTGGAAAGTAAGCTGCCAGTGGTTCGATGCCGCCCGATTTTGAAATGCCACCTGCAATCCAGTAAATGTGATCAAACGACACAAGTGCTTTCTCAGCTGCATCAGCATTGGTGGCTTTGGAATCGTTGACGAAGGGAACCCCATTCACCACAGCCACCTGCTGCATGCGGTGCGCCAAACCGGGAAAGCTATGCATCGCTGCCGCAATCACATCAACTGAAACACCCAGCGCCCGCGCCGCTCCATAAGCCATGCAAGCATTTTGCCAATTGTGCCTGCCTTTGAGGGATGGCATTTGGCGAAGATCGATTTCAGCAACGCATTGGCCATGGTGCTTGTCTTTTAAAATGCCTTCAGGCGCACAAATGCCGTGTAGCACCTCTTTCACAACAGAAACGCGCGAGACTTGTGGCGTGACATCTGCAATGGCCGCACACCACTCATCATCTACACTCACCAATGCAGTGCCATCGCCAGCATACGAAAACATACGCGCCTTCACAGCCGCATAGTTTTCCATCGTGCCATGACGGTCTAAATGATCGGGTGTGAGATTGGTCAGAATACCAACATCGGGTTTCAACCCCGGCATCAAATCAATTTGAAATGATGAAAGTTCCAAAACATAAATGCGGTCTTGGGTTGGTGGCCGCAAATTGAAAACCGCTAAGCCAATATTGCCGCCCACATCCACATCAAGGCCTGCAAATTTGAGAACATGACCGATAAGTGCTGTCGTTGTAGATTTACCGTTGGTGCCGGTAATAGCCACAATTTTTGCACCACTGCCGGAAACTTCGCGCGCAAAGGCTTCGGTGTCGCCAATAATTTCAATGCCAGCTTGCTTGGCTTTCACCACAGTCCAATGCGGCTCTGGGTGGGTGAGAGGGACACCGGGGCTTAAAACTAAACTATCAAGTGTCTTGAAATCAATCGTGTGCAAATTGATAATCGGCACACCTTCAGATTTGGCCTTCTCCACTGAGGGTTCAGAATCGTCCCACGCAAAAACCTTTGCACCACCAGCGGCCAGTGCCAGTGCACAAGAAATGCCCGACCGTGCCAAACCAAACACAGCCACCGATTTATTTTTGAATGACGTTGCCGCAAACATGAATTGAATTACCGCAACTTTAAAGTGGAAAGGCCAATCAGCGCCAACACGAAAGCGATGATCCAAAAGCGAATAACAATGGTGGGTTCTTTCCAACCCTTTTGTTCATAATGGTGGTGCAATGGTGCCATGGCAAACACGCGCTTGCCCGTCATTTTGAATGAAGCCACTTGCACGATAACTGATACTGTTTCCAAAACAAACAGGCCGCCCACAATCCCCAAAACAATTTCATGTTTTACCGCGACAGCAATAGCACCAAGGCAACCGCCCAGTGCAAGCGAGCCTGTGTCCCCCATAAAAATCATGGCAGGCGGCGCATTGAACCATAAAAATCCCAGCCCTGCGCCAATCAATGCACCACAGATAACCGCAAGCTCTCCGGTGCCACGCACATAATGCAGCTGCAAATAGACTGAGAACACTTGGTTGCCAACCAAATAGGCAATCAAAGCAAAACTGCCCGCGGCCATCATCACCGGCACGATGGCTAAGCCATCAAGACCATCGGTGATGTTCACAGCATTGCCAGCACCCACAACCACAAACATGCCGACGAAAATAAACAACGGTCCAAAATAAATCAGCACATCTTTAAAAAATGGCACCGCCAATGAGCGCGACAAATCATTATTGCCAATCCACATGAAACAACCAACGGCGGCACCTGCAATCAGAAACTCCGCCAGTAATCGTGCCTTGCCAGAAAAACCCCGCACTGAGGCGCGTGTGACTTTTAAATAATCATCATAAAAGCCGATGGCACCATAGCCGAGAGTCACAAACAAAACCGCCCACACATAAAGATTGCTCAGATCAGCCCAGAGCAATGTCGAAACAAAAACACCCGATAAAATCATCAAGCCACCCATAGTGGGCGTGCCTTGCTTTTCAACAATGTGCCGCTGCGGTCCGTCAGTGCGAATGGGTTGTCCCCGTCCCTGCTTCACTTTCAGCAGCGAAATAATTTTCGGCCCAAACACAAATATAAAAAGCAGCGCGGTGAGAATGGCTCCGCCCGTGCGCGTTGTTAAATAGCGAAACGCATTGAAAGCCGAAACTTCACTCGTAAGTTTGAGGACGAGATAATAAAGCATTGTTCAGCTTTCCTTTTGAACGGGTAAAAATTTTGAGCGAATAGAATCCACCACCAGCCCCATGCGGCTGCCATTTGATCCTTTGACCATCACGGCATCGCCATGGCGAAGGTGGCCAACCAAAATGTTATTCAGTTCAGCCGAAGTCTCAGTATAGGCACCGCGTTTGGCAACAGGTGTTGCCTCCCAAAGATTTTTCATCAAAGGTCCAGCGGCATAAACGAAATCAACGTTGTGGCTTTGCAGGTGATCGGCAATCTCAGCATGAAGCGACGGGCCAAATTGTCCAAGCTCCAGCATATCACCCAGCACAGCGATGCGCCGACCATTCTTACCAACGCGTGCGTGAGACAGAAGACCAAGGGCCGCCTGCATCGAAGCCGGGTTGGCATTGTAACTTTCATCAATCAACAATATTTCCCCACCCACGCCTTGCAAGCGCTCCTGCACGCCGCGCCCTTTGGCGGGTGCTGCATCAGCCAGCGCCATGGCCGCGCGCGCTAAATCCGCACCTACCAATTTCACGGTGGCTAAAACGGCCAGACTATTGAGCGCCATGTGCTCGCCCGGCACGCCCAGTTTATAGGTCACTTTTTCGCCCATCACATCGGCAGTGATGCAGCAGCACGTGGGATGCAGCGCCACACGCTCCATGCGCACAGCGGCGTTTTCGGATTTGCCAAAGCCAATGATATTTTTAATGCCATGTGCCAAGGCCACTGCTTTGAGCTTTTCAAAATAGGGCGAGTCTTGGTTGATGATGGCCGCACCACCCGCAACAACACCGGAAAATATTTCAGCCTTTGCATCAGCAATTTCATCAAGCGAATTGAAATGGCCCAAATGACTGGCCGCCACCATCGTGACGATGGCCACATGTGGCCGCACCATCTTCACCAATGGCGTAATCTCGCCCGCGTGGTTCATGCCAATTTCAAAAACGCCAAAAGCTGCATTGCGCGGAAGCCTGGCCAATGTGAGAGGCACGCCCCAATGATTGTTGAACGAAGCAGCCGAAGCATGGGTTTCGCCTGATGCCGATAGAGCAACGCGCAACATCTCCTTGGTGCTGGTTTTGCCCACACTGCCAGTCACAGCAATCATCTGCCCACGGCTCCAGTTGCGCGCAGCACGGCCCATGTTTTCAAGGCCCCACAACGGATCATCAGCCACCTGCAAAACAGCACCGGCCTTAAGCATCTCGTCAGTCACGCGGGAAACCACGGCAACGCCCGCACCCGATTTTAAGGCACCCACAACAAAATCATGGCCATCCATTTTGTCGCCTTTAATGGCCACAAACACATCACCAGCAGCAACTGCACGCGAGTCAATTGATACGCCATTCATGGTGCCGTGCACATCTCCGTGCAGCGTGCCGCCCGTAGCCGCAATTAATTCCTGAGCTGTCCAAAGGCCACGTTCAGCCATGATAAATCTCTCCACGCAAAGCCGCTAACACAGCATCATGATCGCTAAAGGACAGCGTTTCAGTGCCCACAATCTGGCCCTGTTCGTGGCCCTTGCCTGCCACCAACAAAACATCACCCTCATTTAGCCCATTCACCGCAGCTGCAATTGCCGCCGCACGATTGCCAATGTCTTGGGCATGGGGCGCTGCCCGCAAAATTTCATTGCGAATGGTGCTCGCATCTTCACTGCGTGGATTATCATCCG
>JANYHE010000069.1 GCA_025359215.1 Hyphomicrobiales bacterium
CACTGTGTTAATTGATACGTCAGCAAGGCGTGAAACTGAGCGCATGGACGAGCCTTCACACAGCATATTGAGCATTTGAGCGCGGGCTTTGATGGATAGTTTGTTCATGCTCATAATATATGAACTTTCATGCTAAGCGTCAAGAAGTTTCTTGTTTTAATCTACCGAATCATTCTATTCTGTTCTGCTTATGTCTAAATAGCTATCCTTTGTTATAGCGCAAGGAAATCGCACAATGTCTAATGAAGTCAAATATATGCCTCCAAAAAGTACCCAAAAGGAAATCGGAGGGGCACAAGGTAATTTTGACCTTGCCATAGAGAAGGAAGCTGAAGTTCGAGGAATTGGAATGGGGGTGTTCAAAGATGGGACACCGTTTCTTCATCAAAGAGGATTAGCAGCGCTTTGTGGCGTTGAAAATGCACACATAGGAACAATAAGTTCTCAATGGAACGAAGTAGATCAGAAACCACGCATAAGCGCCATCAAAGATCTTTTGACATCTAGGGGAGTCGTTTTAGACTCGCCCCACATTGAGACCTTGCATAAGGGCCGCAAAATTTATGCATACACCGACGACATTTGCCTTGCGATATTGGAATATTACTCGTTTGAGGCTGGCTCAAACAATAAGACCGAGGCACTGAAAAATTTTAGAACGCTTGCCGGAAATGGTTTGCATGATTTCATCTATGCGCAATGTGGATACGACCCAAATAAATCAGTCCCAGAAGTATGGAAGCAATTCCATGATCGAGTTTCCCTTGTCTACAACTCTTGCCCAGCTGGTTACTTTTCAATTTTCAAAGAGATAGCGGACATGATTGTCCATTTGGGGCAACATGGGCTTCACATAGACGAAAAATTTGTGCCCGATATTAGCGTTGGTGGTTCATGGGGGGCTTATTGGACAGAAACAAAACTAGATGAAAAGTTTGGTCATCGAAAAAAGTATGATCACAATTACCCTTCATATTTTCCGCAAGCATTATCTAACCCACAATCAGCTTGGTGTTATCCTGAATCAGGCTTAGGGGAATTTCGCAGATGGTTCAGGGAAGCATACATTGGCGAAGGCAAGTTCAAGAAGTATGTAGAAAGCAAAGTAAAGCAAATGCACCTTCCATCATCGTTTGCAATGCTTGCTATTGGTTCTTACCCCAGCGCGTCATAGCTGCTTTTTTTGCTATTTCACCACGTTGACTCGAAGTCATAGATTTTGCCCGCGCCGCGCCACCAAGCTTGCCAAGAGCCTGTGCAGCTTTGTTCTTACCATCATCAGGCGCGGCGTCGGACTCTTCACCTGTTGCAATCCGCATAACCTTCACGGCATTGCCGATCACGTCAGCGGGACGCTTTTCACCTTTGGGGCCTTTAGGCATGGGCTATCCTTTGCATGACGCTAAGCATATAGCATTAGGATTGATTATTCCAAGGCTTCAAATTTCAAACTGATACACTACCAACCAGTCTCTTGTTGGCTGATTACCGATGTTGGAATTCCAAAACCCAAGCGGCATTGGTTTAGGTGGTTCTATCATTTAATCTAAGTACCATAAATAATACACTAGAGTCAAATTAACGAACGCATGCCCAAAACTAATGCAGATTTACTTGACCGCGAAGCCGTGGCATTTCAGGAGTGTATTCAATACGTCAACGAAAGAAGTCCCCATGACCATTACCGGAAAAAACAGTGCCACTTTTCGTGAGGCCACGGTGGCGGTGCATGCAGGCGAATTTATTGATCCGGCCACGCGCGCGTCTTCTCCCAATCTCGTAATGTCAGCCACCTTTGCGCCAACCGAAGTTCCCGGCTTTTCGGCGCGCGATGACAAAGACTACGAGGGTTATGTTTATGGCCGCGTGTCCAGCCCCACCGTGCGGCAACTTGAAAACAAACTTGCGGCCCTCGAAGGTGCGGAATTTGCGCTGGCCTTTGGCTCTGGCGTGGCGGCTGGGCATGCCCTTATTGCTGGTCGCATGAGTGCAGGTGATCATTTATTAATGCCAGATTCGAGTTACGTGGGCATTGCCGAACTTGCGCGCTACACCTTGCCGCGCTTTGGCATTGAGGTGTCTTGCGTGGATACAACTAACCCTAAAGCATTTGCCGCAGCGATCAAACCTAACACGCGCATGGTGTGGTTGGAAACACCTGCAAACCCCACTATGGAAATTTGTGACATCGCAACCTTGGCCAAGATTGCTCACGACATGGGCGTGCGTGATGTAGTGGTTGATTCAACATTTGCCACGCCCATTGCCACCAAGCCTTTGAGCTTGGGTGCAGATTTCGTGCTGCATTCGCTCACCAAATATATTGGTGGCCATGGCGATGCGATGGGAGGCGCTGTCATTGGCCGTAAGGCAGAACTTGCTGCACTCAACTTGGAATCAACGGTGCATTTCGGCGGAATACTTTCGCCATTCAACGCCTGGCTTATCTTGCGCGGAGCTGCAACTTTGCCCATTCGGATGAAGGCACACCAAGAAGCGGCAATGAAACTAGCTACACACTTGGAAAGCCACCCAGCAATCAAGCGCGTGTTTTACCCTGGGCTTGCATCACATTCACAACATGCACTCGCCAAATCTCAGATGAAAAATTTCTCTGGCATGTTGACCTTCCAGACTCATGAAAATGGCATGGAACTGGCCAAGCGCATGGTGAAGCAGTTGGAGCTTATTCATTATGCGGTGTCGCTGGGCCATCACCGCAGCTTGATCTGCTGGATCGGGACTGACGATATTGAGAAATCAACCTATCGCCATGGCCCCGAAGCAGCAAGCCGCTTCCGCCAATACACTGGAGAAGGCATTTTCAGACTCTCGGTGGGCATAGAAGATGGTGATGATCTTTGGGGTGATCTGGTCAAATGTTTTTAAACAAAAAGGCCCCATCTCTGGAGCCTTTCCTTGATGCTGTATTTCAGTGCGCCGCAGGTGTGCTCAGCGCCGTAGCATTTGCCTTCAACCACGGTTCTAGGGCTTGTGGCTCGGCACCCGTGATCGCCTTATAATCAGTGGATGAACCAGAAAGGCTGCCCCTTGCAGTGGCATCGTCAAATGATGCAAACATTCTCGCCATGCCTTCGGGCAGGCCAGCGCCGATCATGCCTTGCACCAAGCCCTCGACAGGCACATGCACCACATTCAGTGGCTTAGCGGTGGCGGCGCTCACCAGTTTAGCGATCTCATCAATTGTGTATTCCTTGGCGCCAGACAATGTGTAGGTGGCTTTGCCGCCCTTGTCGGATGCCAAAGCGGCAGCTGCAGCGCGGGCCAAATCATCGCGTGCTATGAAAGCTGTTTTGCCTTGAGCAGCGGCAGAATATTGCGTGCCTGAAGCCAAAGCTTGCGGCATGGAGAAGAACAGGTTTTCAAAATACCAATTGTTGCGCAGCACAGTCCATCCATCAAGCTTGGAATCGGCCAAAGCCTTTTCCGTGCCTGCATGATCTGGTGCAAACAAAACGGCGTTGCCCACAGGGTTTGGCATCGATGTGTAAACCACATGCGCCACACCGGCTTTTTCAGCGGCCCGCACAGCGTTCACGTGCTGCTTAATGCGCACGCCTGGTTCCATGGCGCTGGTGCTGATGAGCAGCAGGCGGGTGGCTCCAGCGAACGCCTTCACCAAATGTGACTCATCATCAAAATTGGCATCGCGCACATGCACACCCTTAGCGGCCAGTGCTGAAAGTTTGGCCACATCGCGCGTGGTGGCGATGATTTTGTTGGCCGGAATATTAAATGTTGTGAGCAAGTGGTTGATAACAGCTTGGCCTAAATGGCCCGAAGCGCCAGTGACGAGATACATGATATGTCCTTTCAAATTGAGTTGCAGTCCTTAGATAACATCTAAACTGTAATATTCAAGGTAACAATTAAAACTACACAAAAAAAGGGCCCCATCACTGAGGCCCTCACAGAACTTATCGCAAAAATTTATTGGCCAGCGGCCTTCAATTCTGTGTTGCAAGCAGACCAGAACTGTGGCCATTTTTGGTTTGCAGCACTTCCATCCGCCTTGGCGGCACTCCACTTAACAGCACAAGTGCGAATACGCTTGTGAGCAGCCATTTGGCCTTCAGTGAATGGTTTGCCATTCTTATCAACAGTTTTCAGATCGCCATAGTCTGCGGCAGTTTTTGGTTCTGCTGGAGCAGGTTCAGCGGCCATTGCATCGGCAGCAGCGGGTTTTTTCATTTTGGCTGGCTTGGTAGCAACCACTGGCGTGGCTGGAGCAGCTGCACCGGCAACCACACATTTTGCCGCGACGAAATCTTTCCACTTCATGCCAGCAGGAACGCCGTTTGAAGCTTTCATCGCTTTCCAAGCAGCACTGCAGTTCTGCATAAAGCTACCAGATGGTGTGGTTGTAGTTGTGGTGACTACAGCTGGAGCAGCTGGAGCAGCAGCACCTGCTGCGGCCTTAGCTTTTTTAACCTTCACAGGCGCTGGAGCAGGAGCCACAACCGCTGGTGCTGCAGCAACAGCAGGTGCCGCAGCAGCGGGCGCAGTTGCATCAGCTGCGCATTTTGAAGCGCGGAAGTCTTTATATTTCATAGCGCCTGCAGTGCCATCAGCCTGTGCGGCCTTGAACATAACGCTGCAATCATGTGACGACAGCGCAAAAGCTTGGCTGCTCATCAAAAACGGTGTGGTGCCCAGCAACAAAGCCGCAGCAAAAGACATATTACGAAGTGAAAGGTTCATTTTTGCGTTCCTATAATTAAAGTCATCCGCCCGCCGTCACGTTAGGGTTGCGCGTTTGGTCCAGTGTCGCGAGAATTTTGATTCCCAGTAACGGAAATGTTACTACGGAGCAAAAGTGTTTGAAAGGCGGCAAACAAATTACGTTTTTGTCATTTTCCAACAACGCATTGCAAACTGGTTTTGCCTTTGCTCAAGGCATCAGCCATGATCAATTTTTAACCGACGGAGTCTAAACGTGAGTCTGACAACTGATATTGCCCAAATTGAACATCAAGAAAACCAATTGCGCTTTACAAAATTTGATGAATCTGATGCCTGGGCCTTAGGCAATATCATGCGAGAAATAGCGGTTCGAAGGAACTTGGCTTTGGTGCTGGACATTCGCATTGGCATTCGTCCTATGTTTTATTTTGCCATGCCCGGAACCACGCCAGAAAACCCCGATTGGGTGCGCCGCAAATTTAACACGGTCATGCGATTTCACAAAAGTTCATATCGTGTCGGGCGAGAACTTGAAGCCAAAGGCAACAAATTGGATTCCACCCGTGGCGTGGACCCGTTGGAATATGCCGCTGCAGGCGGTGGCTTTCCCATTCATGTAATTGGCACAGGCGTTGTGGGTGCAGTCACAGTGTCCGGCATTCCTCAACGCGAAGATCATAATTTTGTCACCGAAGCCATTGCAACATTTCTAAACTTGAATTTTGCCGAGGTTGTGCTTGGCCCTGAAACACCTTGAACACTATTGATCTTTGGTTTTGGGCTTGCGCAATTGTTGCCACGTTGCTCGTTGGCGCATCAAAGGGCGGGTTGCCCGGCGTGGGTGTGTTGGGTGTGCCGGTTTTGGCTCAAGCCGTTTCACCCGTTGTGGCCGCTGGCTTGCTGCTTCCACTCTTGGTGGTCAGCGACTGGTATGGCCTTTGGATGTACCGCAAAAATTTTGATCTGCGGGTGATTAAGCTCATGGTGGCAACTGGCATTATTGGCCTATTGATCGGCTGGGCCACGGCCCACATCACCAATGATGCGATTGTTAAATTGATCGTGGGTTTGATCGGGCTATTTTATTGCGTTGACGCCATTTTAAAATTGAAACGCGAAGTGAAGCCCACAACGGAAAATATTCCGCGCGCCACATTCTGGGGTTCAATTGCAGGCTTCACCAGCTTTGTGGCCCACGCCGGGGGGCCACCTTATCAAATGTATGTGCTGCCCTTGAAGCTTGATAAAATGACCTATGCCGGCACAACCACAATAGTGTTTGCCATCATCAATGTTTTAAAACTGCCGCCTTATTGGATGCTGGGTCAGATCAATCTGACCAGCCTAGAAATCTGCGCTTGGCTTACACCCGTGGCTTTAATAGGCGCATTTTTGGGATTTCATTTAACCCGCCTTTTGCCAGAAAAACTGTTCTTCCGCTTGGTCGAAATTGCATTGTTTTTGCTGTCGATAAAGCTGATTTGGGATGGCGTAGCGGCATTGACAAAGGCCTAAACCACAGGCATTTTTTGCGTCGAGCGGGGGCTCATGAATCGGAGCAATAAAAATGAAAATCCTCTTTGCGCTTGCGCTATCCCTCGTTTTATCCATCATGGCACTTTCGCCAATCCACGCTGAGGAAGGCTCGCGGGTGATACTTGTGCTGGATGCATCTGGTTCAATGCGGGCCAAAATCGACGGCAAATCCAAAATGGATATAGCCAAGCAAGTTGTGGGCAATTTAATCAAGACATGGAAGCCAGAAGATGAACTGGGACTAATAGCTTATGGCCACCGCGAAAAAGGCAACTGCAAAGACATCGAAGTGCTGCGAGAGCCGGGCACATTAAACGCCGCTGAATTTATGAGTGCAGTCAACAGTCTCAACCCCAAAGGCCAAACTCCGATGACAGATGCCGTGCGCATGGCGGCGGAGTCTCTGCAATATACCGAGAAAAAAGCCACGGTCATTCTTGTGTCTGATGGCATTGAAAACTGTAATGCGGATCCTTGCGCAGTGGCCGAGGATCTCAAAAAATTGGGTGTGGGGCTCACGGTTCACACAGTTGGCTTTGGCTTGGATAACCAAGGCGCTGTTGCACAGCTGAAATGTATGGCAGAAAAAACAGGAGGCACTTTCACCGTCGCAAACAATGCCAACGAGTTGCAAAAGGCGTTAAAGAAAACTGTTGCAGCAAAGCCAGAGAAAAAAGCCGAGGTCATAGAAAATAATGTCTTAGGTCACGTGACAATGGCACCGGGCGTTGAGCTTCCCGAAAAGTTCAATTCACCCACATGGGCCTTCTATGAATCAAACAATGGTGAGC
>JANYHE010000099.1 GCA_025359215.1 Hyphomicrobiales bacterium
CATCGCCTCTCCCGGCCGTGATTATGTGGTTGATCTTCCTGCCCGCCACACGGAAGGTTTTTTCAAAGCGGCCAAGGAACTCAATTTTTTTGCGGAAGCAAAAAGTGCCGGATTTAGAATCTTCTTATTCTATGTGGTAGATCGCTCGACATCCTCTCTCAAAGCCGCCCATGCCCATGAACATCTCGCAAACGTGGATCTTTTTGTGCCCGTCATCAATGAACATGTAGGTTCAAACTGGCCAAGGCAAGATGGGGCACTTTTCATTCCTGCACTGCCGCAAGCCCTAGCCTTCGCCATCAGCGACAAACGATTTTCCTTGCGCAGCTTTATGTTGGGCGAAACCCAGGGCTTGAGCGAAGAAGACCAAGCCAATTTAACAGGCTTTATGTTTGATGTTCTTAGCAATCTGGGAAACCTTGAACCGCTGGTCAGTTTAAAGTCGCTTAAAGACTAACACCGCCTCCCATTCAAAAAATCGAAAAATAACCGCAAATAAAATATTGCCCTCCTCTTGAAAGATAGAACTTACGATATATCTTAAGACGTATCGTAACAAGAAAGGAAACATTATGACTTACGACAATAAATCAGAAGACACCGCCCACCATAACCATGGCCAGCATCGCCGTTGGGGGCATTATAGCCAAAACCATGACACCTTTGCTTGGGCCAAGTCTCCCGGACCGAACCCCTTGAAAATAGCCGCTGTTATTGGTGGATTCTTGATATTCCCACCGCTCGGCGTGTTGGCACTGGGTTATTTCATTTGGAATAACCGCCGCTATTCCGGCTCACCTCAAATGGCAGGCTATGGCCGTGGCTGCGGTGGCCGAGGTTTCAAAGGCGGAATGCGCGGCTCCACAGGTAACCACGCTTTTGATGCGCACCGCGAAAGTGTTTTGCGCGGTTTGGAAGAAGAGCGCCAAGCCTTCCAAGAACAACGCATGGAACAGCGCCGCAAGCGCGATCAGGAAGCTTATGATGCCTTTCGCGCAGCACAGGCCCAAAAGCCGGAAAACCCTGAAACCCAATCAAAATAACGGGTGACTTTTTCGAAACACTTGCCCTGCGCCAAATCTCGGCGCAGGGTTTTCGTATTGAATATGAGAACACGATGATTCACGATCACGAAAAAGGCCATGGCCCCAAATGGGGCTGGGCTAGAAAAAAATTTGGTGCTGGCCCCCCTTGGGCCCGCATGGCGGGCTTTGGTCCTTTTGGCGGCATGCCACCGCGTGGCGGTCGCATGTTTGGCCAAGGTGATTTGCGGCTGTTATTGTTAGCGTTGATCTCCGACAAGCCATCGCATGGTTATGATTTAATCCGAACCATCGAAGCGCGCTTTGGTGGCAGCTATTCCCCAAGCCCCGGCACAATTTATCCAACCCTGACTTTGCTCGAAGAACAGGATTTAATTTCGCCCGAAGCCAATAGTGGCGCCAAAAAATCTTATATCGCCACCCCTAAGGGACGAGATTTCCTGGTTGAGAATGCAGCCGATGTTCAGGCCTTGATGACCCGCATTGACATCATGGCCAAAGCCAGCGCCCAAGGCCCGATGCCTGAAACGCTAATGCAAGCAATCCACACCTTCCGTCATGCTCTCATGGCAAAATCAGGATGGACTGCAGCAGAAGAAGCACGCGTCAGAAAAATAATCGAAAAGGCAGCGCAAGAAATTGTGGCCGGGGAAAATTCTCATGACTAACTTCCAATGACGCGCCATTTTCGCTCAACCATGATTGAACCCCATGGGCGTGGGCTGGAGTTTGGCAAAATCCACGCTGACCAAATCCTTAGTAATATCGCTATTTATCAAGCCATGTTCGAGCGCCTAGCGGCAGGAAGCTTTGATGGCGTGGGCGCAGGCAATGCCGCTCTCGCCGCAACTCTGTCTTTCGCACCGGCCCTTCATGATGAAATGCAAGGCCTCGCAAAAGGTGCAAATGTAAACCCTGCCCTCATCGGCATGTTGAACGCCCGCACTGAGATTCTAGCAATGTTAAACGCTGGCACCCGTGGTGAATGTTCCACCATCATTCATGTCCCCGCAGATGATACGCCGCCCACAGCGGTACAAACCTGGGATTGGTTTTCTGCTTTGAAAGACTCTTGGTTGCTGTGGGAAATTCCTCTGGCCGATGGCACAACAACCAAAACCATGACTGAATATGGCATTGTCGGAAAATCTGGCATGAACACCCGCGGCCTTGGCATTTTGTTCACAATTCTCCATCACAAGCATGATGGTCGAAACATTGGTGTGCCCGTTCATGTCGTTTCAAGATGGCTGATGGACACTGCACCCACAATTTCGCGAGCAGCACAACTTGCAGCGAGCGCCAAAGTTTCAGCATCCAGCTCGCTCAATCTGGTATCTTATGAGAGCGGCGTATCAGCTGCCATCTCGGTCGAACTTCATCCCGCCGGCCCAAGCTTTGTGATGCCACAAAACAATGGCGTGCTGATTCACACCAATCATTTTCTTGCGACCGAACTTGCTGCCTTTGATACGGAACCCAAAGCCTATCCTGACACACTTCTACGCTACAACCTCTTGCTGCGCCGCATGGCTGCGATGCCAGTTATTAATGCTGCATCTGTTTTGAAAGCCATGGCCAGTCATTCCGGCGGAAGTGAAGCTGTCTGTTGCCATCACAATCCCCAAGCCACTGCTGCCGCCCAATACGACACGCTTTCAACAGTGGTGATAGACTTAGCCGCAGGCAATTTGCATGTGCATGCAGGTGGCCCCTGCACCTACCCTCTTGTCACTTCAACTTTCGCGAAGGACAGTATGTAGTTTTATCACAGCTGACATTCACCAACACAAGATTGACCTGTAAACTATTCCGCGTACTATCAATCAGCTCTGGCGAGTTCGATAGCAAAAATACGCGGTGAACGTCGCCAGGTTTTGAAATGGAGTGCTCGGTTATGATTGTCGGAGTCGTTGGTCTTGGCTCGATGGGATATGGCATTGCCTCATCACTGTTGCGCGGCGGTCACCATGTTTATGGGGCGGATGTTAATCCGGCAGCTGTCGCACGGCTGCGTGCTGAAGGTGCAGCACAAGACGATGCTATTGCCGCCGCATCAACTATAAATGCACTGGTCATTGTGGTGCTCAATGCCGCTCAAGCCGAAGACGTTCTCTTTGGTAAAAACGGATTTGTTGCCAATTTATCAGCAGGCTCAGTTGTAATTTTATGCGTCACGGTAGCACCCGATTATGCACGCAGCGTGGCTGGTCGATGTGCGGCACTTGGACTTCATTTTCTTGATGCGCCCATTTCAGGCGGTTCGGTCAAAGCGGCACAGGGCAAACTCTCAGTCATGGCTTCGGGCACACCAGAAGCTTTCGATAAAGCGCGTGGCGCTCTCGATGCAATGGCTGAAACCGTTTTCGAACTTGGCGATAGTGCCGGCGCAGGCTCTGCCATGAAAGCCGTCAACCAAATGCTGGCGGGCGTTCACATTGCAGCCATGGCGGAGGCGATCACTTTTGGTATGACGCAAGGCATTGATGCTGAAACATTTATGAAAGTCATTCCTCGTTGTGCTGGCACCAGTTGGATGTTGGAAAATCGGGGGCCCCACATTGTTGCTGGTGACTACACACCCCATTCCTCAGTGGACATCTGGCCCAAGGATTTAGGGATTGTTTTAGATGCGGCACGCGCATCGAAGTTTGCGGCCCCCATAACAGCGGCAGCTCTTCAGCAATTCCTTGCGGCATCTGGCATGGGGCTGGGGCGTGAAGATGACGCTGCAGTGGCCAAAGTCTATGCCCGCAATGCGAGCCTGACACTGCCGGGCAAGAGTGGTAAATCCTAAGGCGATGACAAGTTTTTTTGGCGCAATTGCAGATGATTTTACAGGTGCAACAGATCTCGCAGGTTTGCTTGCGCGGTCGGGCGTTCAGGTGTCGTTGCGTATCGGCGTGCCGCAACATCCACCTGCCAATACAGCACCACTCGAAATTATTGCCCTGAAAAGCCGAACCGCCCCCGTGGAAGAAGCGCTGGCTGAAACATTGGCCGCCCTTGATTGGCTTTGCCAAGCTGGTGCAACACGGTTTTTCTGGAAATATTGTTCAACTTTTGATTCAACACCGCACGGTAATATTGGGCCAGTTGCTGAAGCTCTTATGAAAGCGCTCGGAATCGACCAGACCATCTATTGCCCAGCCTTTCCTGAAAACGGCCGTTCAATTTTTATGGGTAATCTTTTTGTCGGCGAACAGCCGCTGGCTGAAAGCCCCATGAAAGATCACCCACTCACCCCGATGCGGGATTCGAATTTGATGCGGTTGCTCAAACCGCAAGTTACCCGCCCTGTCGGACTTGCCAATCGTCAAATCGTTGCAAAAGGTGCTGACGCACTGCGTCACAAGCTTGCGCAACTTCAAGCAGACGGTGTTGCTCATGTCATCATCGATGCCGTCGCTAATGAAGACCTCTATATTATTGCCGATGCTTGCAGCGTTATGACATTGCTGACAGGTGGAAGTGCTGTCGCCATGCCACTTCCAGAGTTATGGTTGAAGCAAGGTCACTTGACGAAGCACGACACGGCAAACAAGCACCGTGCCGATGCTGGACCGGCCATCATTCTTTCAGGCAGTTGCTCAGCAATGACAAACCGTCAAGTCGCCGCCTATTTGTCGCAAGGCCATCCCGGCTTCAGACTGGACCCACTTGATCTTGTGGAAAATGGCACAAGTGCAGTCTTTGATTGGCTGTCCGCTCAAGCGCTCGCGGCAACGCCAATTATTTACGCCACCGCTGCGCCAGACATTGTGCGTGCCGCTCAAGTTAAATTGGGAGCGGAGCGCGCTGGTGCGCTGATCGAAGCAGGGCTAGCCGAATGTGCTGTTAAAGCCCGCGAACTTGGGTTTAGGCGCTTTGTTGTTGCTGGTGGAGAAACATCGGGCGCGGTAACCAAGGCCCTTGGCATCACACGGCTTGATATCGGCGCTGAAATTGCGCCGGGCGTACCGTGGTGCTTTGCGGAAACGGCGGGGCATAAAGTTGCGATCACGTTGAAGTCTGGTAATTTTGGCGCTGAGAACTTTTTTGAGAGGGCGCTGGAGGTGCTTGCAGCATGACCGCAGAAGCCGCCTTGCGTGAACAGATATGTACATTGGCCAAATCACTTTTTGATCGTGGCCTAACGCATGGTTCTACGGGCAACATGTCCGCGCGCACATCAGATGGTGGGTTGCTCGTCTCGCCCACTGGGTCCAGCTTTGGTCGCCTTGATCCTTCACGGCTGAGCCGTTTCAACGCCCAAGGTCAACACATTGGCGGTGACAAGCCCACCAAGGAAATGCCATTGCATAGCGCCTTCTATGACACCCGAAGCCAAGCAGGAGCCGTGGTGCATTTGCATTGTTGCCACGCTGTTGCATGGTCGATGATGGCTGATGTTGATGAAGATAATTTCATGCCACCACTCACCCCTTATGCGGTGATGCAACTAGGCCGCGTGAAATTGTTGCCATTCTTCCTGCCCGGTGATCCAGCCATGGGCCAAGCCGTGCGCGGTCTCGCCGGAAAACGCTCCGCAGTGATGCTCGCCAATCATGGTCCAGTTGTTGCAGCCAAAGATGTAGAGGCGGCCTGCAATGCCATCGAAGAATTAGAAGCCACTGCGCGGCTTGCGATGTTAACACATGGCCATCATCCGCGCCTGCTGAGTACCGCTCAAATTCAAAATGTTGTCACGCATTTCAATGTGGAGTGGGAGGCATGAAATTTTCTGCCAATCTTGGATTTTTGTGGAATGATCGGTCCCTTGCCGACGCCATCCGTGCAGCCAAGGCCGCAGGCTTTGATGCCGTCGAATGCCATTGGCCCTATGATACACCTGCACTAACAACAAAGGCCGCACTTGAAGAGACAGGCCTTCGCATGTTGGGCCTTAATACACGGCGTGGAAATGTGGCGGTCGGAGAAAATGGCCTTTCCGCACTGCCGGGCCGAGAGGCTGAGGCGCGGGCCGCCATTGATGAAGCAATTGCCTATGCATCTATAATCGAAGCCAAAGCCATTCATGTCATGGCTGGAAATTCCAGCGGGCCTCGCGCCAGACATGCGTTCTGCGAGAACCTAAGATACGCTTGTGAGTCCGCAGGAGACAGGTTCACGATTCTCATCGAACCTTTGAACGCCTATAATGCGCCGGGTTATTTTCTAAACAGCACCGGGCTAGCAGCAGATATCATCCGCGAGGTTGGCAAATCGAACTTGCGACTGATGTTTGATTTTTACCACATTCAGATTTTGGAAGGCGATGTCACGCGGCGGTTTGAAGCCATGCTGCCCCTGATCGGTCATGTCCAGATTGCTTCGGTGCCCGATCGCGGAGCACCTGATCATGGTGAGCTAGACTATAAATACGTGCTGTCTCTCGTTGCCGCATTGGGGTGGTCTCACCCTATCGGTGCGGAGTACCTACCAAAAAACAAAACCACCCCAGACATGTCTTGGTTGGCGCAGTATCGCTAGAATTTAACGAGTGGCTTTTGCCGTCTCACTTGCCAGCCAATTCCGGAAAGCTTCCAACGGTGGATAGCTTGCACGAGCGAGCGGCCAAACCAACCAATAAGAGCCTGTTCCCAGCACGTTTGTTTTGAACAAAGGTTTCAGTCGGCCTTCTTTAATTTCATCTTCGGCCAGATAATCTGGCAGCAAAGCCACGCCAAGTCCCGCTATCGCAGCCTGGGTCATGGTAGCAAATTGATCAAACAGCATGCCGCTGATTTTGGATGCTTCAGCACCCTGCGCTGCAAACCAAACACGCCAGGCGTTCGACCTCGTTTCAAGTTGCAGCAACGGCAACCCTTTCAAACCATCGACTTCATTCACCGCGTGCTGTGATAACAGTCGTGGCGATATGCAGGCAGTTAATCGTTCATCAAATAACTTTAAGTGCCCCGAGTCTCGCCAATCGTCTTTTCCAAAATGAATGGCGGCATCAAAACTTTCAGCAGCAAAATTAAACCGCTTCATGCGCGTGGCCAGATTGATGGTGATGCCGGGGTGTTTCACCAAAAAATTGCCCAGCCGCGGCGCAAGCCACCGCGTTCCAAAGGCTGGTAATATGGAAAGGGACAGCGCGCCACCGCCAGGGTTGGCCGCAAACTCCATGCTGCCGCGCTGGATTAGATCAAGCGCGCGCGTTACGTCTCGCCCATATGCAAGAGCCGCCTCTGTGGGAATCAGCTTTTGTCGATGCCTTTCAAACAAGGCCCCGCCCAGCTGCAGTTCGAGATTTTGAATAAGGCGGCTGATGGTGCTTTGCGTTAAATCAAGTTCTCGCGCAGCTGCGGTTGTGGAGCCAGTGCGCAAGACTGCTTCAAAAGCTGAAAGCAAACTGATCGAGGGCAGAAACCGGCGCGAGCGCATTTGAAACCTATGCATTTTATACATGAACTTAGATCGAAATAGAATTATTTCGCGCCTTAAGCAAACACTATATGAATGATGAAACACCCCAGCGCGTCGCCAAAGGAAAATCCAATGTCTAGCAGCACTCACTCATCCGAAACTAAGCACTCCTCTAAAGGCGCTCCGTTTGTGTGGAACGATCCGTTTCTGTTGGAAGATCAGCTGAGCGATGAAGAGCGCATGATCCGCGATGCTGCGGCGGCATTTGCTGCTGATAAATTGCAGCCTCGGGTGCAGGAAGCTTATCTTCATGAAACTTCTGACCCCGAGATTTTCCGCGAAATGGGAGCATCAGGTTTGCTCGGTATTACAGTGCCCGAAATTTATGGCGGTGCTGGCGCTTCTTATGTGGCTTACGGTTTGGTGGCCCGCGAAGTCGAGCGCGTTGATTCAGGCTATCGTTCAATGATGAGTGTGCAGTCTTCATTGGTCATGTATCCTATCTATGCTTACGGTTCTGAACAGCAGCGCATGAAATATCTGCCGAAACTCGCATCGGGTGAATGGATCGGTTGTTTTGGGCTCACTGAACCTGATGCTGGGTCTGATCCCGGCGGCATGAAAACCCGCGCTGAAAAGATTGATGGTGGCTACCGCATCAAAGGCTCAAAGACCTGGATTTCAAATGCGCCTATCGCCGATGTATTTGTCATCTGGGCAAAGTCAGAAGCCCACGGAAATAAAATTCGTGGCTTCATCCTAGAAAAAGGCATGAAAGGGCTGACCGCCCCCAAGATTGGCGGCAAGCTTAGCCTGCGCACATCAATCACCGGTGAAATTGTATTTGATGATGTTGAAGTGAGTGAAGAAGCATTGCTGCCCAATGTCGAAGGTCTTGCTGGCCCATTCGGCTGTTTGAACCGGGCGCGTTTCGGAATCTCATGGGGTGTTATGGGATCTGCTGAAGATTGCTGGTTGAGAGCTCGGCAATATGGTTTGGACCGCAAACAATTCGGCAAGCCACTGGCAGGAACGCAGCTCTTTCAAAAGAAACTGGCCGATATGCAAACTGAAATCGCTCTGGGCCTGCAAGCATCCTTGCGCGTGGGCAGGTTGATGGACGAAGGCAAGTTCGCGCCCGAAATGATCTCGCTGATCAAGCGCAACAATTGCGGCAAGGCGCTTGATATCGCAAGACAAGCCCGCGACATGCACGGAGGCAACGGCATTCAAATTGAATATCACGTGATGCGCCACTCGCAAAATCTTGAGACTGTCAACACCTATGAAGGCACCCATGATGTCCACGCCCTCATTCTCGGTCGCGCGCAGACAGGCATTCAAGCCTTTGGCTAAGGCTCAAACTGATTTGACGCGATCAACCAAATGCAATTCTATCTAATTCTAAAAAATTGAGCCCGCCCAAGTCTTACTACGGGTGATTATGACGGACTTTTTTGTGGTGTAATGGGATGATAAGCATCCTCGTCATCATCCACTAAGTCCTCAAATATTTCTCCACGCTTTTGCTGTTCACGATATTTGCTATCAGCTGGAAGCGGAGGTCGGCTGGCACGCCTATCCCCAATTTTTTCATGGTCATACAGTTTATTTTTCATTTCAAACGTCCCTCGCAACATTCAATTCCGTCGCATAAGCAACATTACCGCCCTTCAAACTGTAAATGCCGTGCCGCATTCGAAAGTTCCACCAGCGTTTTAGACAGATCATATTTCAGGAAACGCCAAAAATGGGCTGCCCCGCGTCAAGCGCTCCATGCTAAGCTAATCTTTCGACTGAGCGTATCCATCTCCATGTTTCGAACATGAAATATTCTCAAAAAAATGCCTCCAAAGAAAATTGGAGGCAAGTCGGGGTAGTAAATCTTCCGCACAGTATCAGGGGGAACTCAGCGCAGAAGGCATCGTATCAATGTTCTAACTCTAAGAAAGTTCCATAAAGTTCGATGAGAATCTTTTTAACTAGAGTGCAGGTGGCTTATCGGGGTGCAAACTGTCTTCGTCGTCCTCCTCGATATCAACATCGCTGCGATCCTTGTCGTAATCGCTTTCGTCAACATTCGAGGGGCTTTCATTATTGCCATAGTTTCCAATGGGTTCAATTTTCTTAGGATCTTTATTTTCTTCGTCGGGAACAGGAATATCGACAGGATCCAACTCCTCACCCCGTCGATCATTCAAATAAATCGTCTCCCCGTTTGATAAAGTAGGTGAGCTGAAAATCATGGCAGGCTGGGTGGGTTCGGCTTCAGTTTGGTTTTTCATTCGATTGTCCTTTCTCATTGCATGTTAGGTTTTCGCTCTCCAAAACCAACGCCGAGTCAGACCCAAAGTTCCCTTTTTTTATGGTGAAGATTTTTTTGGGGACATGGAGCATCCTCCGCTTTGCAAACGTTCATTAGCGGCAGTCCGCGGAAGCTCTACGAACGCACATTCACCATGGGGACAACGGAACACACTTTTACGCTCGCCACTCACAGCGGCATATTTTTGTCCATATTGAGGAGTCGAGCGCGAACTGCTCTGTGAGCTCAATAGTTAAAAGAAAGCAAAAACGAGCTGCGGACCTAACTTGAAAGTGGCACAGGGTGGCATGCAGCCACCCTGTGCGAGGAGTATAACATTTTAGTTTATTGTGTTTTGGCCTAAATTGCCAAAGCGCTTTGCATCTGCTGATTTCAGACGCGAGGCCATCAACAAGCCAACAACCGCAGCGATGATGACCAGGGCCGGCAGGATGATGCCGAGAGCACCCGATGTTCCGGTTAGCCCGCCAAAGTTCATGAAGATATAAATGAACAAAGCCAACATGATGAGGCCAGCTACAATCGGCGCAATCTTGCTTGCAAAGGCATTTTCACCGTGTGCATCTTTGTTGAAGAAGGCCACAACCGCAAAAGATGCAACCGACATCATGGCGATGATGCCCAATGTGCCGATTTGGCTGATCCATGTGAACAGATTCAAAATTGGATCAAGGCCAAGCGCTGCAAAGGCACCAACCACAATGACGGCGACAATGGTTTGCAGAATTGAACCCATATAAGGGCTTTGAAACGTTGCGTGTGTTACACCGAAACTTGATGGCAACAGGCCTTCTCGGCCCATCACATAAGTGTAACGCGCGATATAGCTGTGAAACGCACTGACGGCAGCGAATATTGATGTGACAAACAACAAACCCATGATCGTCGCAACGGTACCACCGGCATAGCGGCCAGCAACTTCAAACAAATAAGTTGTGGGGTCATAGCCTGTGGCGGAAAGGGTGGGGATTAATTTGTCCACACCAGAAGCCGCGATCATCAACCATGAGGTGACCAAGAAGAACAAGCCAATGGTAATGATGGAAAGATAGGTCGCGCGGGGAACTGTGGTTTCCGGATCCCTTGCTTCTTCTGCATAGATTGTTGAGGCTTCAATGCCGATGAAACAACCCATTACGAACAGAATTGCGACAGGCAAAGAACCGCTGAAAAAGTTCGTTGTATTGAAAAGTGGAATTGAAAGACCAGAATCCCCGCCTTTGATTAATATTGCAGCGTCAACAATCAGCACAATCAAATATTCCAAGAGCACAAGGCACATCAATATTTTTGCTGAAAGGTCAACACGGCGATATCCGAGGAAACCTACGAGAGCAATTGCGATAAAGCTCCATACCCACCATGGCATAACGAGGCCAAAGCCACCAAATACACCTGCGGCCGCGCCACCTAAAAGGCCAAGCAAACCAATTTGCATGCAATTGTATGAGAGCAAGGCAATTGCTGAAACTGCGCCACCTGCCATACCGCCAAGCCCGCGCGACGTGAACGCATAAAATGCTCCAGCATTGCTGATGTGGCGCGCCATGGCCATATAACCAACCGCGAAAACCAACATCAAAAGTGTGACCAAAATAAATGTCAGTGGCAAACCTGTGCCGTTGCCCAACAAAAACGCCAAAGGCACAGCACCAGCCGCACCCGTCAGCGGCGCTGCTGCTGAAATTACCATAAATGCCACCGCACCAACGCCGAGGCTGTTTTTTCGCAATTGATTGGCCTGCGTTGCCGTTGAAGTTGTCATTTATGTTCCCTCCGAACAATTTGCTTTGCTGGCTCAGCTTTTTTTGAGTCCTTGCAGATTACTTAACATGTAAACAATATTGCGTCTAGCGATCTTGTTTACCCACTTTGCTTGACACACCCTCCTCCGTCTCTTACCAAACTCTATATTTGAAAATAACAAGGGGCGCTGGGTGTTACAAGAACGCATTGAAGGCAAATGGCTGGCCTGTTTCAGGCGGGTGTTTGCGCTAAATGGAATTGGCACGCGCACCAAGGTTGCGCTGATTTCCGAGACGCAATCACGACCCGTATTGATCCATCTCTCTGAATTGGCGCTGTTTGATTTGGGCGCAGATTTCTGCATGATCCAAATGCCCACACCACCGCAGACTGCTCCTGTGCCAATCAAAGGCACCGGCACTTCGCTTGCCATTCAACACAATCGCGCCGCTATTGAAGCGATGAAACAATGTGAGATCGTTGTCGACTGCACAGTGGAAGGAATGATCCATGCGCCCGAATGGCCTGAAATTGAAAGTTCGGGTGCGCGAATTTTAGTGGTGACCAATGAACATCCCGAAATTCTTGAACGCACTGAGCCCAAGGCCGAGCTTAGCCCCAAGGTTACCTTGGGCACGCAAATGTTGCGCGAGGCCAAAGAAATGCGCGTGACTTCAAAGGCTGGAACAGATTTGACGATTGATCTGCGTAATGCGCCCTGCGGCGGAACGCCAGGGTTTGGCACCACCCCTGGGCATGTGGCGCATTGGCCCGGCGGATTATGTTTGGCCTTCCCCGGCCCTAACACCGTCAATGGCCGCATTGTGATGGATGTGGGCGACATGAATCTCACCTTCAAAACCTATCTCTCTTCGCGCATTGATTTTACAGTGGAGAAAGATTTTGTAACGGCCATTAAGGGCGATGGTTTGGATGCAGAATTGTTCCGCGAATATATGGCAGCGTGGGAAGACCCCCTAGCCTATGGCTTCAGCCATGTGGGTTGGGGCATGAATCCTTTGGCGCGTTGGGTTTCGGGCGCTCTCTATGATAAGCGCGATATGCAAGGTGTTGAGTTTCGCGCTTGGGCTGGAAATTTTTTATGGTCCACCGGTGCTAATCAATATGCGGGGCGTTTTACGCAAGGCCATTTTGATTTGCCGATGCGCAAATGCACCATCGCCCTTGATGGAAAGATCGTTGTTCAAGAGGGCGTTTTACAAGGAGATTTGGCGTGAGTGTGCCTGCTGACTATTATGACCTATCGCGGGTTCGCCCTGAAGTTTTAACAGTCCTCAATCGTATCAATGAATTGGGCGCCGAAAAATTTGGCCCTCGCTCCAAGGATATTGATACGGCAGCAACCTTCCCTGTCGAGAATTATAAAGATCTGGCGGCCGAAGGTTTTTTAACTTTGACAGTGCCCAAGGAATTTGGCGGCCATGGGTTTTCACTGGGTGAATATGCCATGGTGGGGGCCGAGATTGGCAAATATTGCGGGGCAACGGCGCTCACGTTCAACATGCATAATTCATCCATGATGTGGTCTCGGTTTATGTTTGAGCTTCCGCACTTGACAGATGCTGATCGCGCCGCTTTTGCACCAATGCGCGAGCGCCAATTTCGTCGGGCTGTGAAAGAGCAAGGCATATACTCGCAGCCCATTTCGGAGGCTGGGCAAAACTGGACGTCAAAGCCCACACAAACCCAATGCCGCAAAGTTCAGGGCGGCTGGTTAATCAACGGCTTTAAAAAATTTGCTTCGCTTGCAGGCTATTGTGATTACTATTCCATCGTTTGCACAGAAGTGTTTGATGGCATTGAACCACGCCATGAAGACACGATGATTTTTGTCGTGCCAAAGGAAGCCAAAGGTTTGCTGGTTCAAGGAACCTGGGACCCGCTTGGCATGCGCGGCACCAACAGCCGCGATTTGGTTTTAAAAGACGTATTTGTTTCGGAAGATGATTTGATGATGCCGAAAGGCATATTTTTGAAAACTCTGCCGCATTGGCCACATATGATGGCAACACTTTCACCGACTTATATGGGTGTTGCGCAAGGGGCTTATGATTTCACTGTGGCCTATCTGCGCGGTGAAGTGGCGGGCCAGCCTTTGGCCGACCGGCGCATGTTCGGCACCAAGCGAATTGCAGTTGGGCAGATGTATTCCAAACTTGCGGCCATGCGGGCGCTGTGGTGGCAAGCCTTTATGGAAGCCAAAGGGTTTCCTTCGAAGGCAGAAGTGCTGCGCATGTATGCCGCACAATATGCTGTGATGGAAGGTGTGCAAGACATCGCCGCCTTGGCTATTCGCACCTGTGGTGGCCAATCTATGTTGAAATCTCTGCCGTTGGAACGTATGTATCGCGACAGCCGATGCGGCGCATTGATGTTGCCCTATACGTCTGAAATTATGGAAGACTATCTTTCCATATTGACGCTTTATGATCTTGATGAATTGGATAAAGCGCCGGGCGATGAGGGCGGTGCGCGCAACTCTTTGTGGCGCGGCCCCGGCCAAGCGTTGACTGCTCATTCAAACTAGAATGGCGCGGCGAGAAATTCATATTCACGGTCAGGTTCTCGCGTCTGCTGATGTGGTGTGGGCGATTGCGCGGGATTTCTGTGCGCACTGGCATCCCGCTATTGATAAGATCATGGCCGAGCAAAATGGTGCTGTGCGGCGCTTTACTGTGAAGGGTGACGATACAATCTATCGTGAACGCTTGAATTATTTTAGCGACAGCGACCGCACCTATTCTTATTCACATATTGAAGGGATTAGTGGCATTGCAAGTTATGTCGCTTCCTTTTCTGTAAGCGCCAACGATGACAACACCAGTCAGATAAATTGGCGCGCCACCATTGAAGCAGATGAGACCCGCGCCAAAGAAGTTGCTGAAGGCACTGATGCAATTTTTCAAATTGGCATAGATGCCCTGTGCAAACTTGTGCCTCACAACGTGATCCTGCATGATGAGCCAGCGCTCGCTCTCACCGTTGCAGGGCAACATAGCAAAACGCTTTGCCTTTTTCTCCATGGCATAGGTGGCGGTCGCGGCAATTGGGACCGCCAACTTCCCATTGCTGCGCAGTATATGAAGTCAGCGGCCCTGGATTTGCGCGGCTATGGCGATAGTCAACTTGGCCCCTCCCCTTCAACTGTTGATGATTATTGCGATGACATCTTGCGGGTTATGCACCAGCTGAATGCAGAGCGTGTGGTTCTCTGCGGATTGTCTTATGGTTCTTGGATTGCAACATCCTTTGCCATGCGCCATTGCAGCAAATTGGCGGGAATAATTCTTGCTGGCGGTTGCACCGGAATGTCAGAGGCCAGTGTTGAAGAACGCGAGACGTTTCGTGCAACACGCGAAGGTCCTTTGAATGAGGGTAAGTCGCCAAAAGACTTTGCGCCTGCTGTCGTCAATGTGATTGCCTCTCCCAATGCTTCTGAAAACATTCGCCAAGAACTTCACGACTCGATGGCTACCATATCAAGTGCTACATATCGCGATGCCTTGCAGTGTTTTACCCAGCCCAAAGAGATTTTTGAATTTTCAAAACTGACGATGCCAGTTTTGTTGATGACGGGTGAGTTTGATCGATTGGCCAAGCCTGCGGAAATTCGTGCTGTTGCCGCCAGAATTCATTCCAACGCGCAAAATGCCAATGTGCAATTTGAAATTATTTCTGGCGCTGGACATGTGTGCAATGTTGAGCAACCCGCAGCTTTCAATGCGCTATTGAATGCGTTTTTAAAAACTATTCCAGTGGAGAAGCATGATGTCGTTTGAAGAGTTGCTGAATGACAAAGCGCATAAATTTGCTACGGTCGCCATGGTGGATACGAATGGCGGCTTGCGCGGGCAAATGGTTTCGGCCAACAGTTTTTCCGGCATCATCAAAAATGGCATGGGCATGGCGCCCGCACAATTGGCGTTAGATCCGACGGATGAACTTCTGGTTATGCCTGGCGTGACCGATGGTGCGGCGGCTGATTTTCATGATGAAACTCTGGTTGTCGATGCCACATCGGCGCGAAAACTGCCTTGGTCAAAACCTGGCTTTGATCTGTTGGTGCTGTCACAATTTCGCGGCGATACGTCTAAACTTTGCCCGCGCTCAATTCTTAAGAAGCAATTGGACAGTGCCACAGCTGCGGGCTTCTCATTGAAATATGGTCTCGAACTTGAATATACGCTTTTTGATGAAACGGCGGAAAGCGCCAAGGCCAAAGGCTATCACAAATTAAAAACGGCGACACTTCACAAAAGCCACGACCTTTTGCTTTATCAAGTGGTTCAATCCGAATGGTATGAAGCTGTTGCCGCACTGTGTGAACCACTTGGCATTGAGCTTTCTAAAATGCATGAGGAAATTGGCGGTGGGTTTATGGAAGCCTGCATTGCTGCAGGCGAAGGATTGGCACCGGCTGATCAACTTGTCTTGTTGAAAACATTCATCCGCGCTTTGGCGATCAGACAAGGAAAGTCCGTCACCTATATGCCGCGCTGGAGTGAAGAGGCCGATAGTCAGTCGGTGCATGTCCATATGTCTTTGAAAGATCAAAGTGGCAATCCGCTGTTTCACGATGCCAATGGCAAACACGGTATGTCGCAATTATTTTTTCATTTTCTTGGCGGGTTGCAAAAATATTTGGGTGAAATGACTTTGATGTTTTTACCTACAGTCAATTCATATCGCCGTTTTGCAGCGGGAACATTTGCGCCGCCGCATTTGGGATGGGGATTTGAAAACCGTTCAACCGCGCTGCGGGTTGTTGGCCATGATGCGAATAGTTTGCGTGTGGAAAATCGTTTGCCGGGTGCTGATGCCAATCCGTTTTTTACTGTGGCTGCAACGCTCGCCGCCGGCCTTGCTGGCATTCACGAAAAAATTGACCCGTGGCCCGAAGTGATTGGCAATGGCTATGAACAACAGGGAGTGGGCCCAGATTTTTTGCGGTTGATGCCAGATGCAATTATTGCTTTCAAAGCATCAAAATTCGCGCGACAAACTTTTGGAGATCGATTTGTTGATGCTTTTGCTGCAACGAGGCAATGCCAATATGATGCCCTTCATGCCAAAGGGCTTGACGGAGAGCTGCAACGCTTCTTTGATCTTGGCTAATACAATCAGATATAGTTGATATACCAATCGCGCAGAGCATCGCCTTTCAGTGCAGACGTTTTCTCAACTTCGGCACGCTTCATGAAAACATGATTGGCCACCAGCATTTCACCCACGGCTTTGGTTAGGAGTGTGTCAGCTTCTAATTCATCCAACGCTTGCGCAAGATTATCGGGTGCGGCCGATGTGGCGCTTGAATGTTCGAAGCAATCGCCGGTTTCGCGCGGTGGCAGTTTGTAGTTATGCACCATGCCCAAGCGCGCCGCTTGCAGCACTGTCGCAACCAACACATAAGGGTTTGCTGCGCCATCACCCATGCGATGTTCGATGCGGGCTTTGGCACCGCCTTCGGCTGAAATGCGCGTTGTGACCCCTCGATGATCGCCACCCCAATTGGCCCAATAGCCCGACATGCTGGCGGGCTTGAGCCGATCATATGAATTGGCAATGGGCGCAATCAATCCGGCCATGCCGCGATGGTGGTGCATCAGGCCCGCCACGCAAGCTTTCGCTAGCTTGGTCATCTTGGCTTCTTCACCCGGGTTTCCTATGGCGTTTTTATTGTTCTTATCAAGAAAGCTGAAATTCACATGCGTGCCGCTGCCGCCTTTATTCAAAAAAGGTTTGGGCAAACATGTCAGCACGATACCAAACTCGGCGGCGATTTCACGGGCCATCAGACGGAAGAGGAAGTGATCATCCACCGCTTTCACCGCATCATCATATCTAAGCGTGAATTCAAATTGCGGCGTGTCATATTCGGTCGTCATGGATTCCAGTTTGAAACCCGCTTTCTCCGAAGCTTCCCAAATAGCATCCGAAAACCCGAGCGGATCAGCGAATTGGCCGGTGCTGTAAACATAAGAATGCGGTGTGTCATAGGGCTTTAAAATGCCGTCATCTTCGCGCTGAAAGGCATAAGCTTCGATTTCCATTCCCACTTTGGCTTTCAGGCCAAGCTTGGCCCAATCTGCCACGGCGCGTTTCAAAGCCGTGCGGCCACACATGGGCAGTTCCGAGCCATCCCATTGTTGCAAGTCTCCCACTACCAATTTTGTACCATCTTCCCAGCCATCACGGATTTCTGATTTTTTATAAACGGCCTGCATATCAGGCGCGCCATCCATCATCCGGCAACCAGGGGCTGGCAAAAGGTCGCGATCAAAATGCACACCAAAAAGCGCTTGGGCAAAACGCGATGCGCCATTGGCTTTCATTTTATCAGCGGGTAAAATTTTGCCCCGCGCGATATTAAGGTGATCACAAAATAGAAGTCGCAAACGCTCATTGGCCATGTTTTTTTCCTCAATTCCGTTCGATACGAATAGGCAATCGCTTTATGCCGCCGACAAAATTTGAACGCACATAAGCATGCGGCCCAGCTTGCTCAATCGATTTAATGCGCTTGGCAATTTCTTGAAACACGATGCGCACCTCCAACTTTGCCAACCAAATGCCCAAACATACATGTGCGCCCCCCTGCCCGAAAGCCAGATGACGGTTTGGTGTGCGTCGAAAATCGACGGTGTTAGGATTCTGAAAAGCGTTTTCATCGCGATTGCCAGAGGCAAACCAGAACAGCACTTTGTCGCCTTTTTGTATTGTTTTGCCGTGCATTTCGCCATCACGCGTGGCCGTGCGCCGAAAATAAGTTGCAGGCGAAGCCCAGCGGATCACCTCATCGGGCAATGTTGACCAGATATTGGGATCATTATGGATATCATGAAGCAAACTTGGCTGATGGGCCAAAGCGTGAATGCCCGCCGCGATTGAATAGCGTGTTGTGTCATTGCCTGCGGCGACCAGCAGGCAGAAGAAATTTTTAAACTCCGATTCAGAGATCACATTTCCTTCTGCATCAGGTTGCAGCATCATGTTTAGAATGCCGCTTTCATCGCCGCGACTTTTTCTCTCCGCCATCATCCGCTCGGCATAGTCAAAAAGTTCAGCTCCTGCGGGTGAACGAAAAGGCATGAAGCGATAGGCTTCGGTGTCCATTTTATCGACAACAGTGCTGGTAAAATCGCTATCGCTATTGGCCATCAGAGCATCGCCTTTTTCGACCAGCCAATTGAGGTCTTCATCGGGCGTGCCCATAATCTGGCCAAGCATACGCATGGGCAATTGGCGCGCGATATCTTGCACCGCGTCAAATTCTTTACTAGCGAAGGCTTTGTCTAATATGTCGACGCAGAGCTCGCGGATTTGATTTTCAAATTGCATAACAACAGGTTGTGAAAATGCTTTTGCGACCAACCGCCGCACACGTGTATGATCAGGTGCATCCGTTTCTTGAAACGTGCGACGTGCCAGATATTCTTCGTAAGTCTGGTCTTCCATACGAATGCCTTGGGCTGAACTCATCCAAGCGCTATCGCGGTTCAAGGCCATAATATCGTCATGGCGGGTGATTGACCAAAAACCCTTACCATCGGCATAATCACACCACGAGACAGGATCATCGCGGCGCATGCGCGCAAAAGTGTTGAGCGGAAAACCATCGGTGAAACTATCGTGGCTTGAAAGATCAGAATGACCATCATCTTGAGCGATCCAAACTGTCATAGCCAGCATTCCTTCAATGTTGCGAATAATTATTACACATGTTAAGTATCTCTGCAAGGAGCAACCTTTCATGCGCATTGGTATTTTAGTCACCAACACCGACGATTCCGATTTTGCCAAGCAACGCCCGCTTGATGGTGAGAAATTTACAACGCTGTTGCAGCCGCTTCGCCCGGATTGGACTTTTACTGCGGTGCAGGTGAAAAATGGTGCGTTTCCAAAAAGTGTTGCAGACTTTGATGGCTATGTGATTACCGGCAGCCCCGCTTCTGCCAATGGCAAGGAGGCTTGGGTTGATCGTTTGATGGCGCTTATTCGTGACATCGACGCTGCAAAAATCCCCACAGTCGGCGTATGTTTTGGTCACCAGATTATTGCCCGCGCCCTTGGCGGCGTGGTTTCAAAAAATCCCCAAGGCTGGGGCTTCGGCATCGCAGAAACTCATTTCTCACGAATAGAAAAATGGATGGAACCTGAGCTTAAAACGATTTGGCTGTATTCAGCCCATAATGAGCAGGTAACAACATTGCCAATAGATGCTGTGCTCTTGGGCGGTAGTGATTTTTGTCCAGTGGGTTCCTACAAAATTGGTAACCACATATTTACAACCGAGTATCACCCTGAAATAACGCCTGAGTTTATTTGGGATTTGAGCTTTGCTTTTGAAAAATATATTGGCCGCGATGTGACCGAAAAAGCTCGCGGGCAATTTATGCAGCCTGCACAAGGTAAGATTTTCGCAGAGTGGATGGTGCGCTTTCTAGAGCAACCTCGCTAAACTGAATCCTCGCTATTTTTAGATCAGAGCATGTATCCAGCGCATCATGTGACTTGTCACGGCTATGTGGCATGCCATGGCCAATCTAGGCGACATGCGCAACAATCCACCGCAGATCATCACTACCGCAAAAGGCGTTGAGAATACCTATGTTGATGCCATGCAGTTCTTGATGCGGTGGGCGGATTATGGAACGTCAACTTGGTCTATTTTTGTGAAGCTCAGCAAAGCGTCGTTGATTGAACTTTTAGACGGATTGCAGGCGTTGAAGGGCAAACATGAATTGATCGGCAATGCACGCGGCATGGGCCAGATGTGTTGTCTTGTGTTGGTATCTGATCGGGCCAAAAAATCCGCTGCGGCCAATGGCTTTTACAAGAGGTGCAAGACTACAAGTCTGACATGATGATCCGCACATCGGGGAACAATATAATCCTCACCCCCACCACTCGTCATAATCACAAAGGATGTAACACGCATTATTGACGCTCCGGATCGGGGTTTAAAAGCGGCAGCTCACTGATCCGAAATTTCCAAAGTCCGCAAGGATCATATCACCAGGTTTTGTTTCAACGGGACGGATGAACGAGCCAGATAAGACCACTTGGCCTGCCGAAATGTGATCACCATAGTGCGCCAAGCGATTGGCCAGCCACGCGATGCCCAAGGCTGGATCATTCAACACGCCCGCGCCCAAACCAGTTTCTTCAACTTCATCATTTTTGAACACGATAGCTCCCGCCCAACGCAGATCAACATCGCGGGGCTTGTGTTTTTGCTGTCCTAAAACAATGCCGGCGTTGGCTGCATTGTCGGAAATTGTATCTACAATGGTGCGCGGTCGTTTGGTTGCAGGGTCCATGCGTAGAATTCGTGTGTCCAAAATCTCAAGCGAGGGTGCAACATAGTCGGTGGCAGCCATAACCTCTTCGGCTGTCACATTGGGTCCCTTGAGATCAGCTTTCATCACAAATGCGATTTCCGCTTCAATACGCGGTTGGATGAACCGGTTTTGTGGAATAGTTGCCCCATCGGCAAAAAGCATATCGTCAAACAACACGCCCGAGTCAGGCGTGGTGATATTCAACGCCGATTGCATGGCCTTTGAAGTAAGGCCTATTTTCCAGCCGATGGTTTTGCGCCCCGTAGCACGCTTGTGCTTCACCCAAGCCGATTGAATGGCATAAGCATCATCCATTGTGGCATCGGGGAATTGCAGTGACAGCAAGCCCATTTGCACCAAGTTTGTTTCAGCCTGTTGCAATGCCAGAGCGGCTTGAGAAATTTGCGTTGCGTTTAACATCTCAAACTTCGTCAGCCACAGTGTTGAGCAATATGCCAATGCCTTCCGCTTCAACTTCAATCACGTCACCGGGCTTTAACCAAATTGGCGGATCAAACCTTGCCCCCGCCCCTGTGGGCGTTCCGCATATAATAATATCGCCGGGCGTCAGAGTGGTGAAGGTTGAAATATAATTGATGATTTTGCCGAATGAAAAAATCATGCGCGATGTGCGGTCTTGCTGGCGCACTTCACCATTCACCCGCGTTTCCAATTTAATATCGGCCAACTGAGATTCATCTGTATACGGAACAATCCACGGACCAATGGAACCCGAGCGATCAAAATTTTTGCCTTGCGTAACGTTAAACTTCGCATGGCGCACCCAGTCTCGGAGCGTGCCCTCATTGCAAAGTGTAATGGCCGCAATATGTGACAACGCATCAGCTTCAGAAATCCGCCTGCCACCTTTGCCAATCACAATCGCTATCTCGCCCTCATAATCAAGCTGTTGTGATTCTGGCGGGCGGATTAATGGCTGGTTGTGGCCGGTGAACGAGCGCGGAAAGCGAATGAAAAGTGATGGATTAGGCGGCGCTGCATTGCCATCCTTATATTCTTCATTGCGATCAGGGAAATTCACGCCAACGCAGATTATTTTTTCGGGCGCGGTCAAGGGACTATCAAATGTGATTTCATCCAATTTGAAATCAGGCTTCATGCCGCTGGCTTTTTGCGCAAGCACAAGCAAGGCATCAGACTTCACCACGGCCATCAAATCAGCATATTGCGCACCAAAATGCTTCGTGCAATCGACCACGCCGTCACCGACGATCATCCCATAGCGATTGCCATTGAACGAGATAAATTTTGGGTGACTCATGGAAATGCTTTCATACTCAGTGCAGTTTCAACGATTACTTCAAAAGCCATATCAACATCTGCTTCTGTCATGTCAAATGAGCCTGCTTGAAAGCGAATAACAGTTTTACCATCGAGCTTGGTTTGCGTGAGGTAGATGCGACCATCATTGTTGATTATGTTCACAAGATTGATCACGTGCTGATCCAAATCGACCACACCTTCAGGTTCATGCCGAAATGAAAACAGCGACAACATGGGCGCGCTGCCGACTTTGAAGTCTCTAACGGACGCAAGTCGCCTCGCCAATTTTTCAGACCATCTCACATGATTGCGGATCATCTGGCGCAAACCTTCTAATCCATGAGCCCGGAGCAGGAACCAAATTTTCAACGCGCGAAAGCGCCTGCCCAAAGGCACCGACCATTCGGAATAATTGAGTATGCCGTCTGCGCCATAGGTTTTCAAATATTCCGGTTGAATGGCCAATGTGCGCACCAGGGATTTTGGATCGCGCACAAAATGCGCAGAACAATCAAACTGTGCCCCCAACCATTTATGCGGATTGAACACCACTGAATCAGCCATTTCTATACCTGCCCAAAAATGCCGATATTCAGGGCAAATCATAGCTGAACCCGCCCAAGCGGCATCGACATGAACATAGAGATCATATTTCTTTGCCACAGCACAAACCTCGGCGATGGCATCAGTTGCACCCACACTGGTGCCGCCCACGCAAGCAATAATGCCAGCGGGTTTAAAGCCAGCGGCAATGTCAGCTAAAATGGCAGCTTCCAAAGCCGCTATATCCATTCCGCGAAGCTCGCCCGCCACGGGGATGCGCACCAAATTGTCGGAACCAATGCCAGCAACCCAAATGGCGCGATCAATGGACGTATGCACTTGACCAGAACAATAAATGCGCAAGCGGCTCTGGCCAGATAGGCCGTGTGTATTGCCGCTCCACGCTAGGGCACGTTCGCGCATGATCAGCGTTGCTACCAATGTTGCTGATGATGCTGAATCTTGGATCACACCCGTGAATGATGATGGGAGCCCGATGGCTTGGCGCAGCCATTCCATCACGCGGGTTTCGAGCTCGGTTGCTGCTGGTGACGTTTGCCACAGCATGCATTGTGCCGCCATTGCAGAGACGAGCTGCTCGGCTATAGCTGAGGCGGGTGCTGCGTTGGCAGGGAAATAGGCAAAGAAGCGTGGGTGTTGCCAATGTGTTATGCCGGGCAGAATGATCTTTTCAAAATCGGCAAATATTGCATCCATCGATTCAGAGCTTTCAGGCGCTGCGATGGGAACAGCATTGTAGATTTCACCGGGTTTGGTTTGCGCACGCACTGAAAGATCACGCAATGAAGCGCGGTAATCTGCGCCCCAGTCTGCGGCCTTGTGGCTCCACAAGCGAAAATCATCGTTGTCCATTATGGAGCCACGATGGGTTGGGCTTTGAGAGCCGCGTCTTGCGGTACAATGCCTTCGAATTGCGTGCCTTCTTCAAACCAAGATTTTGGTGCTGCAGCGCCCCAAAGCGTTTGGCGCTGCGGATCTTTCAAATCCCATTTGATCGGTTCAAGATCAGGATCAACCGTTAAATAATCCGAACAATAAATTTCAATGCGGTGGCCATCAGGGTCGCGCACATAAAGAAAAAAGGCATTGGAAATTCCATGCCGGCCCGGCCCGCGTTCGATGTTTGCCAAATAACCCGTGGTGGACATAAGATCGAGAAGATCAATAATATTCAAAGGCGTTGGCACCCAAAACGCC
>JANYHE010000056.1 GCA_025359215.1 Hyphomicrobiales bacterium
TGCGCTCTCTTGCGGTGGGTGCTGACGTTGTAAAATCGATCAAGCCCGGCCAGATGGTTGTGAAAATTGTTCACGATACTTTGGTTGAAACACTTGGCTCTGATCAATCGGCGCTGAACTTGCGCGCCTCGCCACCTGTGGCGATTTTGATGGTGGGCTTGCAAGGCTCTGGCAAAACTACCACGACTGCAAAAATCGCCAAGCGCCTCACCGAGCGTGAAAAGCGCAAAGTGTTGATGGCTTCGCTTGATACGCGCAGGCCTGCGGCCCAAGAGCAGCTTGCTATTCTGGGCACCCAAGTGAACGTGAACACCTTGCCGATAGTGAAAGGCGAAAGCCCTGTTCAAATCGCCAAACGCGCTATGAGCGAAGCGCGCAAAGGCGCTTATGATGTGGTGCTGCTGGACACCGCGGGCCGCCTTCACATTGATGAAGAATTGCTGGCCGAAGCGGCCGCCGTTCGTGACATTTGCAAACCTAAAGAAACCCTGCTGGTTGTTGATGCCCTCACCGGTCAAGACGCTGTAAACTTAGCGCGCTCATTCGATGAAAAAATCGGCATCACTGGCATTGTGCTCACCCGTATTGATGGTGATGGCCGTGGCGGTGCTGCGCTTTCGATGCGGGCTGTGACGGGCAAGCCGATCAAGCTTATGGGCACTGGCGAAAAGCTGGATGGTCTTGAAGATTTTCACCCAGACCGGATCGCTGGCCGCATTCTGGGCATGGGCGATGTGGTGTCGCTGGTTGAACGCGCCGCGCTTGATATTGATCACGACAAAGCCAAGAAAATTGCTGAGCGAATGCGCAAAGGCGCTTTTGATCTCAATGACCTTGCTGATCAACTGCGCCAGATTGAAAAGCTTGGCGGCATGGGCGGTATTATAAACATGCTGCCCGGCATGGGCAAAGTGAAAAAACAAATGGAAGGCATGGACCTTCAGAAAAAAGTGTTCAATCAGCAGCTCGCCATTATTGGGTCGATGACCAAGCAGGAACGCCGCAATCCAAAAATATTAGATGGCAAGCGCAAGAAGCGCATTGCCGCTGGCTCTGGCACCAAGGTTGAAGAAATTAACAAGCTGCTCAAGATGCATCTGCAAATGGCCACCATGATGAACCAGATGGGCCAAGGCAAAGGCATGCTGGGCAAAATGATGGGCGGCAAGGGTGCGCCTTCAGAAGCTGAAATGGAATCCATGCAAAAGGAATTGGCAGGGTTAGACCCCAATGCTCTGCCACCCGACATGCAGGAACTTTTAAATGCGCCACAGCCCAAGCCCATGCTGCCAGGTTTAGGAGGGCTGCCCGGGTTGGGCGGTTCGCCGTTCAAAGGTTTTCCCGGTTTTGGGAAGAAGAAATAATTTAATCAATAGGAGAACGACCCATGTCACTTAAAATCCGCCTTGCTCGTGCAGGTTCCAAGAAACGCCCTTATTATCACATCGTTGTTGCTGCTGCGACCAGCCCACGTGATGGTAAGTTCATTGATGTGATCGGTGCTTTCAATCCGATGCTGGCTAAGGATGCTGTGGACCGTGTGAAGATCGATGGCGCAAAAGCCACTGAATGGATGAAGAAGGGTGCGCAACCAACAGACCGCGTTCTGCGCTTCCTTGATGCTATTGGTGTTGCAAAACGCCCTGTGCGCAACAATCCAACAAAAGCTCTGCCCGGCAAGAAGCGCCTAGAGCGTGAAAAAGCTGCTGAAGCTGCATTGGCAAAAGTGGCTGCTGCTGAAGCCGCTGCTGTTGCCGCCGCAAAGGCCGCTGCAGAAGCGGCTGCCGCTGCGCCAGCTGAAGCCCCAGCTGCTTAATAACTCAAACTTATCCTTCTCCCCTTGAGGGAGAAGGTGGCGTTCTTGCGACGGATGAGGGGTTGGTTGAAGGGAAATTCTGCTGCCAACAACCCCTCACCCGCCCTTCGGGCACCCTCTCCCTCAAGGGGAGAGGGGCGATGCTAAGGTGAGTGAACACTATGATCTTAGTCGGCGTTATTCTAGGTGCTCATGGAATTCGCGGTGAAGTGAAATTGAAAAGCTTCACCGCTGATCCACGCGCTATCGCAACCTATGGCCCGCTAGTTTCAGCCACTGGCGAGATATTCGAAATCACCAAGCTGAAATTACAAGTTGAAGATTTCATCTGTATACTGAAGAATATTGTTGATCGCAACAAAGCCGAAACCTTAAAAGGCACTGAGCTTTTCATCACCCGCGCACAATTGCCTAAAGATGAACTCTATTTGCATGACCTGATTGGTGTACCCATTTTCAATGGTGATATTGCTTTAGGCACCATCATCGGGTTTGAAAATTTTGGCGCTGGTGATTTGGTGGATGTGAAGATTGAGGGACGCGCCGATACGGTGCTGATCCCTTATAATAAAACCTTCATCGTTGAAGCTTCTGCCGCTAGAGTTGTTGTCGATTTACCTGAAGACTATTTGAAAGAAGAGAAACAATCTCCCTAACTCCGTCATCCCAGCGAAGGCTGGCACCCAGCCTTCGCTGGGATGACGATCAAATCAAAATGTGCAACATAGATTTATGACCTTCCACGCCACCATTCTCACGCTTTTCCCGGATATGTTCCCCGGAACCCTCGGCCACTCCCTCGCTGGCAAAGCCTTGAGCGAAGGCAAATGGGCGTTTGATGCTCATGACATTCGCGCCCACACTTCGGATAAACACCGCACCGTTGATGATCACCCTGCGGGCGGTGGTGCTGGCATGGTGTTGAAACCAGACATTTTGGCCCGCGCCATTGATGCCACGCCCCATAAAGGCCCGCGCCTTTTGATGAGCCCACGTGGGCTGCCTTTTACGCAGAGTTTGGCGCGTGAATTGGCATTAGGCGAAGGCTGCATGATGATCTGCGGTCGCTTTGAAGGCATTGATGAGCGCGTGATTGAAAACCGCCAGCTGCAAGAAGTCTCGATTGGCGACTTTATTTTATCGGGTGGCGAGCCTGCGGCCCTGACAATATTGGATTCCATCATCCGCCTGTTGCCCGGTGTTATGGGCCATAATGAAAGCCATGCTGAAGAGAGCTTTGAAGATGGTCTTCTCGAACACCCGCATTACACCAAGCCTCGCACGTGGGAAGGCCTTGAAACGCCTGAGATTTTAGCCTCTGGCGATCACAAGGCGATTGCCCGCTGGAAGCTGGAAAAACGTGAAGAATTAACAAAATTGCGTCGCCCTGATCTTTGGGAAAAATATGTCAAGGCCAAAGGTTGACTTTTAACTGGGCTTGCCGCTAGAAGCCCCCAACTTCTAAATTAGGATTTGTACCATGAATATCATTGCGCAGCTTGAAAAAGAGCAAATTGCCATCGTTGCGGCCAAGCGCCAAGTTCCAGAATTCGCTCCCGGCGATACTTTGATTGTGAATGTTAAAGTTGTTGAAGGTGAGCGCACTCGTATTCAGGCCTATGAAGGCCTGTGCATTGCGCGCGCTGGTGGCAGCATCAATGAGAACTTCACGGTGCGCAAAATGTCTTATGGTGAAGGCGTTGAACGTGTGTTCCCGCTCTATTCGCCAATGATTGACTCGATCAAGGTGATCCGTCGCGGTAAAGTGCGTCGTGCTAAATTGTATTACCTCAAGGGTCTTACAGGCAAGCGTGCTCGCATCACGGAAAAGCTCACTTATAACACAAAGGCCAAAGTGGCTGTGGAAGCTCCTGTGGCTGAAGCTAAGTAAGCTTTCGCCCGTTAAATTTAAAAAGGCCAGTCGCAAGACTGGCCTTTTTTATTGGAAAAATTCGAACAGAGTTAATGAGGCGTTAACGCTTCTCTCGGCAAAACGATGCAAAGGATTCGAGCAGACCATAATGCGCCGTGATGAACTGAAACAGCCGCTCCATAAGCGCAGCCTGT
Organism: Hyphomicrobiales bacterium; assembly: GCA_025359215.1. Taxonomy (GTDB): domain Bacteria; phylum Pseudomonadota; class Alphaproteobacteria; order Rhizobiales; family Aestuariivirgaceae; genus Aestuariivirga. Next base: position 3,884 of record JANYHE010000056.1, read on the forward strand.
CGCAAAGACTGTGGGGCAAGCGCCCTTCAGCTTTGACGTGCGCCTATTTTTTGGTGACTGCTGGCTTTTTGGGTGGCGGCGTTTGGGCTACAAAACAACCCATGCCCTTTGCGGGCGAACCCATCGTAATCGCAGCAGTTCCGCCACCTATTCCTGAGGTTAAAGTTGTCTCGGTTGAAGCCGTGCCCGATGATGCGCCCATTGACACCGGCAGCATTGATGATGCGCCCCCGCAAAAGGCCAAAGTCACTATCGAGCCACCCGTCGAGCAAGAGACTTATCAGCAAGACGCCACAATATTTGTGAGCCCCAAAATCCCGCTCACCAAAGCACCACAAGAGAATGTGACAGAGGCCAATGCCATTGGCCCATTGCCGCGCATTGGCGGGGGGCGCAAACCCTCGGAGGTTTATGCCCGCACGGTGCCGATGGGCATTATCCATTCAGATTCGCCAAAAATAGTGATCATCCTCGGTGGCATGGGCCTGAACGAAAAACTCACGGCCTCGGCCATGAAAGATCTGCCAGCCGATGTCACAATGGCGTTCGCACCTTATGGCAATAATCTGCAAGCCCAAGTGGATAAGGCCCGCGCTCAAGGCCATGAAGTAATGCTGCAATTGCCTTTGGAACCGGTTGGCTACCCGGGCACTAATCCTGGTCCGAAAACGCTTCTCACAGATAGTGCGCCTGCTGAAAACATTGATTCACTCTACTGGCACTTGAGCCGCTTTGCGGGCTACACCGGCATTATCAATTATATGGGTGGGCGCTATTTATCGTCGCCAACAGCTGTAAAGCCACTCTTGTTGGAACTGCGAAAACGCGGGCTTTTGTTCATTGAAGATGGTTCGCTGCCACTTTCGGCCACCGAAGAAACTGCAAAATCGATCCAATTTCCGGTGCGCCGTGGTCAGACTGTGATCGATGCTGATGCCAACGCAGAATCCATCAATAATGCATTGAACTTGCTGGAAGAAGAAGCCAAAACCAATGGCATAGCCATTGCGACAGGCTCTGGTTTGGATATCACCATCAAAACCGTTTCGGAATGGGCAAAATCTGCGGCGGATCGTGGTGTTATTCTGATTCCGGCCAGTGCCGCATTTAAAGGCAGATTGGGTTAATGACTGAAATTACAGCTTATCGCCCTTGCGTGGGCATTATGCTTCTGAACAAGCAAGGCCATGTTTGGATTGGCCGCCGCTTTGAAAAGCAGAATGATGATGGGGTGGGAAAATGGTGGCAGATGCCACAAGGCGGTATTGATGAAGGCGAAGATGCCAAATTGGCAGCTTTGCGTGAATTGCAGGAAGAAACGGCCGTTACCTCGGCGCGGGTGATTGCTGAAGCGCCCGGCTGGCTCACCTATGATCTGCCAGCTCACTTGATCGGTAAAAGCTGGAAAGGCAAATATCGAGGCCAAAAACAAAAATGGTTTGCCATTGAATTTTTAGGGGACGACAGAGAAATCAACCTCACACCACCTGGACATAAACAAGAGTTTGATGAGTGGCGCTGGGCCAAAATGGATGAGATGCTTGATTTAATTATTCCGTTTAAACGCGCTGTTTATGTTGACGTGATAGCGGCATTCCGGCACTTAGGCTCATGACAATTTCTCATATCATATTCGATTGTGACGGCGTTTTGGTCGATAGCGAGCCTTTGTCGATGCGCGCCGACGTTGAAATTCTCAAACGTTTCGGCATTGAGATGACGGAAGCCGAGGCGCATCGCCGTTTTGTGGGCCGTACATTTGAGGCCATGCTCAAGGAATTGACGGCGCAACGCGGCACAATTTTCCCTGATGACTTGCTCACAGCAAAGAACGCGCGGCTTGCCGAACTTTATCGCAGTGAATTGCAATTGGTGCGCGGTGTGCGCGATGCCCTTGAAAGTATCCGCAACATGGGTCTCACCATGTCGATTGCCTCCAACAGCCCCAAAGAACGTGTGAAGCTTGCGCTGCAACTCACTGGACTTATGGGTTATTTCAAAGATGCTATTATCACGTTTGAAGATGTGCCTCACGGCAAACCGGCCCCTGATGTGTTTCTGTTAGCAGCCAAAAAGGCCGGCGTGAAAGCCGATCATTGCATTGTGGTTGAGGATTCCGTGACGGGAGTTACAGCCGCCGTTGATGCTGGCTGCTGGACGTTAGGGTTCACCGGCACTCATGACGATGAAACAGCCCACGGCGAAAAACTTAAAGATATCGGCGCCGAAGCGCTGTTTGCCAAGATGAATGAACTTCCGGCTTTGGTGTCGACGTTTATACATCCCTAAAAGGCAGATCTCTGGCCAAAATAAATAGTTTATTAACCATTTCATAACCCGGCCAGCGGTAAACACTTCAGAGTTTAAATTTCAATAATAACTGGTTGCTGATGTTGCGATTGGCCCTGCTTAGGCAATGGATTAGTGTCGTCTTTTGGGCGATGGCTTTGCTTATAGTTTCGGCTTCGCAAGTGCTTGCTTCAACCTGTGGCCCAGCCACTTCGCAAGGTGCGGCACCTGCCGCTTGGCAGACTTACTGCTGGATGGATATGTCCACATATAATAACGCCACTGTGTTTGGCGGTGGCCAACTGTTCTCGATCACGTTATCAGATGGTTCTATCTTCTCGTTCACGCTTTCTGGCAATTCGCCGGGAACTGACACGATTGTCGCCGTTGCCGCCCCCGCTTGGAGTGGCGCTGCCACTGGCAATTCCGCTTTCCTTGGCATTCCAGGCAAACCCATCCTTTACACCGCGGCAGGTGGAACCGTGAATTTGACCCTGTCGAATATTAAAGTCACGCCCCCAAATGGTGTCGTTTCAACGGGCCAATATAAGTTGGTAGTGGCTGACGCGGAATCTTCAAACAACGGAGAGTCTCTCACTTTCGTCACCAATGGGGCTGTCTGGACGTTGGAAGATAAGGTGCCTCCAACGACAGGTGCCATATACCCCACTGCCAGTGGAACGGGCACATCAACTTTCGTCACGACAGGTGTTGCAGGCACTGTAGGCGCTTATATCATGGGTAGCCTCAGCCCCACCACGGTCAATGTGCAATTGGTCGCCGGGGGCTTGCAAGGTGTTATGCTTGCTGTCCAATATTCATCAATTACAGTGAACAAGGTCATCAGTGGTGGTCGAGCCAACAGTGCTGACCAATTCACCTATGGTGTCAAGTCGACAAGCAGTGGAACTGTCCTCGCCTCTGTCACATCAACGGGTGCGGGCAATGGGCCATTTGGCGCTGCAGTTGCAACCCTTTCTTCCAGCGTCAGTGCCACTATTGATGAACGGATGGCTGTAGGCAGCGTTAGTAATTTGTCGCAGTATAACACTAATTTAAACTGCACGAATGGTTTTGCAGGCTCACCGACTGTTCTGCCCGCAAATCAGCCTATTGTAAGTTTCAACTTTGGCTCCACTATCTACGGCGATGCTATTGCTTGCACCTTCACGAACACAGCCAAACCAGCCACCGTAACACTGCAAAAAATAACGAGTGGTGCAATCGGCGGGCCCTTCACGTTTGCTGCAACTAATCTTGCCGCCGCACCTGCGGGCATTACAACAACGGCACCCAATACGGCTACACCGGCTTCACCCACCGCCACCACCGTTACGGCTTTCAACACTGCCGTGACCATTACCGAAACACCGGCCACAAATTTTACGGCCACTGCCGCAACTTGTACGGATGCGAATGCAGTGGTGACGGGGAATCCGGCCAGCTTCGGAACGCTCGTGGGGAATGTGCTTACGATTCCTGCCGCCAATGTTGTTGCCGCCGCACAGATTAGCTGCACGATTACCAATGCCGTCAACACCGCCACGGCAGCCACGGTTGCTTTGCAGAAAACAACGCTGGGCTCTGCCGGCGGGGCTTTCACATTTACAGCGACCAATCTGGCCTCAACACCAGCAGCCATCAGCACAGCCAGTGCTGGAACGCCTTATCCTGCTGTCACCACGCCGATACTGGCCACAACCAATGGCGTTGCTGTCACCATCACTGAAACCGTTGCTACAAACTTTAGCATCACATCGGCCACTTGCGTGGATGGTAATGCGGCAGCTTCAGGCAACCCTGCCACAGCATTTGGAACACTTGCGGGCACGGTGCTCACCATTCCTGCAACCAATATACGCGCCAAGGCCCAGATCACTTGTACATTTACCAATATCGTGAACCCAGCCATTCCGCTGGTGGCCATCCAAAAAATTACAACAGTTTTACCGGGTGGACCGTTCAGTTTTACTGCGACAAATCTTGCGGGTGCAATTCCAAACATATCAACCACAGCTGCTGGCACGGCTGCACCAGTGGTGCCCAATTATATTTCGGTGACAAGCATTTCCAATCCGGTCACACTTACTGAAGCTGCCAACACGAATTTTAATCTGACCACTGGAACCTGCACGGATACCAATTCCGGAACATCGGGTAATCCCGCCAGCTTTGGTTCGATTGCAGGAAGTGTCATCACCATTCCAGCGGCCAATCTCAAACCCTTCGCAAAAATTCTTTGCACCTATACCAACGCGCCCAAACCTGCGACCTTTGCGTTGCAAAAAATTACAGCAAGTTCGGTGGGCGGTCCATTTATATTTGTGGCCTCGAACTTGGCCTCAAACCCCGCCAACATCACAACCGTTGCCGCCAATACGGCAACGCCTGTAGCGCCCTCAGCCATACAGGTGACTGCTGCTAACACTCAAATTCAAGTGACTGAAACGGTGACCGCAAGCTTCACAGCAACGTCAGCCACCTGCACTGATGCAAACTCCGGCTTCACGGGAAACCCTGCAAGTTTTGGCAGCTTGGCCGGTGCTGTGCTCTCGGTGTCTGCGGCCAATGTTTTGCCTGCAGCACAAATCACTTGCATCATCACCAACACAGCTGTTCCTGCCACTGTCGCCATTCGGAAAACCACAACCAATGTGGCTGGTGGTCCATTCAGTTTCTCAGTTGCTAATTTATCGGCAGCGCCAGCCGCCATTACAACGGCAACAGCGGGCACGCCTGCGCCCGCTGCGCCCACAGTGCTAACAGTGACAACGCTGAACGCCACAACTCAGATTTCTGAGGGCACAAGTTCCTACTTCACATTGTCAGGTGCCAGCTGCACCGATGCCAACGCAGCAGTGACCGGAAACCCCGCTTCGTTCGGCACGCTCACGGGATTATTGCTCAACATTCCGGCGGCTAATGTTTTGCCTGCTGCGCAAATCACCTGCACTTTCACCAACGCAGGTATCGCACCAAAAATTACATTACAAAAAGCCTTGGCCGCCTCTGGCCGCCTTGCCGCGGCTGATCAATTTAAACTGACAGCAACAGGCACAGGTGCGCCTGCCGCCATCAACACCACAGGTGCGGCAGCGGCCATCACATCGGCAGCGATGAGTTTTACAGCCACGGCTAATTCTGCTTATTCGCTCACTGAGGCGATGTCGGCGGGTTCAGCCTCATTGCTCACAGGCTATGCCCAGACTGTGGCCTGCACCAACAACAATGCAACAGGCACATCTGTTTCAGCGCTCAACACTGTGCCCATCAATTTCACAATCCAGGCCGCCGACGATGTGAGCTGCGTGATCACCAATAATGGCACACCCACGCCACTTTTGGTGATCAGCAAAACTTATGCCACTGCACCTTCACCTGTTGTTCTTGGTCAGATCATAACTTACACCTACACCGTGTCCAACACAGGCAACGTGGCAGTGACAAACGTTAAAGTGACTGACTTGCACGGAACGCCGGGCGTGGTGATCGCCAGCGGAGCAGGGGGTGTGACCAATGACACCCTCACCGTGCCCGGTCCCTTAGGAGCAGCAGCATCACCAGACACCACCGCCAATGACGGCATATGGAGCACACTGGCACCGGGCGCCACAGTGCAGTTCCAATATACGCATACAGTGACGCAGGCCGAGATTGACAAGGGGTGAGATTAAGCCGCGTGTTCCACCACTTGTGGCGCTGACTTACGTTTATTGAACGTGACTTTGACTTCAACACCGTCATCAAGCTTGCCCAAAACTGCAATAAGCCGATCGAGTGTAAATCTAGCCAATTGTGCGTTACGGATACGGGAGAACTCAGAATGGGCGATGCCTGTCAATTTTTCAGCATCCCGCGTTGAAAGTTTTTGTGCATCCAAGGCACCAACAATTTTAGCCGCAATAATGGCGCGCGCTTGCTCAAGATCAGAGTTTGCACGACCAAAATCACGATAAATATTACCGCTGCCACGCACCAATTCAAAATCATCTTTGCTCATTTCAATGCTTCCTTTAATCGCTTCAATCGTTCCCTAATGAGGTCCACTTCAAATTGTGGTGTCTTAATTCCTGATTTTGATTTTTTTTGGAAGGCATGAAGCACCCAAATATCAACATCAACTTTAACTGCATAGAGACTGCGAAAAGCATCGCCACGATACCTCAAGGCAATTTCAAAAACACCACCGTCAACACCTTTAAACGGCTTGGCATTGCCTGACATTTCGCCTTCAGCTGCAAAAGTGAGCGCGTCAAACATCTGGTTTTGCACCTCACCAGGAAAATCTTCAAAATCCCGCCGCGCTGCCTTGAGCCAAGATATTTTGCGAGTTTGTCTCATATGCCAGTGTTGGCAAATTTGTCAACGCTTTGCAACTGTCTGCTACGGTATCGACGCCCCCCCATTGACATTGCACTGCAACATAGGCATACAAGCCCCGTCGCAGTCAGCCTTAATGAATACATGAGGCGCATTTGATGCAGCCGTTCCGCTGGCGCGAAAGACCCCGAACAATCCTTTCATGTGGGAACGTTTAAGCGCCAGCCCGAGCTGTTCGCGTGAATTGTCACGCTTCAGCATGTCGGACATGGGCCAGCGCTTTTCCCATTGCTCCGACATTGGATAAACTTGTGAATTCATTCACCGAACTCAATTTAAACGAACTCCTTCTCAAGGCCATTGCTGCTGAAGGTTATGATAAACCAACCCCCATTCAAGCCCGCGCCATTCCGCCATTGATGCAAGGCAAGGATTTGTTGGGCATTGCCCAAACAGGCACTGGCAAAACTGCGGCTTTCGCTCTGCCGATTTTAGATCGCTTGGCCAAGCATGTTGAACGCCCCGCCAAAGGCACCTGCCGTGCTTTGATCCTTTCGCCCACGCGTGAGCTTGCTGCGCAAATTGGCGAGAGCTTTAAAACGTATGGCAAATATATGAAACTTTCTCGCGCTGTGGTGTTCGGCGGCACTTCACTGGGCAAGCAGATGGAAATTCTGCGTGGTGGTGTTGATGTGTTGGTGGCAACACCGGGCCGCCTCGTTGATCTGATCGAGCGCCGCGCTGTGACACTTTCAAAAGTGGAAGTGTTTGTGCTTGATGAAGTGGATCAAATGCTGGATCTCGGCTTCATTCATGCCATCCGTAAAATCACGGGCATGTTGCCAAAGAGCCGCCAAAACCTGTTCTTCTCGGCCACTATGCCGAAGGAAATTTCAAACCTCGCTTCTGGTCTGCTCACAGACCCTGTGCGCGTAGAAGTGGCTCCCGTTGCAACAACGGCTGAGCGTGTGAACCAATCAGTTATTCACGTGGAGCAAGGCAATAAGCCAGCGCTTTTGAATGAGCTGCTGAAAGACAATAACATGACCCGCACCTTGGTGTTCACCCGCACCAAGCATGGCGCTGACAAGGTTGTGAAAAGTCTGGCTGGTGCGAATTACACCGCTGCTGCCATTCACGGCAACAAGAGCCAACCCAACCGCGAAAAGGCTTTGGCCGGATTTAAAGCGGGCAAGATTCTTGTGTTGGTTGCCACCGACATTGCCGCCCGCGGCATTGACGTTGATGGCGTTTCGCATGTGATCAATTTCGATCTGCCGCATGTGCCAGAATCTTACGTTCACCGCATTGGCCGCACGGCCCGTGCGGGCGCTGAAGGTGTGGCGATTGCATTTTGTGCAGGCGATGAACGTTCATTGCTGCGCGATATTGAAAAAACCATCCGCCAAACAGTTCCAGTGGTGCAGCACGCTTTAGGTAAAGCTGTGCTTGGACCAGAAGAAAGAGAAGCCCGCAGGCCCAATGGTCGTTCAACCAAGCCACAAGGCGGCAAACCCCAAGGTGGCCGTTTCCACCGTGGTCAGGCTGATTTCAAAAACAAGCCTGCTCATGAGCAACAGGCCGAAACTCGACATGTTGAAGAAAAACGCGCGCCACAAAAGCGCGAAATGCCAGAAGGTTCGAAATGGACCCCGCTGGCAGGTGTGCCTTCCATAATGTATCAAAAGCCAAAGCCACGCGCTGAAGCTCGTCCAGAAAATCCGAACAAGCCTTGGTTCAAACCCAAGGGTGACGGCCTGAACCGCAACCGCAAACCCGGTGGCACAGCGGCTGGCAAGCGTGGCGACAGCAGGCCATCAGGTGGCTACAAAGGCCCAAGACGCGCCGAAGCATAAAATGACATAAACCCGCGATGGACTCGCGGGTTTACTTTTTTGTAATCTCCGCTGTTATGTAACTGTCATAGGGCGGCTTCAATTCTCTGACTTCCGCGCTTCCGCGGCTTTCGGAGAATGACAATGAATTTCACAAATGCCCTTTTGAGCGCAGCCTGCGCTGTTGCCTTGTGCATGGGCAGCACAGTTCCAACTCTCGCACAGACATTGAAAATGAAGCATGTGCTTTTGCTCAGTGTTGATGGTTTACATGACATGGATTTGGCTAATTATATAAAAGCCAATCCCACATCCGCCATGGCCACCTTGGCCGGCCACGGCGTGCATTATTCAAATGCTGCTTCTGGTAAGCCATCGGATTCATTTCCCGGCCTCTTGGCCTTGATCACAGGCGGCAGCCCGAAATCAACGGGTGTGTATTACGATGATTCATATGACCGTGCTCTTTCTGCGCCGGGCTCTGATTGCAAAGTCAAAGGCACTGAAGTGGTCTATGACGAATCAATCGACAAGAACATGGATACCGTTGATGGCGGTGGCGGCATTGATGAAGCCAAGCTTCCACGCGATGGTGCTAATGGTTGCAAGCCGGTTTATCCGCATGAGTTCTTGCGCGTGAACACTGTGTTCGAAGTGGCCAAAGCCGCTGGCATGAAAACCGCATGGAGCGATAAACACCCTGCTTATGAAATCACCAATGGCCCATCGGGCAAAGGTGTTGACGATTTATTTGTGCCTGAAATCAATTCCAAGTTTGGCTTCACTGAAAATGCCGCCAAGACCATGCCCTATGATGATATGAAGGTTGCAGCCATCATCAATCAAATTGATGGCAAGAGCAGCACAGGCGTTGATGGCGCAGGTGTTCCTGCAATATTCGGCATGAACTTCCAAGCTGTGAGCGTGGGTCAAAAGACGGTTGGCTATTCCGATGACAAGGGCACGCCAACAGCAGATCTCGCTGCAGCCATCAAGCATACCGATGAGTCGATTGGTAAAATGATGGCTGAGTTGCAAGCCAAAGGTTTGGATAAAGATACGCTGGTCATTCTGTCGGCCAAGCACGGCCAATCAGCCATGAACCCCGCGCTGAAGAAGATCGTTGATAAGAAAATGATTCCTGCAGCATTGGACAGCGTGCAGAAAGATTTGGGGGCGCAAGTGACCATGGATTCAGTGGCGCTTATTTGGCTCGCTGATCAATCTAAAACTGCCGATGCTGTGAAAGCTTTGGATGCGATGAAAGATAAGTTAGCCATCAGCGAAATCTATGATGCTCCAAAAACCATGGCCGTGTTTGGTGATGCCAGCAAAGATAGCCGTGTTCCAGACATCACAATTTTGCCTGCCAATGGCGTGATCTATACCAAGACCGATGCCAAAAAAATCGCTGAACACGGTGGTTTTGGCGAGGACGACACGCATGTGGCCTTGCTACTGAGTAATCCTGCCCTTGCTGCCAGCGAAGTGAAAGATGCTGTGAGCAACCAACAAGTTGCGCCTACGATTTTGGCCGCATTGGGCCTTGATCCTATGGGTTTGCAAGCGGTGAAGGCTGAAGGTGTGAAAGTGCTACCTGTTGTTGGTCTGACCCAATAACGTTTATCCAAAGACGAAGGCCAGTTGCGAGACTGGCCTTTTTTATACTGGAACACGGCCCAGTAATTTGTGCCAGGGGAGCAAAATAATGCCGAGGCCTGCAAAAATCATCAGCGAGCCCACAAGCCGTAAGGGGCTGAGTGTTTCACCCAAAACCAAATAGCTCGACAGGCCGCCACACACGGGCACCAGCAACGCAAAAGGGGCGGCTTTGCCTGCGGGATAAGTTGAAAGCAAATAGCCCCACACTGCAAAGCCAGCCCAGGTTGATAGAACCACGGTATAGGCAATTGCTGCCATAGTGATGGGCTGCATGTGGGTGAGGGCGGCCAACATTCGATCGGGCCCCTCAAATGCGAAAGAAATGGCAAGGGCGGGAAGCGGTGGCACCAAACTCATCCAGCACACACCAGCCAGAGTGCCAAAGCCCGCATCGGGGCCAGCTTTTCGCACTGTGAAGTTGCCGTAAGCCCAGGTGCATGCTGAAAGCACAATGAAAACCATTGCGATCACGGGAATAGTGCTGCCTGCGCCCACTGTGGATGCGATGGTGCCAAGCCCGGCCAAGGCCAAGGCAGCGCCCAAATATTGTTGCAGCTGTGGTCTTTCGCCGAGAAACACCACCGAGAACAAAATTGTTACAAAAACTTGCAGCTGCAATGTGACAGAGGAAAGCCCTGCTGGCATGCCTTTGGCCATGGCGACAAACAGAAAAATATATTGACCCAGAAAACTGGAGAAGCCGACAATTAACAAATCCCGCCAGCGCATGCCTTTGGGGCGCGGCAAAAATAAAACCGGCAAGCACGAAAAAATAAAGCGGATGGCGGTGAGCAAAATAGGCGGCACGCCCACGAGTGCAACCTTCAAGACAACAAAATTAAACCCCCAGATAGCAGTGATCAAAACTCCCAGTGCCACGTGCTGCCAGCGCATTATTTCGTTTCCAGATTTAACATCTCATAAGAAACAAGCAGAAGGCACACAAGTTGGGAATTGTATGGGGTACAATAAAAGCCCAATGGCGGCCATAATTCCTTAACGTCTCAGAATCAAATTGCGATTAATGTGGTGCTATGGAAAAGCCACTGCTTCAATTTCACTTGGACCCTGATGCGGCTCACATTGCAGTTTTATGGCTTCAAGCTCTCAAATCTGAGCGGCGCATGGCGCTTAAAACTTTGGAAGCCTATGCCCATGACATGGCGCAGTTTGGCGAATTTTTGGCAGGGCATTTGGGTGAAGCGGCTTCGGTTAAAATGCTTACGGAATTAACCGCCTCAGATTTTCGCAGCTTCATGGCCAAGCGGCGCACTGCGGGCATTCAAAGCCGTTCGCTGGCGCGGCAGATGTCAGCCATTCGCTCGTTTTTTCGCCATGCGGAGCGGCGAGGTGATTTTAAATGCGCGGCATTGGGTGTGGTGCGTGCGCCTAAAATTTCACATTCAGTTCCTCGGCCATTGCCGGAAAATTCAGCGCGGCGGGTGGCGGCTGCCGATGTTTTTGAAAATGATGAGGCTTGGGTGCAGGCCCGCGATGCTGCGGTGCTGACATTGCTCTATGCGTGTGGGCTTCGTATTTCAGAAGCGCTTTCACTCACTGTCAAGCAGGCGCAGACCAACCCGATTGTGGTTTTGGGTAAAGGCGGCAAGACGCGCATTGTGCCTGTGGTGCAAGTGGCGCGCGATGCCATTTCTACTTACCTCAAACTGTGCCCGCTTGCGCTATCGCCAAATGAGCCGCTGTTTCGTGGTGTGAAAGGCGGCGCACTTTCTCCGCGTATTATTCAACTTCTCATGGAGCGGATGCGCGGGGCTTTGAACTTGCCGGACTCAGCCACACCTCATGCACTGCGTCATTCCTTCGCATCGCATTTATTGGGGGCAGGTGCTGATTTGAGAGTCATCCAAGATTTGCTGGGTCATGCTAGCTTATCCAGCACGCAAGTTTATACTGAAGTGAACCGCACCCATTTGTTAGAACAATATCGCAAGGCCTATCCGCGCTAATGCCCTTCATTGAAAAAATTGCACCGAATGATGTGTTGCCGCAGCGCGCTGATGTGGTGGTGATTGGGGCTGGCATTGCGGGCATTATGACAGCGCTGGAACTCGCTGAGCGCGGACTTTCCGTTGTGGTGGTTGAAAAGGGTGAAGTGGCGGCGGAGCAATCATCGCGCAATTGGGGGTGGTGCCGCCAGATGGGGCGGGACCCACGCGAAATTCCGCTGATCCTTGAATCACTTGCATTGTGGCGCGGCATGAATGAGCGTGTGAATGCTGAAACAGGTTTTAGAACCTGCGGCATTGCCTATGTGGCTGATGACGAAAAAGAAATGGCCAAGCATGAGGCTTGGTTGAAAAACAGTGCTGTGCCCCATGGGATTGAATCGCGCTTGATCACCAGTGATCAAGTTGCGCAATTGCTGCCGGGCTCCACTGTAAAATGGGCGGGTGCACTTTATACGCCGAGCGATGCACGCGCTGAGCCTTTCATCGCGGTGCCAGCAATGGCGCGAGCTTTGCAAAAATTGGGTGGGAAGATTTTTACGAGTTGTGCAGCGCGAGGGCTTGAAACTTCAGCAGGCCATGTGAGTGCGGTGGTGACGGAACGCGGAACGATTGCGTGTGACTCAGTTGTGCTGGCGGGTGGATATTGGTCGCGGCGGTTTTTGCACAATATGGGCGTTTCATTTCCGCAATTGGGAGTGCTGGGCTCGGTGATGCGAACAGCGCCGCTTGATGGTGGGTTCACTACCAGCTTTTCAGCGGGGAAATTTACGGCCCGCAAACGCTTGGACGGTGGTTACACGGTCACTCACAATTTTGTATCGGTTGCTGATATTGTGCCGGATAGTTTTCGGCTGCTGATGGATTTTCTGCCGGTGTTCATGCTGGATTGGCGGGGCCTTCGCTTGCGTTTGGGTAAGCGCTTTATTGAAGAGGCAAAACTGGCGCGGCGCTGGAGCATGGATGAAGTTTCGCCCTTTGAGCAGGTGCGCATTCTTGATCCTGAGCCCGCACAATGGATTTTGGATGAGGCGACTGCTGCGATTAAATCAACTTTTCCAGCATTTCAAAATATGCAAATTGCCGAAAAGTGGGGTGGCGTGATTGATGCCACGCCTGATGCGGTGCCGGTGATTTCACCCATTACGCAAAAGCCTGGCCTGTTTATGGCCTCGGGTTTTTCCGGTCATGGTTTTGGCCTTGGGCCGGGGGCAGGCAAGTTGATGGCGCAGATTGTGACGGGTGAGAAACCGTGCGTTGATCCTCACCCGTTCCGGTTTTCGCGCTTTAGCGATGGCAGCAGACCACGACCCACAACGGGATTATGATTTTATTTTAACAACCACTGGTGCTCAGGCGCATTGTGGAATTTCCACGTGCGCTTGGGGCCAGCCATCACGTTGAGATAATAAAGATCATAGCCATGCACCGTGGCGCAAGGGTGATAGCCTTTGGGAACCAACGTCACATCGCCATCTTCAACCGCCATGGCTTCATCGAGTTTGCGATTATCAGTATAGACACGTTGGAAGGCGAAACCTTGCGGCGGGTTGATGCGGTGATAATAAGTTTCTTCCAAATAGGATTCTTTCGGCAGATCATCCTTGTCATGCTTATGCGGCGGATAGGATGAGGTGTTGCCATTCGGTGTGATCACTTCAACAACCAGAAGGCTTTCAGCCAGTGGGTCTTGCTCTGGCAAAATGTTGGTCACGTGCCTTGTGTTTGAACCCTTGCCACGAATTTCCTGAGAGAGGCCTTCAGGGCCAATCACGCGGGCTCCATGCTTGCCTTTGGCGGGGGCGGAACACACGGCCAGCGCCATTTCAGTGGTTGCGCCCACCGACCATTTCGAGCCGGGTGGCACATAGACCGACCATGGTTTACCTTCAAACGGAGACATGCGATCGCCGATCACACCAAAGTCTTTGCCATTGATGGTCACACGGCCCTTGCCAGACACGAACACCAAACAGGTTTCACGCTTGGCCTCAGAGCCTTTGGCGATTTTGCCTTTCGGCGTTTTCCAAAGATCAAAGCCCACATATTTCCACTTGGCTGATTTTGGCGTGACGTGGGTGACTCGGCCATCGCCTTTTTTGGGTTTAACGAGAAGTTTTGGCATCGTATTCTCCTTGTGGTGATGATGGCTCTGCTTAACTTCCTATGCGTTGACCCTTCAATGCTTTCACATATTTCTTTCTTGCAGCAACCACTGTGGGCCTTGTTGAGACTTCGGGCACGGCCACTTCCCACCAGCTGCCACCGGCATCGGTTGTTTCCATTGGATCGGTGTCGATCACAATCATCGTGGTGCGGGTGTTTTTCTTGGAGCGAACTAAGGCTGCTTCTAAATCTGCCAATGATGATACTTTTTCAGCAATGGCACCCATGCTGGCGGCGTGCATTACGAAATCAATCGCAGGTGAGACATCTTGCTTGGTGTTGTAATCGAACAGATTGTTGAAGCGCTCGCTGCCTGTGGCAAATTGCAAGCGGTTGATGCAACCGAAGCCACGGTTATCCAACAGCACAATAGTAAGCTTGTGGCCGAGCATCACGGATGTGGCGAGTTCGGAATTGGCCATCATATATGTGCCGTCTCCCATCATCACCACAACATTGGCATCGGGCCTTGCCATTTTAATGCCAAGGCCGCCTGCTATTTCATAGCCCATGCACGAGAAGCCATATTCCATGTGATAGGAACCGGGAATGCCTGCTTGCCAGAGCTTGTGCATTTCGCCGGGCAAGCCTCCTGCGGCAGACATCACATGTGCTTCACTGCCCAGCGCGCGCTGCACGGCACCGATCACTTGTGAATCTGAGGGCCGTTCAACATTGCTGGATTTGGTATATTTCTCCGCAATCTTGATCCAGTCCATGCGCTCTTTTTTGGCGCGGGTTGTCCACGCAATAGGTACAACCCATTTTCCTAAGCCTAGGCTTAAATCTTCAAGGCCAATTTTTGCATCAGCTACCAAGGGCAATGAACGATGTTTGGTCGCATCATAATTTTGCGTGTTGAGGCCGATAATTTTTTTCTTATCATTTTTGAATAGGGACCATGAACCTGTGGTGAAATCTTGCAGGCGTGTGCCCACTGCAAGAATAACATCGGCTTCATTGCACAGATTATTTGAAGCTGTGGTGCCCGATACACCCATGCCGCCCATGTTCAGCTCATTGGCAAAAGGCAGGGATGATTTTCCGGCTTGGGTTTCCACCACGGGAATTCCGTGCTTGGCAGCAAAGGCTGCAAGGGTTTCGGACGCTTCAGAATAAAGCACGCCACCGCCGGCAATGATCACCGGCTTTTTAGCAATGCTCAGTGTCCGGATGGCTTGGTCGAGTTCTTCTGCATCTGCGCGGGGCCTGCGAATGGTCCAGATTTTCTCAGCAAAGAAATCGAGCGGATAGTCATAGGCTTCAGTTTGGGTATCTTGGCACATGGCCAAGGTGACGGGGCCGCAATCAACCGGATCCGTCAGCACCACCATGGTGCGGTTCAAAGCCGGGATCAGTTGTTCAGGCCGCATGATGCGGTCGAAATAGCGTGACACGGGTTTGAAGCAATCGGTGACGGAGACTGTGCCATCATTAAAATCTTCGATCTGCTGCAACACAGGGTCAGGCCTGCGGTTGGCGAAAATGTCGCCCGGCAAAAGCAAAACCGGCAGACGGTTCACATGGGCCACAGCAGCGGCAGTGACCATGTTGATTGCCCCTGGTCCTAAGGATGTGGTGACAGCCATCATGCGGCGGCGATTGCTGGCCTTGGTAAAGGCAATGGCGCTATGGGCCATGGTCTGTTCATTGTGGCCGCGATAGGTTGGCAGTTCTTTGCGGGCAGGGAAGAGCGCTTCACCTATGCCTGCCACGTTGCCGTGGCCAAAGATCGCCCACATGCCTGCGAAAATGGGAAGTTTCTTGCCGTCGACCATCACCATTTGCTTGGTGAGAAATTTTACCAAAGCCTGTGCTGTGGTGAGTTTGACTGTTTTGCTTGTGTTAAACACCGCGTGCCTCATTCCAAATTTTGACTAGATTGCCGAATTTTTCGGCCATCATGGTGACGGCGGCATCGTCGCTGATCGCGCCGCGCAGCCATTCTTCTGCTGCTTCATTAAAGATTGTGCGGCCCACTGCAAAGCCCCTCACATATTTTTTTCCAACAACGGCTTTGAAGCCTTTGGCCAGTTCAACTTCTGGCGCTTCTAATCCGAGCAGCACAATGCCCCGGCAGAAAGGGTCTTCAGCATCGATCACGTTGCTAATCTCATCCCACGCCGCAGCGGAGCTTTGTGGTTCAAGCTTCCACCAATCGGGTTTTATGCCGAGAGCATAAAGCTCTGTCATGGCTCTGGCGATGGTGTGATCATCCATCGGGCCATTTTTGCTGGCAATGATTTCCACTAGAAGTTCACGGCCCACTTTTCGTGCCGCTTCATAGAGCGTTCTTAATTTTTGAGCTTGCTCGGTTTTCAGGTCTTGCGGATCATCGGGGTGATAGAAGGCCAAGCACTTGATGGTGTGAGTGACAGGCCAATCAACCAATCTGGCGCCCACATCTTGGGTGAATTCAAAGCGAAGGGGCCTCGAACCGGGCTGCTCTAAAGGGCGGCCAATCCACAAGCCCAGTTTGGCCGCGTCAAACATGGCCTCTCTGCCATAAGTGTCATCAAGCAATGTACCGTAACCTGGCTTGCCGCCAGATACTTTGCCAATGGCTTGCATGGCGAGGCGTTTGAAGGGCGCGATTTTTTCGCGTGATGCACCAAGCTTATCGGCCATGTCTTCCAATTGCTTGCGATGATCAATGGCAAAGGACAGAATTTGGTCCGGCTGCTTTCTGCGGGTGGTGGCCCAATGGATGTGGTTTAAAGCTTCATCATTGCGCAGCGCATGATGTTTGCTGCCATTTTTCAAATAATATTGCAGCTCCACCCATGTGAGATATTCTGGCGAGCAAAGTAGGCGCGACACCGCAAAGGCTCCGCAAGCATTGGCATAGGTGGCGCAGGTTTCCAGCTTCTCGCCCTTCAACCAGCCACGCAAAAACCCCGACATGAAAGCATCACCAGCACCAAGAACATTATAAACTTCTATGGGGAAGCCTTGGCCGATGATACCGTCTTCGAGGGATGAAGGAATTGCGGCTGGATAAACCACGCAGCCCATGGGGCCGCGTTTCAACACGATGATACCGTTTGAATAAGAGCGGATTTTGCGAAGAGCTTCGAGCGTATCTTCGCTGCCGCCAGCAATGTGCACTTCTTCTTCGGTGCCGACGATGAGATCACAATCAGCCAGAATGGTTTGCAAATGCGCGGTTACTTTATCAGATTTGATGTAACGCTCTTCACCTGCGGCATGGCCCGCAAGGCCCCAGAGGTTTGGGCGATAATCAATATCGATGATAATTTTACGGCCATTAGCTTTGGCAATGGCCATGGCTTTGCGTTGGGCGGCATCGGTGTTGGCTTTGGCAAAGTGCGTGCCGGTGACCAGCAATGCGCCAGCGGAGAGAACATAAGCTTCATTCACATCATCAGCGTCAAGCGCATTGTCGGCGCAATTATCGCGATAGAAAATGAGTGGGAAGGTTTTGTCGTTTTCAACGGCGAGCAAGACCAAAGCTGTGAGCCGTTGCTTGTCAGTGGTGATGCCTTCGGTGGAAACGCCTTCTCTGGCCATTCGCTCCAGCACGAAGCGGCCCATTTGTTCATCGCCCACGCGGGTGATGAGGCCGGATTTCAAACCCAGACGGGCTGTGCCGATGGCGATATTAGAGGGCGAGCCGCCGACCGATTTGGCGAAAGAGGCCACATCTTCCAATCGTGAGCCGATTTGTTGGCCGTAAAGATCGACCGAGCATCGGCCCATGGTGATGACGTCCAATGGGAATGGCATTATTTGAGCCCCTTAAAAACTTGTGTTTGGAGGCAATGAAACGCCAATTCTATTTTTATGTCAAGATAGAATGATTGTTCTATTTAAGTTTTAGGGTTTCTGCGGCGTTCTGCGACAGCCACGGTGAGGGTCATGGCCAATGATAATGTGGCGGCCATCGATCGGAAGCCTTCAAAATTGGCTTCAGTTACCTCAAACCAAGTTTTGGCAACAGGCACTAAGGGTGAGAACGGAGAATCCGTAATCGCCACAATCGGCACACCACGCGCATATGCGGCTTGGGTGAGGCTTATGGTTTCAGAGGCGTATGGCGTGAAGCTGATGGCCAGAACGACATCCTTTTTGGTGGCGAAACTCACATCTTCTTGCGCAAGCCCGCCCATGGCGCCAATTAAGTGGTTGCGGATGCCCAGCTTCCCAAAGGCATAAGACATGTAAGATGTGATGGGAAACGAACGCCTGAGGCCGATGAGATAGATCGTATCGGCCTTGGCCAGCATTGCGACAGCGTCTTCAAGTTTCTCGGGGTCAAGCTTTTCGCGCAAATCATGGAGTGATTTTTCAGCGGCATCGCTGAAGCCGCCAAATATCACCGAGGCTTTGGTGGCATTCAAATCATGCTGGCGCAAATGTTCGAGGCGTTCATCATAATTGAGAATTCGGTCGCGCAGCCTAGAGCGAAACACATCCTGCAAATCTGAAAAACCTTGATAGCCCAGGCTCTGCGCAAAACGCACCAGGGTGGAGGGCTGAACATCTGCGGCCACTGCAACTGAAGCCACTGTTCCAAAGGCTATTTCATCGGGATGTTCCAGCGCATAA
>JANYHE010000010.1 GCA_025359215.1 Hyphomicrobiales bacterium
TATGGGCGAAGGCATAGACGCGTTCAAATCGGGCCAAGTGGCCTTGCAAATGAATTTTGCATTCACATGGCCTGGCTTCGAAAACGATCCAAACGTTGGCCACGGAAAAACCGGTTACTTTGCTAATCCAGCTGGGCCGAATGGCGAAAAATTCGCGCAACTCGGCGGCCAAGGCATTTCAGTTGTGTCCTATTCGACAAAGCAGAAAGCAGCTCTTGATTACATCAAGTGGTTTGCACAGCCAGAGACACAGCAGAATTGGTGGAAAGCCGGTGGTTTCTCGTGCTTGAGGTCGGTTGTTGAAGCTCCCGATTTTGGCAAGAGCCAGCCTTATGCGCAGACATTCCTTGACTCGATGGCAATCGTGAAAGACTTCTGGGCTGAACCATCTTACGCAACTTTGCTTCAAGACACACAAAAGCGCTTCCACGACTTTGTGGTGGCAGGCAAAGGCACCTCGCAAGAAGCTCTTGATGGTTTGGTTGATGATTGGACCAAGACCTTCAAAGAAGCAGGCAAAATCTAAGCCTTGCATTATCCCACCTGCAAAATGCAGGATAAATGACTGCAACGCAGGGCCTGAAACCTCCCCGGGCCCTGCTGTTGCACTCTAAGTCATGTGAGAGAAGCATTATGTCCAACACCTTGCCGAACCGCGTGGCAAATTCCACGCCGCCAGCCCTTGCACGCCGTGTAAAAGGTCTGAGTGACCGCGCCATCGCCTGGATTTTTGTCGCCCCGACAATATTCTTGTTGCTGGCCATCAACATATTCCCGCTGCTATGGACCATCAGGCTCAGCCTGACAAACTATCGCGCCAACCAGCCCAATCGGCCCTTGGCTTGGGTAGGATTGGATAATTATCGTCAAGTTCTCAGTGATCCAGACATCTGGAACACCATGCAGGTGACAGCGCATTTTCTAATTTGGACAATTGTGCTTCAGGTTCTCATCGGCTTCTCGTTGGCCTGGCTGATCAATCGCAAATTCAAGGGCAACGACCTGTGGACAACAATTATAGTTCTGCCAATGATGTTATCGCCGGCAGTGGTGGGAAATTTCTGGACGTTCTTCTATCAACCACAAATAGGCATTTTCAATTATGTCGTAGGCTTCTTCACCGGTGCAGATACATCTTCATTCACAATGATCGGCTCCGTCGATTTGGCCCCGTGGTCAATTGTGATCGTTGACACATGGATGTGGACTCCGTTTGTGATGCTCATTTGCTTGGCCGGATTGCGCTCCATTCCTAATTATATTTACGAAGCGGCGGCAGTGGATCGTGCTAGCCCATGGCGGCAGTTTTGGACGATTACCATTCCAATGGTTCTGCCCTTTCTCATGTTGGCCGTCTTGTTCCGTGGCATTGAAAATTTCAAAATGTTTGATCTTGTTGTTCAACTCACAGGCGGCGGCCCAGGCTCAATCACTGAACTCACATCCATCAATTTGAAACGCGAAGCCTTTGAAAAATGGCGCACAGGCTATGCCTCAGCTTATGCGATCATTCTGTTTGTGACAGTTTTTGGTTTGGCTTCGATTTATGTGAAAGCTTTGAACAGGGTGAAACAAAGATGAGTTCGTATTCAATCACCGAGCCTTCGGCACGGCAAAAATGGTTCGCTGGCACATTAGTTATTCTATATGCACTGATCACAATCACGCCCTTGCTGTGGATCATCGCAACAGGATTTAAGAGTTCAGCAGACTCGATTTCCTATCCGCCTAAGGTTTTCTTCCAACCAAAGCTTGAAGGCTATGTAAATCTCTTCACAACGCGCACCCGCGCCACGACTGAGCAATTGGCAACTTTGCCTCCGCCCAAAACGTGGTATGAGCAAGTGGCCCGCGATAACGCCATGGTCATATCCGGTCCATCGCGTTACGGTGAGCGCTTCCTCAATTCGGTGATCATTGGTTTTGGCTCGACGTTCCTGTCAATTGTTCTTGGCACGCTTGCAGCCTATGCCTTCAGCCGATTTAAAGTTCCGCTGAAAGATGATTTGCTATTCTTCATTCTTTCCACCCGTATGATGCCTCCGATTGCAGTGGCAATTCCGATATTCCTCATGTTCCGCGCATTGGGTTTGAGTGACACACATCTCGGCATGATCCTGCTTTACACGGCGGTCAATATTTCTCTCGCTGTGTGGTTGATCCACGGTTTTATGGATGAAATCCCACGTGAATATGAAGAAGCAGCATTGATCGACGGCTACACCCGCTTTCAAGCTTTTTACAAAGTGGTTCTTCCACAAGCGGCCACAGGCATTGCATCAACTGCAATATTTTGTTTGATCTTTGCTTGGAATGAATATGCCTTTGCCGTGTTGCTCACATCGGGCACCGCACAAACCGCACCACCATTCATTCCAACCATTATTGGTGTTGGTGGCAAAGATTGGCCAGCGGTTGCGGCGGGTGCAACGTTGTTCCTGCTGCCTGTCATGGTGTTCACCATTCTGCTGCGCAAACATTTGTTGCGGGGCATCACATTCGGAGCCGTGCGCAAATGAGCGAATTCATCAATGGCCTTTTGCAACTTCGCCGTGGTGCATGGGAGATGCTGGCATCAATTCTCATCGCCATCGGTGTGGTGATGCTGATGCAAGGATTTGCGCTCTGGCTCTACACCTATTCATTCATCGTCACCTTGGTGGGCACAGTTATGTTCATCATCGTCAGCCATTTTAGGAATTGAGCAATGGCCGAAATTATAATCCGTAATCTGCGCAAAGAATTTGGTAGCTTTACCGCTGTGCAATCGTCTTCATTCAAAATCGAAGATGGAGAATTCTTCATGCTGCTCGGCCCATCAGGCTGTGGCAAAACCACCACCTTGCGCATGATTGCCGGGCTTGAATTGCCAAGCTCGGGTGAGATCACAATTGATGGCGAAGACGTCTCTCAAAAGCCAGCAAGCCAGCGCGACATCGCTTTTGTTTTTCAGATGTTCGCACTTTATCCTCACATGAACGTACGCAAGAATCTCAGCTATCCTTTGGTCAGCCAAGGCATGCCCACTGCCCAAGTTCGTGCTAAAGTGAGCGAAGTTGCGAATATTCTCGGCATTGAAAGCCTTCTTGATAAGCCGGTTGGTGGATTGTCGGGCGGCGATAGGCAGCGTGTTGCTCTGGGCCGTGCCATTGTGCGCCAACCAAAGGCTTTCATGATGGATGAGCCTCTCGGAGCGTTGGATGCCGAATTTCGTGAGCATATGTCACTTGAATTGCGCGCTCTTCATGATCGCATGAAAGCAACCACAGTTTATGTCACGCATGATCAATTGGAAGCCATGCAGATGGGCGACAAGATTGTGGTTATGAACCATGGCGTGATCGAACAATTTGGCAAGCCACAAGATGTCTATGATAAACCCGCCACCATGTTCGTGGCAGAATTCATCGGTTCGCCGTCAATGAATTTTATGCGATTTGACGGAAAAGTTGGCACAGGCGGAAAAGCCATAAGTCTTGGTCATCAAGAACTCAGCGTTCCAATGATGCGCGAACCGTTTGAGGGCAGCTTAGCCTTTGGCATTCGCCCTGAACACATAAAGCTGACTGATAAGGGCTCCTATCGTGGTGAAGTTAAAGCCACTGAATATTTGGGCACAACCCAGATCATCACTTTGAAAACCACGCACGGCATTGTCAAAGCGCGCGCCGCTGCAGGCGAAGTGGCGCGAGTGGGCGAGACAGTGGGTCTCGATTTCGATGGCAAGACTGTCACACTATTTGACACGCAAACAGGCAGGGCGCTTCGCTCCGAATTAAATGAGGGAGTGCTGGCTCATGGCTGAGGTGAAACTACAAAATGTGAATAAGACTTTTGGTCAACAGTCTGCAGTCGTCGACTTATCCATGACAATTCCGGACGGATCATTTGTTGTGTTACTCGGACCAACGGGCGCTGGCAAAACCACAACTCTCCGGTTGATTTCGGGACTCGAGCGTCCGGAAAATGGCGATATCAGCATTGCTGGGCGTTCCGTGTTGGACATAACGCCAGCGGAACGCGATATTGCCATGGTGTTTCAGCAATATTCACTTTATCCGCACATGACGGTGAGAGATAATCTGGCCTTCCCTCTGCGCTCGATGTTACACAAAACGCCTGAACCAGAAATCACGCGTAAAGTTTCCGAAGTGGCCGAAGTGTTGCGCATCTCGCACAAACTTGACAACAAGGCGACAGCGCTTTCCGGTGGTGAAATGCAGCGTGTTTCTATCGGGCGTGCACTGGTGCGAAATCCATCGATCTATCTGATGGATGAACCCTTAAGTTCGTTGGATGCTAAGCTGCGCGCCGATTTGCGGGTTGAACTAAAGAGTATCCAAGCCAATTTAGGCGCCACTTTTCTTTATGTGACGCATGATCAAATCGAAGCCATGACCATGGCAACACATATTGGTGTTCTTGATCATGGGCAATTGGTGCAATTTGGATCGCCACGGGAAATCTATGAAAACCCCGTTAGCCTTTATGTGGCCAGTAGGCTTGGTATCCCAAGGCTCAATGTGTTGCCAGCAGATATTTTTGGCGGGGCCCCAAAAGGTGCGAAGTCGATTGGCCTGCGGCCTGAGAACATCGTACAAAACGGTGGAAAATCAGCATCGGTCACGCGTGTCGAACGCCTTGGTGATCAAACGCGGTTGCATTTGAAGCTCGATGGGCATGACATCATTACCTTAACAGATGTCCACACGCGCCTCGGGCCGGGTGACCCAATTTCCATTCAACCCCATAATCCACTATATTTCGATGCAGCCGGCGCGCGGATAGCCTGAGGAGGCCAGATTTATGAAACAGTTCATCAATGACAAAGAAACGCTGATCACCCAATCCATTGATGGTGCTTTGCGCCTTTCAGGAGATACCCTCGCAAGGCTCGATGGTTATCCTCACATCAAAGTGGTGGTGCGCACAGATTGGGATAGATCTAAAGTGGCTCTCGTATCTGGCGGAGGATCAGGTCATGAGCCATCACACGCAGGCTTTGTTGGGCGAGGCATGCTAACTGCTGCAGTGTGCGGCGATGTTTTTGCGTCGCCTTCAGTTGATGCTGTGCTCGCAGGAATATTAGCAGTAACAGGTCCTGCAGGATGCTTGCTCATTGTTAAGAATTATACAGGCGACCGCTTGAATTTTGGTTTGGCCGCTGAGCGCGCCCGATCATTCGGGATTAAAGTCAGCATGGTTGTGGTTGACGATGATGTGGCATTGCCCCACTTGCCCCATGCACGCGGCGTGGCTGGCACAGTGTTTGTGCACAAAGTTGCAGGTGCACTGGCCCAAGCAGGTGCGGATTTGGAAACTATAACAAAAGCAGCACTGCAGGTGATTGATGGCGTTGTGACCATTGGCATGTCCCTCGACACATGCACAGTGCCCGGATCGCCCAAAGAAGATCGCATCCCCGATGGCAAAGCAGAATTAGGCCTTGGCATTCATGGTGAGGCTGGCATTGAACAAGTGGATTTTAAAGGTGCGCACCAAGCCCTCGCAATGATGGTGGATCGATTGGCACCATCGATTGGTGCAGGCCCACATGTTGCACTTCTCAATAACTTAGGAAGTGCTACGGCCCTTGAAATGTCACTCCTTGTTGATGAATTGATTGGATCGCGATTAGGTGCGCAGATCAGCCATCTTGTTGGCCCCGCGCCGTTGATGACGTCACTCGATATGCATGGGTTTTCAATTTCACTGCTGGCACTTGATGCAGATATCCTTTCCCATCTTGAAGCAGATGTTGCGCCTCATGCTTGGCCGGGGTGTCACAAAATATCAGAAATTGCTGTGTTGCCGCTGCCAGATGGTTTAACGCCCATTCAGCCCTTGCCTTCTAAAAACACAAAAGCCGAAAAGCTGATTCGCAGATGTTGCGAAATTCTAATTGCAGCCGAAGGCGATTTGAACGCGCTTGATGCAAAGTCAGGCGATGGCGACACAGGTTCCACGCTGGCCACCGCCGCGCGAGCCCTGATTAAATCGCTAGACCGTTTGCCACTGGCGGATTGGACCCAGCTTTACCGCGCCATCGGCTTGGAACTCAGCCAAACCATGGGGGGATCATCAGGCGTCTTGCTTGCAATCTTCTTTACCGCAGCAGGAGATGCTTCTGCCAGCGGCCATGACGCTGTCACCTCATTGAAAGCAGGACTAATGCGAATTCAGCAGGTGGGTGGTGCAAGTTTGGGCGACCGCACAATGATTGATGCGTTATCGCCTGCACTTGATTCCTTATCTCAAGGCCTTGAACCTGCTGCAGCAGCTGCGCGAAAAGGTGCCGATACAACAGCCAAAATGTTGCGCGCCAAAGCAGGCCGCGCCAGTTATGTTTCCGAAAGTCATCTTGCTGGTCACAATGATCCTGGAGCTGAGGCTGTGGCAAGGCTTTTCGAAGAATTATTCCAAACGATCGCAGCTTTGCAAAGCTAGGAAAGCCAATTCCCTAATTTTACACGCTTTTAAAAACCTGCACTTTAGCTAAGTCGCGGTAAAACCCGACCTATGAGCTATTACAATGATGCCTAAAGTGTTGGTCCTCCCGCGCATTTGATGAAAGTGCCGATTAAAAGGGCAACCAACCGGCTAATTTTCTTGTTCATAACTGCGCAATCCACCTGGCAGTTTTTTGCTTTGGCAGTTCTTAGCCTTGGCCATGTTAATCACTCAAAAATCTCCGCACAACTTTAGCTTGCTAGGTTAGCAAAGAGCAAAATAAGAAATATGCAATTATAAGTTTAAAAAAATTCTATATTTAAATTTTAATTAGTAAAAATTAAAATTCAGGTCAGATAATTTACCACTTATTAATTCTTTTGGTTGATCTGTTAATCGACCCCTAACAACGTGTTCCAAATTGGCTCGTGTTCTAAGGGGTAGCGTGAACACGTAAGCGTACATGTGTTGTTGCGGGCAATAAGCCAGCCAAACCCATTTTCTATTTTTTCAATGTTCAGTTGTGCTTGCTGAAAACGCTGCGCAATCGCGGGGGCCTAAACATGAGTCAATTGCGTCTAATGCTACAGCTATGCGCATTTTGTGCCATTACCTTGGCCAGAAGCCCGTTGTCAGTTCTTAGATTTCTCGGCACATTTCCAATCTCATGCCTTTGCGCAGCCGTTCGATTTGCCAAGTTTGCGCTGGGCTTTGCAGTTGTGTTGCTATCCTTCATCGTCCTTCCAAATTTCGTCGACGCTTATGAAATCCCCACAACGCCTAGTGGCACTTGGACCGCCAGTGGCGCCATAACCACTGGCACGGGGGGTGGTGGCGCATTTGCGCTTTCATCTGGAACCTATTTTAAAACATTGCCTTCCGGCATTCGCATGACAGTCACTGTCAACGGCGCCTTTTCGGCTGGCGTCTCTTCAGGCACTTCGGGCTCGTATTTTGCAAATCCGGGCAATACGAACACAACATTTTTGAACTCCAGTGCAGCCGGCACTTCACCCGGGCCTTTCACCACAACCCCGACAATGCCCGCGGGTGCGAACGGCATTCTACTGGAAACAGATTTTAATCCCTGCGTCGCATCTGCACCTGCAGCAACAACATGCACAGGCTTAGGCACCGTCACGGTGACCTTCACAGATCCTGCAGGCAATCCAGTGAATGTGGTCAATCCAAAAATTCATGTGACTAAACTTGCAGGCACTGTGGGTTCAATGGAATTGGCAACGGGCTTGCAGTTGAATGCTGGTTTGAGCACACCCGGCCTCACTTTCGGGCCAACATCGCCATCTGCTCAAACGGCAACATTCAATACAACATTATCAAACGAGTTTTACGGTGATGTTGCCGCTGCGGGCGTAAATACAAACGTCAACTGCGGCGCCACCGCGACATCATCAGCAGGTTGCGGCTCCGTCCAAGTCACTGGCATGCCTTCAACCATGGTCTTTAATGTGAAGGGTTATCGCACCAACGTTGCGCCTAACGCATGGACCAACGGTGGCGACCTTTACGATTTTGATATTTCATTTGACGAAGATTTTGGTGGTGCTCCGACAACTTATGAAGGTGGCGGCACAGCTGCAGTCAACATGCTGACAGACTTGCGTTTGGGCAGCACAGTCAGTGCAGAAAATATTGCCCTGCATAACGGAGACGCAGCGGCAGCGTCCCTCCAGACAACCAGTCCAAACGCAGTGGTTGCCCCTGCTATTCCAGGCGATACGAATGATGGCGTGGCATCGTTTCCCTCTTTAACCACAGCCAATATCGGCGCAACCTACACGGTCACACCCACCTTCAGTGGTGCCAGTCGCGCTGGCAAAATATGCGGATGGTTAGACTTCGACCGAAGTGGAACGTTTACGGCTGCTGAGGGTGTTTGTAACACGTTTGCATCAGGCGCCACTTCGGCACCATTGGCTTGGACGGTGCCAACAGCAACAACAGCAGGCCCAACTTACGCGCGAGTGCGTGTAACTTACGACACGACAATGAGCACGTCTTCGTTCAACGGCTTGCTATCCTCTGGCGAAGTTGAAGATTACCTCGTTCAAATTAAGCCAGCAGTAAAAGTGGTAAAAGCATTGCTGCCCGCCGCCGATGCCGGCACCTTTAACCTTTCAATCAACGGCACAAACTTTGCAACCGCTGTGGGCAATGCGGGCACTACAGGCTTCAAGTCAGTCTATCACACCGACACACCTGATGTGACCGTAGCAACCAACATTACGACTGCCCCAATCGCGGGTGTCATATTAACTGAAACCGCTGCAGGCGTCTCCGTTCTCAGTGACTATGTAACAACATCAGCCTGTACAAATGCTGCAGGCTCTGCCGTGACAGTGGGCGGCACCGCTTTGGCCCCCAGCATCACAATTCCACAATCCGTAACGGGTGCTTCAGCCAACGGCCAAGCACAAACAATTACGTGCACCCTCACCAATTCGCGAAAGCCAATCCTCACACTTGTAAAGACCGTCACCAACGATAATGGCGGCACCAATGTGATCGGCGATTTTACGCTGACTGCAACAGGCCCAACCACAATTTCAGGTGTTACGAATGGCGGTGCAGTCACCAACGCAACTGTAGGTGTGGGCACTTATGTGCTGACAGAGTCGGGGGCTGCCACCGCGAACTACACTGCAGGGGCTTGGTCTTGCACAGCAGGAACACTCACAGGAAATAGTTTGGTTTTGGCAACTGGCCAAAATGCAAGTTGCTCAATTAACAACAACGACAAGCAACCTGTTCTCACTTTGGTAAAATCCGTTACGAATGATAATGGCGGCGCCAATGTGATTGGTGATTTTACACTCACGGCAACTGGCCCAACACCCATCACAGGTATCAGCGGCACTGCAGCAGTCACCAGCAAGAACGTCAATGCCGGCACCTATGTCTTGACAGAATCTGGTGCAGCAACAGCAAACTACACTGCTGGCGCTTGGTCATGTACGGCGGGCACTCTCACGGGCAACAGTCTCGTTCTGGGCATTGGCCAAACTGCAAGCTGCTCGATCAATAACAATGACAAGCAACCTGTTCTGACTTTGGTCAAGACTGTCACCAATGATAGCGGCGGCACCAATGTGATTGGGGACTTCACGCTGACTGCGACTGGACCAACAACCATCTCTGGTGTTTCGGGCACAGGGCCTGTGACGAATGCGAACGTAAATGCGGGCACCTATATTCTGACAGAATCTGGCGCAGCAACAGCAAACTACACCGCGGGCGCTTGGTCATGCACGGCGGGCACTCTCACTGGCAATAGCCTCGCGCTTGGCCTCGGTCAAACAGCCACTTGCTCCATCAATAACAATGATAAGCAACCTGTTCTCACACTCGTAAAAACTGTCACCAATGATAGCGGCGGCACAAATGTGGTTGGCGACTTTACATTAACGGCAACTGGCCCGACTACGATTACCGGTGTTACAACTGCGCCATCAATCACCAATGCAAATGTGAATGCAGGAACCTATATTTTAACCGAGTCAGGCGCGGCCACAGCAAACTACACGGCAGGCGCTTGGTCTTGCACAGCAGGCACGCTCACAGGCAACAGCCTCGCCCTCGGCCTCGGTCAAACTGCCAGTTGCTCGATTAATAATAATGATAAGCCAAGACTGACACTCGTTAAATCAATTGTGAATACGGGTGGTGGTGTTGCAACCACTGGCAATTTCACATTGACGGCTACTGGCCCAACAACAATCACAGGCATAAGTGCCGCACCTGCAGTAACCAATGCTGTCGTCACTGCCGGAACTTACGCGCTGAGTGAATCTTCGCTTGCAGGCTATTCAGCGGGCGCGTGGAGTTGCTCTGCCGGAACGCTCACAGGCAGCAGCCTTGTGTTGGGATCGGCAAATAATGCAACATGCACCATCGTCAACACATTTGTGCCAGCCCCAGCCCTGACCAACGCAAAATCAACCGCGATTGACCCCGGTGTTGATGGCATCATTAACGCAAATGACATTGTAACTTACACTTACATTGTAACCAATACAGGCAACGTGCCACTCACAGCTGTTAAGCCCGTTGATGCTGGCCCTAAGTTCAACGGCATCAATGGAACCAATGCTCTTTCGGCATATACACCGCTCACGGCCACAATTCCTGTTGGCGGCAACCAATCATTCACTGCAACCTATACATTGTCGCAAACTGACGTCGACAATGCCGCTGGCATTTCCAACGCGATGGCAAACACTGCCACGGCCACAGGAAATCCGCCTGTGGGCGCACCCATAAATTCTGCTGGTTCAACTTCACTTTCGACTATTCCGCTCACATCTACGCTGACGAATCTCAAATCTGCCTCTGCGCCGTCCACCAGCTTAGGAAGCTTGCCCACAGTGACGGATGCAGGCGATATGATTATCTATACCTATGCTGTTACTAACAACGGCAATGTGACGTTAACAGCTGCTGCCCCCACAGATGCTGGTCCGAAATTTAACGGCATCAATGGAACTAACGCTCTTTCAGCTTTTGTACCTGCATCAGCGTCAATTGCGCCGGGTTCAACAACAAATTTCTCAGCCAATTATATCTTGTCATTGGCTGATATTAACAATGCCGCTGGTGTGAATAATGGCGTGACCAACACGGCGACAGCATCTGGCAAAAAACCCAACGGCACCACGACAACTTCGGGCTCTTCGAACGCCACTGCAACCATTCCCTTGGCTTCGACATTGTCTACGGTCAAAGTTGCCAGCTCACCCACTCAATTATTGGGCGCATTGTCGACGCTGACAGATGCTAACGACACGATTACATTCACTTACACGATCACCAACACGGGCAACGTGTCATTGGCCAACGTTAAGCCAGTTGATACGGGCCCAACTTTTGGTGGATCAGCTGCCGCCGGAAGTTTGAGCGCGTTCTCACCACTCTCCGCAAATTTAGTGCCCGGCGCACAACAGGTTTTCACCGCCACTTACGTCCTCCAACAATCTGACATCAATAATGCGGCAGGCGTTACCAACGGAGTTGCCAATAGCGCGAGAGCAACGGGCGACCAACCAGGCGGCGGCACAACCACCTCGCCAGTATCGTCAGCTACAACGACGATCACTAAAACGTCGACTTTGGCACTCACAAAATCTGCAGCTGCACCGACTGTACTGTCCGGCGCCTCAATCTCAAAGACAGATGCTGGTGACTCAATTGTCTACACTTACACAGTAAAGAACACGGGCAACGTGACACTTATAAATGCCGCACCAACCGATTCCGGGCCAACATTTAATGCTATTCCCGGCACAAATGCGCTCGGCGCATTCACACCAGCCACAGCAACTATACTTCCGAATTCGACACAGGTTTTCACGGCAACTTATATTCTAAGCCAAACTGACGTTAACAATAGCGCAGGCGTGCTCAACGGTGTGCAGAACACGGCAACAGTTGCAGGAACGCAACCAAGCGGTGCCACCACCACTTCAGGTCCATCAACAGCTAAAACCACCATCATCGGTGGCCCGTCACTAACAATTAGCAAAGTGCCGAGCGCTACTTCGCTATCAGCATTGCCAGCCACAATCTTGTACACAATTAATGTTGCGAACACTGGCAACGTGACTTTGACATCAGTGAACCTCACTGATGTCTTGTCGCAATCGGGCGGATTGACACTCACATCGGGTCCATCTCTGGTGAGTGGTGACACGAACGCCAATGGTAAAATCGATGTGAGCGAAACTTGGAGTTACACAGCAAGCTATGGTGTCACCCAAGCAAACATGGATAGCGGATTAGATCTGGTAAACGTTGCAAGTGTAACAACTGCTCAAACTTCCGTTCAATCGGCAACCGCCACCACAACGATCGTCCAAACTAGTACATTGACGACACTGAAGTCGATTTCTTCAATGACAAGTTCCTATGGTGCCATCAACACCGCTACAGATGGCTTAGATGTCGTTACATTTAACTACCTGATTACCAATAACGGCAATCTGACACTCACAAATGTTGCCCCACTTGATGTAGGACCAAAGTTTAATGGCATTGCCGGAACCAATGCGTTATCCAGCTTTGCACCAACATCAACCACTTTGGCACCCGGTGCGTCGCAAAATTTCACAGCAACTTATATTCTCAGTCAAACCGATGTGAACAATGCCGTAGGCCTTGCAGGTGGATTGTCAAACACGGCAAAATCCACAGCCAAAATACCAGACGGCACAACTATAACTTCGCCAAACAATTCGACACAAATAACAATTCCAAACCAGTCGGCAATGACGTTGGTAAAATCGGGCACATTGCAATCGGGTGGCAACGGTCGCGCCGATGCGGGTGATCAAGTCACCTACACATTCACAATTGCTAACATTGGCAACACAACACTGTCGGCAATTAACGTATCCGATTTGCTTCCAGGCCTCACAGTTTCAGGTGGCCCGATAACCTTGGCGCCCGGTGCCACAAATAACTCAGCAATAACTGCAACTTATACGCTCACCCAAGCTGATGTCGATGCAGGCACAGTGGTGAACACAGCAACGGCCAGTGGCAAAGACCCGCGCAATGCAACTGTAAGCACCACCGATGGTGAAACAGTTACACTGCCGCGACTGCCTGCTTTGATTATTGATAAGACAACCACCACAGCGAGTTACGATACTGTAGGTGCTCAACTAGATTACAATTATTTAGTGACGAACTCCGGTAACGTTACCTTGCCAACGCCTATCACGGTGGCTGATGATATGGTCAATGGGGCAGGGGGGTCTGTTACCTGCGCACCACAACCCCCAGCGGGTTTAACGCCCGGTGGCACAGTGTTGTGCACAGCGCCCTATCTCGTGACCCAAGCGGATATTGATGCAGGCAAAGTTGTGAACACCGCCTCGGCAACCAATGGCGTAACAACATCGCCTGCAGATCAAGTCACAATTGTAGCTGTCAAAAAACCAGCCATGACCGTTTTGAAAACACCTGTGAATGTCAATTTCATCGCAGTAGGTGACCAGGTTGACTACGAATACTTGGTCACAAATACTGGCAACACCACAATTACAAATCCGATCACGGTTTCCGATAATTTGATTAATGGTGCAGGGGGCTCGGTGATTTGTCCTGCTTTGCCGCCCGGTGGTTTAACGCCAGCAGCACCCAATAACACGCTGCTTTGCACAGCCAGCTATTTTGTAACGCAAGATGATCTGGATTTAGGAAGTGTCACAAACCTTGCGTCAGCAACCGACGGCACAACAACCTCGTCACCTGCCAACGCAACAATTCCAGCAGGAGCAATGCCTGCTCTGACGGTCGACAAGATTTTGAACACGCCAACATACAATGCACTTGGCGATGTTTTGTCATACACATTCAAAGTTACCAATACCGGCAACGTTACTCTGACAAAAAACGTCAACATTGTTGATGATAAAATTGGAACTTTTTCCTGCTTCTTGACAAACTTGACGCCCGGAAATTTCGACACCTGCAATTCAACTTATACCGTGACACAAGCTGATCTTGATCTCGGTTACGTCACGAACAATGCATTTGCACAAACCTTGTTTGGCAGCGCACCGATCAACGTCACATCTCCACCAGACACTGAAACGTCACTCGCCAACAAAGCCCCTGCACTCAACCTCGTGAAATCAGCCACCACACTTCCGGTCACAGCTGTTGGCCAAGTGTTGACATATAGCTTCGCGGTTTCGAACACAGGCAATCAAACTGTTTCAAATATCAACATAACAGATCCGCTTATTCCTTCTCTGTCATGCACTATTTCAACATTGGCACCGGGTAATAGCGATACATCATGTTCTGGCCTTTATACCGTCACCCAAGCCAATGTTGATGCAGGCAACATTGTAAACACCGCTCATGCATCAGGTGTGAACCCGCAAGGCACGCCAGTGACAGTCAATGGCGCATTGACCACGCTCATGCCAGCGGCAGCCCCTAATTTACAATTTACAAAGACCCCATCCGTCACCAGCTTCGCATTGCCAAATGATGTGATTGGCTACGTCTTCGCAGTAAAAAATACCGGAAACGTGACGCTGTATAATCTGAAAGTCACAGATCCACTTATTCCAGCTCTCGCAACAGCACCGGCTTGCACGATTGCATCTTTGGCCCCTGGAGCAACAAATAATTCATGCTCTGGAAACTACACCGTCTCACAAGCTGACATTGATTTTGGCAGCGTGATTAATACCGCAACAGCAAAAGGCACTGACCCCTTTGCAACAACGATTACGAAAACAGCTGGAGCCACAGTCAACGCAACGCAGTCTCCTGCTTTGGTGTTCACGAAGACCGCAACTCTAAATCTTGGCGCAAATTTGCGCGCGGATGCGAACGACACCATCACTTATAAATTCCGTGTCGAAAACACCGGCAACATCACCATGACCAATGTCGCGATTACAGATCCATTGATTACAGTTCTCGGCAGCCCGATCACTCTGGCGCCCGGTGCTGTCGATACACTGACATTCTCCGGCACTTACGCGTTGCTGCAAACTGACATTGATGCAGGCTTCCGCGATAACACTGCAACTGTCAAAGGCACGCCGCCAATAGGTGCCGATGTGTTGGTGTCAGACACAGTTTCAACTCCCATCACAAAATCTCCCGCGATGATTTTCTCCAAGACCGCAACTTTGAATGCGGGTGGAAATGGGCGAGCCGATGTTGGTGATACGGTTACTTATGCCTTCAGCGTTCAAAACTCCGGAAACGTCACACTCACCGGCTTAACTGTCACTGATCCTTTGGTCACCGTGTCGGGAGGTCCAATTGCTTCATTGGCACCGGGTGATATCGACACGACCACATTTACAGCCGTCTACACATTAACTGCCGCCGACCTTGATTTGGGCACGCGGCCCAACACCGCCAAGATTTCTGCCAATCCACCAACAGGTCCACCTGTTTCCACCACAGCAACAGCGATCCAGCCTTTGGTTGCCGATCCAAAAATGGATTTCACCAAAGTTGGGACGCTGAATCTGGGCGGCAATGGCCGAGCCGATGCAGGCGACACCATTTCCTATGCGTTCACTGTCAAAAATTCCGGCAACGTAACTTTGAGCAACGTGACAGTAACCGATCCACTTGTCACAGTTATCGGCGGACCATTAGCCGCTCTCCCAGCGGGTGATACAGACACAACAACCTTCACAGCAGTTTACACGCTCACCGTGGCCGATATCAACACCGGCAGCCTCGTCAACAATGCGCTTGTCACGGCCGATCCACCAATTGGCGCAGGAATTTCTACGCCAGCCAGCGCCACCACCACTTTGCCGCGCTCGCCTTCACTCACCATTGATAAGTCTGCTGCGGCACCAACTTTGTCTGGCGGTTCAAATAGTTCAGTAACTGATGCTGGCGACACAATTGCTTATAGTTTCCTTGTGACCAACACAGGCAACGTAACGCTTACAAGTGTGGGCGTGAATGATGCCAAGCTTGATGCGGCAGCCGTTTGCCCGGTCACCACTTTGGCTCCAGGCGGCAGCACCATCTGCACTGGCACCCACACCATTGTGCTTTCGGAAGTAGACGCAGGAACCAGCAATAACTCGGCCACAGCAACCGGCACGCCTCCAACGGGTGCGCCTGTTACATCACCGCCAGATGGAGTCACGACAGCTATCGCTCCAGCTCCCGCCATTGGTATTGTGAAGTCGTCCACCTTCAAAGATGAAAATGGTGACGGCTATGCGCAAGTTGGAGAAACCATTGCCTATAAGTTCTTTGTCAGAAACACAGGCAACGTGACCTTAACAAACCTCACCATTTCAGATGCGAAAGTATCAGTGACTGGCGGCCCAATTGCCAGTCTTATCCCGGGTGCAACTGACACGCTTACATTTGTCGCAACTTACACGCTGACTGCGGCCGATCTTGCAGCACCCAGTCTGAGCAACTCGGCCTCCGCTACAGGACAGCCACCACTTGGCGCTCCCGTAACTGATACGTCTGACAGCGATAAACCAGCCGACGGCACCAACCCGGCAACGTATGGTTCAGGCGCAGGGAAAGATGATCCAACTGTCACGCCGCTGCCTGCCTCTCCGATTACAGTAACTCCAGATACGGCCACGGGCATTAACGGGGCGACAGGCCAAGCCAATGTTGTGAACGCCTTGAATGGTGATCAGATCAATGGTGTTGCTGCAACCACCACCAACTCTGTTCTGTCAGTTGATCCCTTATTGCCAGTGCCTGCCCAGCTCACGTTTAATGCCAGCACGGGGGATGTGTCGGTTGTGGCCGGAACGCCTGCAGGCACTTACAGCTTTGGCTACCAGATCTGTGAAGCCTTGAACCCAGCTAACTGCAAGCTGAGCACAGTGACGGTGACGGTTGGGTCCTCTCCGATTACAGTAACTCCAGATACGGCCACGGGCATTAACGGGGCCACAGGCCAAGCCAATGTTGTGAACGCCTTGAATGGTGATCAGATCAATGGTGTTGCTGCAACAGTGACCAACGCGGTTCTGTCAGTTGATCCCTTATTGCCAGTACCTGCCCAGCTCACGTTTAATGCCAGCACGGGGGATGTGTCGGTTGTGGCCGGAACGCCTGCTGGCACTTACAGCTTTGGCTACCAGATCTGTGAAGCCTTGAACCCCGCCAATTGCAAGCTGAGCACGGTGACGGTGACGGTTGGGTCCTCTCCGATTACAGTAACCCCAGATACGGCCACGGGCATTAATGGAGCCACAGGCCAAGCCAATGTTGTGAACGCCTTGAATGG
>JANYHE010000023.1 GCA_025359215.1 Hyphomicrobiales bacterium
TATTGGGAAGAGTTTGAACGGCCTAAAATCATTTTCCCCGACATTGCGTTGTCACCACAGTTCGCTTGGACGGACAAACCTTTTTTATTGGCCAACACAGGCTACATGATACCCATTGTAGATAGAACAATTATTATCACATTAAATAGTTCTGTATGCGACTTCTTCTATCGACAAATTAGTCCGCAAATTCAAAACGGCTATTACCGCTTCATTGCTCAATATGTTTCACAGATACCTATTCCTAGAATTGATGAAGCCGCGTCAGTTGTAGTCAATCCCCTCGTTGACCTACTGAATTCGGGCATAGCCGACCCGCGCCTCGAACAACTCCTCAATGGCTTCGTCTATGAACTGTTCTTCAAAGATGATCTTCACGCCAAGGGCCTGAAGATTTTTGCCGAGGCTGAACAAGCAGGCCTTGGTCGCTTGGCGGGGCTGGAAGGCGAGGCCTTGGTGAAAGCCGCAACAGCCTTCGCCGCCACAAACCTCATCCCCGGCGCCCGCCTGCAAACCATGCTAACCGACCTCCAAACCCTAGACACAGTCCGCATCATCGAGGGCAAGGAATGAGTGATGCCCAGCCCGACATAGCCATCGAAGTAGCGGTGGATGGACCAGCACAAGCCGTTGCTGCACCCGTCGTTAAAGCCCCCTGTATCAAGTCTTTCACCCTCTGCGATTTTAGGGCCTTTGCAGGCCCAGCACCTGTGACATTTGAACTTGAAGGCAAGAATCTTCTCATTTTTGGCGAAAATGGCGCCGGAAAATCGTCGGTGTTTCACGCGCTCGATGCCTTCTTTGCAGTACCCACCAGCGCAACGAATGCGACCACGCGCAAGAAACTATTATCAACGCTGACAAACCGATTTTCAGAAAAGAAAACGCTCAAGTGTAGAGTGATCCGCGATTTCTGGGACGAAAAGTCAGTACGTCAGGCGGCAGGAAATGTCATCGAGGTTTCAGCGGTGGTGGCGAAGGCAGCGCTTGAAGACGGTGGACTGGAATTGATCGAACCCGCGCCCAGCGCATATGTAGAGGTAGAATTCGACTATAGTGCAAATCGCATTCGGTGGGATGGTTTGCGACATCCTATCGATACCGACGCGGGTGCAGATCAAATCATCGTTCGGGCTGCATATTGCAAAACCATTCTTGACTACCGCGCCTTGTTGGATACGAATTATCGTCACGGCACAGGCAACATCAATCTTTTCGATGTCTGCGTGAACACGCTTTTGCGTGATTTTCGCATTGTACATCTCGGCAAGTCTGAACGTCTTTTTGATCTCTGGCAGCTCCTTCAAGGCTACCTCGCTCGGGGTCAATTGCGGCAACGCGAAATTGGGGAGATCAATGCGCTTGCTGTGAGCTTCAGCACGGGTCTTCGTGATGCCCTTGACCAGCTTCGTCCGAAGATCGACGAATTATTAGGTGCATTGGGATGGAAAGACTTAAAACTTACGATATTAAGCACACCTGGAATTACCTACAATCAAGCCGCATCGCGCGAGGACCGTGACTTCAGCGGCAAGGAGATTTTGCCCGTCATTGAGTTTCGCGGATATGCGCCGGATGCCCCGCAAAATTTCTTAAACGAAGCACGGCTTTCAGCTTTGGGCTTGTCTATTTACTTAGCGGGCAGAAAGATTTGCGCCAACACAGTTCAAGCCGATACACCACGTGTTATGGTTTTGGATGATGTGTTGATTGGCCTTGATCAATCAAACCGTATTCCGGTTCTTGATCTGCTCGCCGATGAATTCAAAGATTGGCAGGTCATCTTGCTAACGCATGACCGCGTTTGGTTTGAAATGGCCCGCGCCTATCATCGCAGGCATTCAGCAGACAAGTTTTGGCGATATGTAAAAATTCACTCGAACGACGATCCGACACGCGCACCAACGGTGACAGATGTTGGTTCCAGTGCTGCAAATGAAGCATTGAAAGATGCACAATTGTTCTTAGATGCTGGTCACATAAACGCCGCTGGAAACTATGCGCGGATTGCAACAGAATTAGGCTTACGTGAATTTTGCGAAACGAAAAAAATCTATGTTGCCTATCAACAACAACCGGACAAAACACCAGCGAATGAACTTCTTATCGCGGCCCAGCAACACAGCAAGAGCAAATGCAATGGTCAGTATGACAACCCGCTTAAGGCAATTGATATGTACTCTACAATTTTGCTGAATCACCTTTCCCACGGCGGTGTCCCCACAGTGACCCAGCACGAGGTTCAGGGGGCAATAGTGGCAGTTAAGGGTTTGCTTTTTTCGGTAAAAGTTATGCCAGTAGGATTGAAACAGGAAACGTAAACACTTGGGGGAAATAGATGGACGCAAATAAATCTTCATTGCTGGCAATTTTTGAAAAGAAAATGCGCCTCGAAGTTCCGTTGTTTCAACGCCAATATGTTTGGAATGAAGACCATCAATGGCAACCGCTTTGGGAAGACATCGAACGGAAATTTACGGACAATCTTTTGGGGCGCAAGGACGGCCCAGTTCACTTCTTGGGTGCAATGGTTCTCGACCAAAAGCAGACGCCAACCACCCATGTTGACCGCAGGCAGGTTATTGATGGCCAGCAACGCTTAACCACGCTTCAAATATTTCTTGCCGCATTTCGCGATTTTTGTGCCGAGCAAAACTGCAATGCCCTTGCAAAAGAATGTGAGAACTTCACATTGAACCGTGGAATGATGGCAGACCCGGAGGTGGACCGTTTTAAAGTTTGGCCCACGCAACTCGACAGGCCGCAGTTCATTGATGTTATTACAGCCGGATCACGCACCGAGCTTTTGAAAAAACATCCTGCAAAGATCATGAAATACACTCGTAAGGTGGAACCACGCCCGCGCATGGTTGAAGCCTATTTGTTTTTCTACGACAAGCTGAAAGCATTTATGCTTGGTGAAAATGGTGATGCGCCACTTGCCAGTGAACAGCCTTTAGCCGCGCGGTTAGAGGAATGCTTCCAAACTTTGCGAAGTGCGCTGATGGTCGTGATCATTGATCTTCAGGATGGAGACGACCCGCAAGTTATCTTTGAAACATTAAACGCACGCGGTGAACCGCTCTTGCCTGCTGACTTGTTGCGCAACTACATCTTCTTGCGTGCTGCCCGAACCGATCCCACCAGCACTGAAACACTTTATAAAAAATACTGGGCGCGGTTTGACGATGAGTTTTGGCGTGTTGAGGTGAAACAAGGGCGACTCACACGTCCTCGCAGCGATCTTTATATGCAGCACTTTCTCTCCAGTCGCCAAGGACATGATATTCCAATCAAGCATCTCTACGTGGAGTACCGCCACTGGGTTGAGCGCGAAAGGCCATTTTCCAGCATCCAAGACGAGTTGGCTACACTTGCGCGCCAAGGCGATGATTTTCGGCGGCTACTAGATCCGGCTGAGGATGATGTCATTTGGTTGCTCATGCGCTTCCTTGAAGCCTTTGACATTCGCACCGCCTATCCCTTGCTTCTTGCGATGCTTGATTCAGGCGTAAGCGATAGTGATCTGCTTG
>JANYHE010000034.1 GCA_025359215.1 Hyphomicrobiales bacterium
GTGGCAGCGCTAGCTGATCAAAACTGGGTGGCCTTTATTAAATTTGAAATCAACAAATCACGTGACCGCATTTACCGTATCGCCAAGGCCAATGGTCTGGTGCCCATTCCATCTGCCACAAATTTTGTGACTATTGATTGTGGGCGCGATGGTGATTATGCCAAATCCATTGTTGATGGAGTGTTGCAGCATGGTTTGTTCATTCGTATGCCAGGCGTGGCTCCTCTCAACCGCTGCATACGCGTGAGTTGTGGCACTGAGAATGATCTGCAGCGGTTGGCCACCGCTTTGCCCGCAACACTGGCAACTGTTCGTTAACCAAAATGTAAACAACATTCCACATTCGCTCTGAAAACAAGGTGCGGTTAATCTCCTGCAACTAGCTCTTGTAATCGGGGGTAGGGTGGATATGTTTAAAAAAATTAAATCGTTGTTTTCCGTGCCAACAAACAAGCCAGATTTGGCTTTGTCACAATTGCTGGCGCTGTCAAAACAAATTCCACTTTTGTATTTCCTGCTGATCAGCAACACCGCGTTTGTTGCCTATACGCATTTTGCCTTTGCGCCGCTATTTTTGACTGTTTACATGCCCACTGCGTTTTCAAGCATTTGCATTGTGAGGCTTGTGAGTTGGTGGAAAATGCGTCACGCCACGCCAAGTGCTGATAAGGCAGCTCAACGGCTGCGCTCTACTGTCTATATTTCAGCGGGCTTTGGCTTGCTCATGTCTGCTTGGGGGCTCACAATTTTTCCATATGGTGGTCCAGAAGAAAAAGCGCATGTTGCATTCTTCATGGCGATCACGACGATTGCTTGCATATTTTGTCTCACGCATTTGCGAGCGGCGGCTTTAGCCTTGGCATTAGTTACGGTCATCCCCTTTGCAATTCATTTTGCCTTGTTGGGAAGCACTGTGATGACAGCGGTTGCTATTAATATGGTGCTGGTTTCAAGTGTGATGATTTACACCTTGTCTATTCACTTTGGTGAATTCAACACCATGGTGGAGCAGAAAGTAAATCTTGAAAAGACGTATATAGAATCCGTCAGGCTCAGTAATGAAAATCATAAATTTGCTAACCTCGATAGTCTTACCGGGATGCCGAACAGGCGACGATTTTTTGCCGAATTGGGGGCCGCAATTTCTGGCGCTGAACGCAACAAAAAGGCATTGGCCGTCGGACTTATTGATTTGGATGGCTTCAAAGCCGTCAATGATCTTTATGGCCATAGCATAGGCGATGCTTTGCTTGTGGAGGCCAGCAAGCGTATGCAAACCCATAAGAACTGGTCGGTTTTTATGGCCCGTTTAGGCGGGGATGAATTTGGCTTTATTTTGCAGTGTGATCATCATGCGCAGTCAGCCATAAAATTTGGCCGTGAACTCTGTGAGATCTTGCGGCTTCAATATGTCTTGGGTGATTTTTCTGCAGATGTCTCGGCGTCTTGCGGCGTTGCCATGTTTCCAGATAACGGCAAGACTGCTGAAAAGTTGCTCGAATATGCTGATTATGCGCTTTATCAAGCCAAGGCTGAAGCCACGGGTGGCACGGTGGTGTTTACCCCCAAACATCATGAACAACTGCGCTTTGTGCATCAAATCAATCAGGCGCTGCGCAATGCCGATCTTGTGAAGGAACTCTCGCTCGATTTTCAACCCATTATCGATAAGGCCAAAGGCAAGATTGTTTCGTTTGAAGCGCTGGCGCGCTGGAACAGTCCGATTGTTGGGCAGGTGCCGCCCGCAACCTTTATTGTGACAGCAGAACGCTCAAATCTCATTGACAAGCTTACCTATGTTTTGTTCGATAAATTTTTATCACATCTTGCAGAGTGGCCTGAACATATTACGGCCTCCTTTAATCTCTCAGCGCGAAACCTCGCTTCGCCTGAAACCGCTTTGCATATCTTGGCTGCGGTTCAAAAAAGTGGCATCGCGCCAAAGCGCATTGTATTTGAAGTGACAGAAACGGCTGTGATGGCGGATTTTGACCGCGCCTTGAAAACTTTGACGCTTCTGCGAAATCTTGGCGCCAGCATTGCGCTGGATGATTTTGGAACCGGCTATTCAAGTTTGGGCTACGTGCACCGCTTACCCCTCGATAAAATAAAAATTGACCGTGAATTCATTTTAGAAATTCACCAGAGCGAAAAAGCTAAAAATATTGTTCGCACTGTGGTTGATATGTGCCGCAATTTGGGTGTGCCTTGCATCGCTGAGGGCGTGGAAACTGAGGCACAGGCCCAAGCTGTTCAAGGCATTGGCTGCACATTAATGCAGGGCTATTTTTTCGGTCGGCCCGTTCCTGCTTGCGAAATTGGAAAACTATTTGAATTGGAATTTGTTACCAAGCGTCAAAAAAATAGGCTCCGGATCGCCTGATCCAGAGCCTATGCATTAGGATGTTCAGGGGTTATTTCGCAGCAAGTTTCGCTGCAATTTGTGCTACGTGCTTGCCTTGGAATCTTGCGCCATCAAGTTCATGGCCCGCCGGCATGCGCGAACCATCGCCACCAGCCACTGTCGATGCGCCATAAGGTGAACCGCCGCGAATTTCATCGTGACCCATTTGGCCGGTATAGGCATAGGGCAAGCCCACCAGAACCATGCCGTGATGCAGCATCACTGTGTGGAATGAAAGGATTGTGGCTTCTTGGCCGCCATGCTGTGTGGCCGTGGATGTCATAGCCGCGCCAACTTTGCCAACCAGCGCGCCTTTCATCCACAAGCTGCCAGTTTGGTCGATGAAGTTTTTCATCTGTGCGGTCATCATGCCGTAGCGTGTGCCCGTGCCAAAAATAATTGCATCATAATCAGCCAGTTCTTCAGGCTTGGCGATTTCTGCCTTTTGATCCATTTTGTAATGCATGGATTTTGCCACATCATCGGGCACGAGTTCAGGAACACGCTTCACAGTTACGGTTGCGCCAGCTTCTTTTGCACCTTCAGCAGCGGCGTAGGCCATGGCTTCCATGTGGCCCCAAGCGGAATAATAGAGAACGAGAACTTTAGTCATTGCAGTTTTCCTTTGTTAGAGAGTTGCTTGTTGAAGAAGAGCTTTGAGATCGATGCGGGCATTCACCATGGCGAGCTTGCCATCAGGACCGCGCGGCCATTGGTCTTGAGGTTTGTCCCAATAGAGTTCGATACCGTTTTGGTCGGGATCACGCAAGTAAAGGGCAATTGAAACGCCATGATCGGCGGCACCATCCAATTGCAGTCCGGCATTGGTCACAGCTTTGAAGGCGTTGGCCAGATCAATAATTGTAGGATATAAAATTGCGGTATGATAAAGCCCGGTCGTGCCTGGTGCTGGTGGCGTGCCCCCTTTGCTTTCCCAGGTGTTGAGGCCTATGTGATGATGATAGCCACCCGCCGAGATAAAGGCCGCTTGATCGCCATACATTTGCTGAAGCTCGAAGCCCAGTACACCACAATAAAAGTCGAGAGCCCGCTTAAGGTCTGCCACTTTCAAGTGAACATGACCGATTGATGTGCCTGCCGGAACGATGTACTGCGATTTTGCCATATTTTCCTACTGTAACAAATTCTGTTACGTTATTTAGGCAAGAAGGATCATCAGTTCAAGTGTTTATTTGATTATGTGGACAGACTGTGAGCGATAGCTTGCGTTATGTCCCTGAAAAGCGGAAAATTGGCCAAAGTTCCAGAGGATTACCCCTATGACATCGCACACCAAAACAACGAACCCTAAATTTGTAGCTCCCAGCATTCTTACGATCGTGGACCATCCCTTGGTGCTTCATAAACTCACCTTGATGCGCGATAAAAATACGCCGACTACGGTTTTCCGACAATTGTTGCGCGAAATCAGCTTGTTGTTGGCTTATGAGGTGTCGCGCGATTTACCGATGACGACGCAACATATTGAAACTCCAGTTGGCCCGATGGATGCCCCGATTATCAAGGGCAAAAAGCTTGTTATTGTTTCTGTGCTGCGTGCTGGCAACGGACTTCTGGAAGGGATGTT
This sequence comes from Hyphomicrobiales bacterium, assembly GCA_025359215.1. Classification (GTDB taxonomy): domain Bacteria; phylum Pseudomonadota; class Alphaproteobacteria; order Rhizobiales; family Aestuariivirgaceae; genus Aestuariivirga. Next base: position 3,993 of record JANYHE010000034.1, read on the forward strand.
AGATCTCATTCCCTCGGCTAGAGTAGGCCACATCGGGCTGTATCGTGATCCTATTACCCTCCAGCCCGTTGAATATTACATGAAAGTTCCGACGGACATTGAAGAACGTCGCACGATTGTGGTGGACCCTATGTTGGCGACCGGAAATTCGGTGGCGGCAGCGGTGCGCCGCCTCAAAGAGAAAGGGGCTAAAGAGATCCGCTTGGTCACCCTGCTATCAGCGCCGGAGGGCATTATGCGCTTCCACAAAGAACATCCAGATGTTCCTATTTATACAGCTGCTGTGGATTCTCATCTCAATGATCATGGTTATATTGTGCCAGGGCTTGGTGATGCCGGAGACCGCATGTTTGGGACGAAATAAACTTCGCATTAAGCATGGGCAAAATTTAGCGAAAACTTAAAACTTCCAGCAAGCTTTGCTGCCCTAAGGTGTGATCAACACAGTTGGGGTTAGTTAGCGTTGATGAGTGCAGTTACTGCGAAAGTTAAACCTTTTAAACGGGCTGATGGAAGCCCGCGGCGCGTGCTCTATGCTGAAGATCAGACGTCTTCTCGCATTGTCACTACGGCTATGCTGAAGCGCATGGGTTTTGAAGTTGATGCCGTGGAAGATGGTGAGCTGGCGCTGCAACACGCGCGCGGTGGGTCTTATGATGTGATCTTGCTCGATATTGAAATGCCGGTGATGGATGGCGTTACGGCGGCGCGGTCGATCCGCTCTGAACTTAAGCATTGCGATGGTACGCCTATTTTGGCGCTTTCAGCATTTTTAGCAGATTCTACAGAAGCTTGTGTTTGGCGTGACGCGTTTGACAGTGCATTGCCGAAGCCTGCCAACACCAATGAGCTTCATCTGGCTCTGAGTAAGGCAATGGGCCTGAAAGATAAGAATTCTGAAAACCAAGCCGTTGTACTGCCAACATTTTCGCCAGAAGACGTGATGAGCGCACTGCGCGGATCACTGTCATTGGGAGCGTGGTCTCGCCTGAAGGCAACTGCCGCCGAAGAAATGCGGCATTTGGCTTTGGCAATGAATGCAGCCAATGAGGCCAGTGATAACGAATTGTTACGTAAATGCGGTCATGGGATGGGTGGATTGGCGCTCAATTTTGGTGCCGACGATGTTGTCGCAATTTCCAATACATTTGTGGCTGAAAAATCAGATTCCACAATGATCGCACTCTTGGCTGCGATCACGATTTGGGAAAAGAAATAAGCTAAATTAACGGGCTTGCGTTTGGGCGGGAGCCGTTTGGGCTTCAAGTGCTTTCAACATGTGTAAAACTTCGGCCAATTCAGGGCTGATGCGTTTAGGTTGTTTTGGTTGTTCAAGTTTGGTCATTTTAAAATTCCTTATTTTCAATTTTCATAAATCAATGAACCTAAGGAAACCCTAAGCCCGTAAAATTGAATGGAATTAGAACTGGCCATTCATATGGCGTTCATGTGGCGGGGGCTGGATTACAAAAAGATAAGGTAAAGTTTATATTAAAATAAAAAGTGAAGTGACAGATGTGGAATAAACAATAGACTATATGTGTAACGCCATTGGTGGCAGATCACCCAAAACCAATTTTGATGGAGTAAGCCTATGATTTCTAAGTTCTCTCTCGGTATATTAGCAACGGCTGCAACCCTCGCTTTAGGTGCGAGTTTGGCCTTTGCGGGGGGTGATGATGCCATTAAAGCCCGCCAAGCTTGCATGAAAGCCAATGGTGCTGGCATGGGTGTTATGGTTCCAATCATTAAAGGTGCCAAGCCTTATGATGCGGCTGCCGTTGGAGCTGCACTCGACGCAATGGATAAAGCCTGTGCAGACTGGGCAAATTTCTGGCCTGCTGACTCGATGACCAGCACTACCCTTAAAACCCACGCTCTCGAAGCCATTTGGAAAGACCCAAAAGCTTTTGAAGCAGCGAGCACAAGTTACTATACTGCTTTTACAGCGTTGAAGGCTACGAAGGATGAAGCCGGATTTAAAGCAGCATTTGGTGATTTGGGTAAAGGTTGCGGTGGCTGCCACGAGAATTTCCGAGCGTCCATGCAATAAGATTTTTTAATTCTTGCCTCGAAAACAACACTTACTGGCCTAGCGGTTTTTGTTACGCTAGGCCTTCGTCTTTTTGGTGGCTATCGGGCCTCAACCTTCAACTGTTTTTGAAAAAGTGGTGAGTTCAAAATGAGTTCACTCAGCCGCGGGCTCTTTTTTTGCTGGGCTTTTTGATCTCTGCGTTTTCTTCAAATAATTCTGCCAATTTTTCAGTCATGGCACCGCCAAGCTCTTCAGCATCGATGATAGTGACGGCTCGCTTATAATAACGCGTTACATCATGGCCAATGCCAACGGCGATGAGCTCCACTGGTGAACGACCTTCAATATCGGCAATCACTTGGCGCAAATGCCGCTCTAAATAATTGCCGCTGTTCACTGAAAGCGTCGAGTCATCGACCGGTGCGCCATCAGAAATGACCATCAGAATGCGGCGCTGTTCACTTCTGCCGAGCAAACGATTGTGAGCCCAGATTAAGGCTTCGCCATCGATGTTTTCTTTGAGCAGGCCTTCACGCATCATCAAGCCTAAATTTTTGCGGGCTCTGCGCCATGGCTCATCGGCCGCTTTGTAAATAATGTGCCTCAGATCATTGAGACGACCGGGGTTTACTGATTTTCCAGCCGCTAGCCACTTCTCGCGGGATTGGCCACCTTTCCAGGCCCGGGTTGTGAAACCCAAAATTTCAACCTTCACTCCGCAGCGCTCCAATGTGCGCGCAAGAATATCGGCGCAGGTTGCCGCCACCGTTATGGGGCGACCGCGCATGGAGCCTGAGTTATCCAGCAGCAGCGTTACAACAGTGTCGCGGAACTTCGTGTCTTGTTCCACTTTGAATGAAAGGGCGTGAAGTGGGTCGGTGATCACGCGCGTCAGACGGGCGGCATCGAGCACGCCTTCTTCCAAATCAAAATCCCATGAGCGGTTCTGCTGGGCCATCAGGCGGCGCTGCAAGCGGTTGGCAAGCCTTGCGACCACACCTTGCAAGTTTGAAAGCTGCTTATCGAGATAGGCGCGCAGCCGTGTTAGCTCTTCTGCATCGCAGAGATCTTCCGCGTTAATTTCTTCATCAAATTGATTGGAATAAACTTTGTAAAAATTTTCATTGGAAAGTGAAGAGAAAGGCAATTGAGGCCGCCATGGCTCTTCACTATCTTCTTGTTCTTGACCATCGGCATCATCGGGTGAGTCTTCAGTGTCAATCTGTTGGGCTTCCATTTCAGCCGTATCAGATTCACCCTCAGAACCTTCAACTTCTTCAGCAGCAGATTGCTCGCTTTCCTGCTCTTCGCCTTGCGGGGTTTCGCTGCGCTCGCCAGGGTCTTCCTCGGCCTCTTGCTCCTCGTTTTCTTCGCTTTGATCGGGGTCCTCGCCCAACTCATCAGCCATATCAAGGGCTGCGATCAAGTCTCGTGAGAGCCTCGCGAAGGCTTGTTGGTCATGCAATGCAATTTCCAACGTGGAGATTTTCGCGCTGGCCTTTTCATCCACCCATTCACGCCAAAGATCAACATAGGCCGCAACTGAGGCAGGCGGTTTGAGGCCCGTAAGCTTTTCGCGCACGATTAGCCCGACCGCTTCCTCAAGTGGCGTGTCTTTGCGATTGCTTGAACGGTTGACCACCATTTTGCCGTAACGATCATCCATCATGGCTGAAAGATTATTGGAAACACCAGCCATGGCTCTCGAGCCAATGGCTTCAATGCGAGCCTGTTCTACAGCCTCAAAAACCGCACGGGCGTTTTTGCCTTCGGGGCGATATTTACCGTGCACAGATTCAGAATGATGCGATAGTTTTAAGGTAAAACTATCGGCAAGGCCTCGCGTGATTGCAATATCCTTGGCGGTGGCAGCACCTGAGATTTGCGGCAACTTGGCTTTGTGGCCAACCAATTGCGGTTGCTCGTTACCAAAACTCACGGTGAGTTCCGGGTCAAGCGCCATCGATTTCATGGCCGTGCCGAGCACTTCCTTAAAGCGTTCTGCCCGATCTGGTTTTTCGGCCGCCATTCAAATTAGGCTATTGCAATGCGCGAAGCGGATTCTGGCAAATCTTCACCAAAGCAGCGTTGATAGAATTCAGCCACAATCGCGCGTTCCAATTCATCGCATTTGTTCAAGAATGTGAGGCGGAAGGCGAAGCCTACATCGCTGAAGATATCGGCGTTCTGGGCCCAAGTGATCACCGTGCGAGGGCTCATGACGGTGGAAAGATCGCCTTGCATGAATGCATTACGGGTGAGATCGGCCACGCGCACCATGTTGGCGATGACTTTGCGACCTTTTTCACTATCATAGGATTTGTTTTTCGACAAAACCACGCCCACTTCTTGTGCATGAGGCAAGTAGTTCAGCGCTGACACGATTGACCAGCGATCCATTTGGGCTTGGTTGATTTGCTGGGTGCCATGATAGAGCCCCGTGGTGTCGCCCAGGCCCACCGTGTTGGCTGTTGCAAACAAACGGAATGCCGCATGAGGACGAATGACGCGGCTTTGATCCAGCAGCGTGAGCTTGCCGGAAGCTTCCAGAATGCGCTGGATCACAAACATCACATCTGGGCGGCCAGCATCATATTCATCAAACACCAAAGCGATGTTGTGTTGATAGGACCACGGCAAAATACCTTCTTTAAATTCAGTGATCTGCTTTCCGTCTTTTAAAACGATGGCATCTTTGCCAATCAAATCAATGCGGCTGATGTGGCTATCTAAATTGATGCGGATGCAGGGCCAGTTGAGGCGGGCGGCCACTTGCTCAATATGCGTAGATTTACCCGTGCCATGATAACCCGTGATCATAACACGGCGATTGAAAGCAAAGCCCGCCAAAATTGCCAGAGTGGTTTCTTTGTTGAAGAGATAATCAGGGTCTAATTCAGGCACATGCTCGGCTGCTTCAGAGAAGGCCATCACCTGCATGTTGGATTCAAAGCCAAACAGCTGGCTTACGGAGGCTTTTTTATCGGGCAGGCCAGAAAGTTCAGCGGATGCGGGCATTTATCTTGAGCTCTTTAAGAAGGGTGGATGTTTCTAACGGAATGACTTTAGCGGGGCAAGCCTAGCAGAAACCTGTGGCGCGCAGTGTGTCATAGGCTTTGATCACGGCGTTGAGGGCGGCTTCATTGGCGCGGCTGCCATTATTGGCATCAGGGTGCAAGCGTTTGACCAAAGACTTGTACTTCGATTTCACTTCGGCGGGTGTTGCATCTTCAGGCAAGCTTAAGGCGTTTAACGCCTCAATTTCGTTGCGACGCAAATTGCGGCCGTGCTTGGCATTGGATGTGATTTTTTCTTTGAGCAACATGTTCAAAGGATCATCGATATCCTTCGCCGTGCGGCGTGTCCCGCCCACATTGGGGGCTGCCCCTTGGCCACGCTTCCACGTGGGACGATGACCGGTTTGCGCTTCTTTGCGAAAAGCGGCTTGGTCTTCATCTTTCATGCCATCAAAATAATTATAGGTTTTGTTATATTGCTGCACATGGGCGGTGCAATAATTGTGGAACTGCCCTTCAAAGCCACGGCCCTTTGGGGCTTTGTGTTTTGCGGGCTGATCGCAACCAATCCATTCACACATCAGCACAGAGGCATCAGCCTCGCGTTTGATGCTCGCGGCAGATTTGATGCGGATTTTATCGAAAATTTTTGAATCGAGTTTCATGAGGGGTTTGATTATGATGGTTGGGACAGAATTTCGCAACCGGGAACGACAATAAAATGCAAGACGAATTGGGTCCAATTGGAAAAATCATGGAGTCCAAGTTGCGTGCGACATTTTCGCCCAGCTTTTTGACGCTGATTGATGAATCCAACCAGCATCACGGCCATGCGGGCGCTCATCCCAGCGGTGAGAGCCATTTTAGAGTACGGATCTCATCTGGTGTATTCGCTGGACAATCACGCGTGGCACAACATCGCATGGTAAATGCTGCACTGGCAGAGGAATTAAAGAACCGCGTTCACGCGCTGGCGATTGAAGTAGTCTAACCGGTTTCAACTTCGGATTTTACGGGCTCAATCTTGCTCACCTTGAGCAATGACAATTGCTGCTTGCGCTTTTTTAGCACTTCAAACCTGAAGCCGTGAAATGTGAACACTTGGCCAGCATCTGGAATCATACGAGCTTCGTGAATAACAAGGCCTGCCACTGTGGTGGCTTCCTCATCGGGCAATTGCCAGTCAAAGGATCTATTTAAATCTCGCAATGGCACCGCGCCCTCAATATTGTAGGACCCATCTGCTTGCTTGCGAACACCGGTGGCCACGGCATCAAACTCATCCTTAATGTCGCCCACAATTTCTTCGATGATATCTTCCAGCGTAATGAGACCCTGCACTTCACCATACTCATCGACAACAATCGCAAAGTGGGTTTTGCGGCGCAAGAAGGCGGTGAGTTGTTCATTGAGGGGGCGCGTGTCGGGCACAAACCAGGCGGGTGTTAAAATATCTTCGAGTTTAAGCTTAGATGTATCACCATTGTTTTCTTGTGCTGCCGCAAAAAGATTTTTGGCATGGAGAATGCCAATAATATTATCTGGATTATCTTTCCACACGGGCAGGCGTGTGCTGCCACTTTTCAAAACTTGCTTGATAATATCCGGCATGGAGTCTGACACATCCAGCATGGTCATCTTGGTGCGGTGAACCATAATGTCGGCCACTTCAAGATCTTTCAAATCGAGAATGCCGCCCAGCATATCGCGGTCTTTTTTAACAATCGTGCCCTCCTTTTGGTGAAGGTCAATGGCACCTCGAATTTCATCATGGGCTGAGAGAATGCTGTCGACGTTGCTGGTATCAACGCCAAAGATCATGAGTGTTTTTTTGACGATATATTCAACTGTCATCACGATGGGCCCCAACACGGCGACGATCAATCGCATGATGGGGGCCACGGCTGTGGCCACTCTATCAGGGTAGGCAATGGCATAAGTTTTAGGCATTACTTCAGCAAAAATCAGAATGATCACGGTGAGAAACACGGATGCAATCACCGCACCACTATCACCAAAGGCTTTGACCAAGGCTGCTGTTGCAACAGCAGACGCCGTGATGTTTGCCAGTGTGTTGCCCAACAGCAAGGCACCGATCAAGCGCTCGGGCATGTTTGTGAGTTTGAGCACAATGGCCGCGCGCTTGCTTCCGCGTCGTTCCATTTCCGTCAGGCGCGCCCGCGATGCTGTGGTGAGCCCCGTTTCAGAGCCGGAGAAAAACGCCGACAATATAATCAAAAAGAAAATTGAAGCGATGGCCACGGCCATGTCATAGGTGATCATGATTTTATATCTGCTTTGAGAAAGGCCAGCACTTTTGCATCTTCGACATCTTTTGCAATAAAGGCATCGCCGATTGAGCGGGCCAGGATAAATGTGAGCTTTCCGCCCACGGCTTTTTTATCTTGACGCATGAGGTTCAAAAGGTCCTCGGGTGGGGGCAGGGTGCCTGATATATCTGAGCTGTGCGTTGGTAGATTGGCCCGTTTTAAATGCGACACCACTCTATCAGCCGTGCCTTTGGCGCAATGACCGAGCTGTTCTGAAAACCTGAACGCTTGCACCATGCCGATGCTTACACCTTCACCATGCAGCAAACGATCTGAATAGCCACAGGCTGCTTCTAGCGCGTGACCGAATGTGTGACCCAAATTGAGGAGGGCGCGAACCCCCGTTTCAGTCTCATCCTCTGCCACAATGCGGGCCTTCATTTCGCAACTGGTTTTGACAGCATGGGCGGTGGCGGAAATGTCGTTACCACCTTGAACAATTGTTTCGACATTTTTATCGAGCCATTCAAAAAAACTTGCGTCCCCCAGCAAGCCATATTTGGCAATCTCAGCATAACCGGCTGCGCGCTGGCGTGCTGGCAATGTATTCAAAACATCAAGATCAGCCAAAACCAGAACTGGCTGATGAAATGCGCCGATGAGATTTTTTCCCAAGGGAGAGTTAATGCCAGTCTTGCCGCCCACTGAACTATCGACTTGTGCCAAGAGTGACGTGGGGATCTGGATGAAATTTACACCGCGCCGCAAAATGCTGGCGGCAAAGCCGGTGAGATCGCCAATGACGCCGCCACCTAAAGCTATGACTACATCGCGGCGCTCGACCCCTGCCGCCAATAGGCCGTCACAGAGTTCGGCAAGGTATTTATAGCTTTTGGTAGCTTCGCCTGCGGGCAATATGATGGCTTTTGATGCAATGTTCTTTGCGGCAAGTGCCGATTCCAGGTTTTTGAGATGGGCTTTGGCCACATTCGCATCGGTCACAATCACCGCAAACGGGCGCTTTAGGAGAGGTGCAATGTGCTCTGCTGCATCGGCGATCAGGTTTTGGCCGATGTGAATCGCATATGAACGATCCGCAAGACTGACTGGAACGATTATATTATTCATGCGTAGAATTTTCCCAGCCATCCCAATCGACAATGGCTTTAATAACGTCATTGACCATTTGCCCGTGCTGCACATCGCGGCTTTCCACGGTGATATTGGCTTCCGCATAAACGGGATAGCGTTTTTCCATCAGGTTTTTCATCACAGCGGCAGGGTTTTCTTTGAGCAGTGGGCGATCATTGCGTTTGGCAACGCGTTTTAACAACACGTCTAAATCAGCCTTTAGCCAAAGGGAAACACCAAGCTCTTTTATGCGGGCGCGGGTTTCATCATTCATAAAGGCGCCGCCGCCTGTGGCCAAAACCTGTTGGCCATTTTCGAGCAATCTTGTGATCACGCGGCGTTCACCCTCGCGGAAATAATCTTCACCATGCTCGGCAAAAATATCGGGGATGGATTTTCCAGCAGCCAATTCAATTTCATGGTCGGCATCGACAAAAGGTACATCTAGTTTTTCGGCCAAACGTCGGCCCACGCTGGTTTTTCCAGCGCCCATAAGGCCAACGAGCACGATGGCGTGATTGCCCAGCAGCTGCTTGGCGAGTTCTGCGTCTTTAGCGATTGATCTTCTGGCCATTGTCCATTTCCGGCGGTGCTTTTAACCCAAGCTTGTGCTAAGCGCAAAGCTTGCTGTGTTTATTTGTTTTTGGAGAAAATTAGGGCTGTGCCAGATACTTTGCGTTTTCTCATTGTGATTGGAATTCTGGGCGGCATTATTTATGGCGGGGCGCTTGCCTTGGCCAGCTTTCCGCCTGAACAGACTGAAATTATAAAGCCGTTGCCGCATGACAAGCTCCGCACCCAATAATAATTTGGATTCTCGGCTGATTGGCCGTTTTCTGGAAATGATGAGTGCTGAACGAGGAGCTGCAGCCAACTCATTGGCGGCTTATGCCCGCGATCTTCGCAGCTATTTGGAGTTTTTGACTGCTCAGGGTGTCACCTTGAAGGCCGTGGGAACCGATGATGTGCGGGGTTTTCTTGCCGATGCAGAATATTTAGGCTTAGCGCGCACCACGGCAGCGCGCAGGCTTTCGGCAGTGAAACAATTTCATTTGTTCTTGCAATCGGAAGGCTTGGCTAGTGAAAATCCGGCTGCCATTGTGGAAGGGCCGCGGGCCGCTAAACCTCTGCCAAAAATGCTGTCTGATGCCGAAATGATCGCTTTGCTCGCTGCAGCAGACGAAAGAGTGCAAAGATCTGAAAAGAAAGCCCTGTTTAAGGCGTTGCGCCTGCAATGTTTACTTGAACTTCTGGCCGCTACGGGCCTTCGTGTTTCTGAGTTGGTGGGCCTTTCCTATCGGGCTGCGCAAACCGATGACGCATTTCTCACGATCAAAGGCAAAGGTGGGCGTGAGCGCATTGTGCCATTTTCCGACCGAGCGCGCGGGTATCTGAGAACCTATGTGAAAGCCCTTAAGGTGGAAACTGAATCGGAACCGAAATGGTTATTTCCCTCGCATGGGGCCGGCGGAATGCTGACGCGGCAACATTTCGGCCTCGAATTGAAATCATTGGCCAGAGATGCAGGGCTTGATGCCGCCACAGTTTCTCCCCATGTGCTGCGGCACGTGTTTGCGAGCGATCTTCTGGCGCACGGAGCAGATCTGCGCGCGGTGCAGCAAATGTTGGGCCATGCTGATATTTCGACCACGCAAATTTACACGCATGTGCAGGCTGAACGTTTGAAAGAGGTAGTGGAAAAGTTTCATCCTCTTTCGAAAAAAGGCTGACGCAAGAAAGGTTGACTTTGGCTGCAGTCAT
>JANYHE010000035.1 GCA_025359215.1 Hyphomicrobiales bacterium
GCCAGGAATTCCATGGAGCGTGAAAGGTGTTGAACCTGAATTGCGCGAGATTGCCAAGACCGCTGCCAAGCGTTCGGGCATGACTTTGGGTGAATGGCTCAACTCTGCAATCAATGAACAAGCTGATGGACCTGCTGTTGAAGAGCCCGTAGCAACCCGCCCCATCACCCGCAGCCGCATTTCCACCCACCCGATTGACCGGGCCGCTACACGGCTTGAAGACATTGCTGAGCAGCTTTCACGGCTCGCTTTGCGTGAAAGTGGCACCACCCAGCATTATGCACTGCCGCCAGCCCAAGAAGCGGAAGCCCTTTCCAAAATTTTAAACCGCGTTGACAGCAATGAACGCCAGACTGTTGAGGCTTTCACAGCCATCAACGAACGTTTGGCCACCATGAGCCGGCAGATGACGCAATCAGTGCGCGCCCAACCCAAGCCCGAAGAAACACCCGGTTTCCAAGCGCTGGAAAAGGCCGTTCGCAATATTGTCGAACATCTTGAAGTGAGCGAAAAGCGCGCGCGCGATAATTTGAAATCACTTCAAGACCGCATGGGCGATATGGCCACCAAAGCCACGGGTGCAGTTCCCAATGCGCCTGCATTCTCTCAACTTGAAAACCGTTTAAGCGAGCTGGCACGCCGCGTAGATCAAAGCCAAGGCCAGCACGCGCAAGGTCTGCCAGATCTGCTCCGAAATGAGCTTGATGATCTGGCAGGCCGCATTGAAACTGTGCGCGACACCGCCGAAGTTTTAGCCAGCAAGGCCCAAACCCAGGCCGTGCAAGCCAGCCAAGCGGAACTGCGCACCATTGAGCAACGCATTTTAGGATTGCTGCGCGAGGCTCAATCCTCATTTGTGGCAAGCTCTGGCAGCCCCGCCGAAATTCAAAAATTCCGCTCTGAAATTGAACGTTTGAACGCCCGCATTGATGAAGCCGCGCAGGGTGCAGCTTCTAACCGCGATGTTTCGGCTTTGCGGGTGGCGGTTGAACAACTTTCAACGCGTGTTGCTCAAGGGCCTGATACACGGCCTTTGGCTGACATGGACCGGCGCATTATCGATATCAGCAAGCGCTTGGAACAATCCCAATCGGTAGGTCGCGACAGCCCTCAAATCAACGAACTTGAGCGCCGCATGGCCGAGCTTGATCACCGCTTGAACGATGCTATTCGCTTGCAAGGCGATGGCACGGCGCGGATCCAACTCGAAAACAAATTGGCTGAAGTGCATGATCGTTTAGGCCGCACTGAACACCAGCTTTCCCATCTTGAAACGATCGAAAAGGCAATTGCTCAGCTTTACGACTCGATGGAGCAGAGCCGCGCCCATGCCCGCGAGATTGCAGAAGATGCTGCAAACCGCATGGGCCAACACATTATGAGCCAGCCGCAAGCTGCTGTTTCTATGGGCGGATCTGCTGATATTCAAGCTTTGGAGCAAGGCCTTCAAGCAGTGCGGGAAGCATCGCAAGCTTCAGATTCACGCAATCAGGAAACACTTGAAGCGGTTCACGAAACACTTGAGCAGATTGTTGCAAAACTTTCTGAACTTGAAACAGCAGCCATTGGCCAACGCGTGGCTTATGCTGCGGCACCTGCGGCTGCGGTTTATCAAGCCGTTCACGATACGGCGGTTGATGCGCCTGCTCCGGCTCCTGAGCCTTTTGCTTTTGCATCCCCAGAGCCCACCCCGGAACCTGTGCATGTTTTTGAGGAACCTGCTGCGCAAAATCCGTTTGAGCCGGTTGTTGAAGCTTCTCAGGCCGCTGTTTCCAGCAACCCGACTGAAGATTACATTGCTGCAGCGCGGCGCATGCATCAGGCTTCGCAGCAGGCATCGAAAGGCGGCATCCTGAGTGGGCTTGCCCCCGGCGCTGGCAAGGTGGGCGATGCCCAATCGAAGAAGCTGAAAAGCTTCAAACTGCCCTTTATGCGCGGCGGCAAGGCCGAACCGACGATAAAACTGCCGGGCGATTTAAATGTTTCGCCAGATATTAAACCCGCCAACAACAACACCAGCCACACCCGCAAGAACCTTATTTTAATGGGCCTTGTGGTGCTGGGCCTGGTTTCCAGCATAATGGCGAAGAATTTCTTTGCCGGTTCAGCACCAAATGCGCTTGAGCCCGTGGCAATCGAACAACCCATGGCACCAGCCGCACCAGCTGCTGTTCAGCCCCCTGCCGTTCAGCCCGCACCCGTTGCGCCGCAAGCTGCGCCATTAGAGCCTGCTGCGGTGCCAGCACCTGCCGACCAACGTAGCGATGCTGGCACTGGCTTTGGCGCCGATGACATTCTGACAGGATCATTGCCAGCGGCCATGGCCCCGCCGCCAATGGCACCCGGAAACATCACTCTGGAAGCCGCCATTGGCACTGCGAAATTGCGTGAATCGGCTGCTGCTGGCGATCCTAATGCCCAGTTTGTAGTCGCTACCCGCTATTTGAATGGTGAAAATGTTTCGGTTGATTTTGCCAAAGCGGCCTATTGGTATGGCAAAGCGGCCGCCTCTGGTCTTGCTCCTGCACAATATCGTGTCGCTACACTCTATGAGCGCGGCAAAGGTGTGGACAAGGATTTAAAAGCCGCACTCAGCTGGTATGAGCGCGCTGGAGCATTAGGTAACGTTAAGGCTATGCACAATGCTGCTGTTATTTCCGCTGGCAACGAAGCAGGCGGCCCAGATTACGCACGTGCTTATAAATGGTTTTCACTCGCTGCTGCACATGGTTTAAAAGATAGTGAATTTAACTTGGCAGTTCTGATTGAGCGCGGCCTTGGCACCAAATCAGACCCTGTTGAAGCCATGTTCTGGTATTCTGCTGCTGCGGCGCAACAGGATCCTGATGCCCAAGCGCATGTGGACACGTTGACCAAAACTCTTTCGCCAGCAACACTCGAAGCCATTAAAACCCGTCTGCAAAATTGGACCCCAGAAAAGGCCCCCGATATTGCCAACGTGGTGGCCATTGCCGACGATGCTTGGAAGGGTGGCGAGCAGAAGCTACAGCAGAGCTCGCTCATACCACAAGATCCTGTGGCCAAAGCACAGGATTTGCTGGGCAAGCTTGGCTTTAATATCGGTGTTGCCGATGGCAAAATGGGTGGCCGCACGGCCAATGCCATTCGCCTGTTTCAGCTGCAAGAAGGCTTGAAGGTGACAGGCCAAGTGACGCCAAGCTTACTGGATGCAATGCAGTCTAAGGCAACTTAATCCATAACGCTTTATTCTGTGACGCTCACCTGATAGAAGCGCCACAGAATTTTAAAGAAGCGAACATGACTGACCAGCCGAAAAAGAACGACCGTTACCGCGACACTGTGTTTTTGCCCAAAACCGACTTTCCAATGAAAGCTGGATTGCCGCAAAAGGAGCCGGAGCTTTTGAAGCGCTGGGCGGATAATAAATTGTTTGATCGCCTGCGGGCCGAGAGCAAGGGCAAGAAGCAGTTCGTTCTGCATGATGGCCCGCCCTATGCCAATGGCAACATTCACATTGGCCATGCGCTTAATAAAATTCTGAAAGACTTGGTGGTGCGCACCAAGCAGATGGCGGGGTTTGATGCCAATTATGTGCCGGGCTGGGATTGCCACGGCCTGCCTATCGAGTGGAAGATTGAAGAAAAATATCGCGCCGCTGGCAAGAATAAAGACGATATTCCGAAAAATGAATTCCGCAAGGAATGCCGCGAATTTGCGCAAAGCTGGGTGGACATTCAACGCGAAGAATTCAAGCGATTGGGCGTGGAAGGGGATTGGGATAATCCCTACCTCACCATGAACTACAAAGCCGAAGCCATCATCGCGCGCGAGCTTTTGAAGTTTGCGGGCGATGGACAATTGTATCGCGGCTCCAAGCCCGTAATGTGGAGCGTGGTGGAAGGCACTTCGCTGGCTGAGGCTGAAATTGAATATGAAGACATTTCGGTTGATACGATTTTTGTGAAGTTTCCTGTGAAATTCGCAGGGAGCATATCTGAATTAAATGGGATGCCAGCAAAAGCAAAACAACATCTTGAGTTGATCATCAATAGCTACGTCCTCATTTGGACAACAACTCCTTGGACAATCCCCGGCAACAGAGCAATCAGTTATTCGTCAAAACTCAAATACGCGATGTTCAAGGTAGTGTCTGCTCCGGAAGGAAATTGGGCAAAAACTGGAGAGACATATATTTTGGCCGAAAGACTGGCCGAACAGGTTTTCAAGACCGCGAACGTTGAGAAGTATGAAAAGGTTAGTGATTTTGCGCCCGAGGACTTACTAGTTTGCGAACATCCATTGAATTCGATGGGTTACGATTTTCTGGTTCCCATGTTGGATGGCGATCACGTCACCGACGAAACTGGCACAGGCTTTGTTCATACAGCACCTTCCCACGGCGCTGATGACTACAATGTTTGGATAGCTAATCAGAAGGATTTGCGCGAGCGCAACATTCCTACCGATGTGCCAACTCCAGTTGGTCCCGATGGTTTCTACACTGCCGAAGCCCTCGGCTTTGAGGGCGGCCGCGTAATAGATCATCACGGCCGTTGGGGCGATGCAAATAAGCGCGTAATCGATGCGTTAAAAAATGCTGGTATGTTGCTTGCCCAAAATCGAAAAATGATTTCTTATCCGCATTCTTGGCGCTCCAAGAAGCCCATCATCTTCCGCAACACGTCGCAGTGGTTCATCTCAATGGACTACAAAATCAGCAATGAAGGCATCGAACTTCTTTTCCCTGATGAGATAGTTGTGGGCGATGGCCACATGCAAGAAAAGACCGACACTTTGCGTCATCGCGCACTGGCCGCAATCGAGCAAACTAAGTTCTTCCCGCCAACTGGCCAGAACCGTTTGCGTGGCATGATAGAGCAGCGGCCAGATTGGGTGATCTCTCGCCAGCGCGCATGGGGTGTGCCCATCGCTGTGTTTGTGAACAAGGCCTCAGGTGAAATTTTGCAGGATGCTGCAGTGAACTCTCGCGTCTATGATTCATTCGTGGCTGATGGTGCTGATGCTTGGTATGCTGAGGGGGCTGCGGCGCGCTATCTGGCACCCACCTATAACCCCGACGATTATGAGCAAGTGCAAGATATTCTCGATGTGTGGTTTGACTCTGGCTGCACCCACGCATTCGTGCTGGAGGAACGCCCTGATTTGAAATGGCCAGCCGATGTTTATCTTGAAGGCTCAGACCAGCATCGTGGCTGGTTCCATTCATCATTGCTGGAATCCTGCGGCACACGTGGGCGGGCACCCTATGATCAAGTGATCACCCACGGCTTCACGCTGGCTGAAGATGGCCGCAAAATGTCAAAGTCTCTCGGCAACACCACGGTGCCGCAAGAGGTGATCAAAAACTCCGGCGCTGATATTTTGCGCCTGTGGGTGGCCACCTGTGATTATGCCGATGACATGCGCATTGGACCTGAAATTCTCAAATCTGCCGTTGAGAATTATCGCAAGCTGCGCAACACCTTCCGCTATATGTTGGGCGCACTCGAAGGCTTGAAAGATTGGGAAACCACTTACGCCAAAGACATGCCAGAGCTCGAACGCTATGTTCTGCATCTGCTGCATGAGCTGGGTGAAACGGTGCAGGCCGCTTATGACGTTTATGATTATAAAAAAGCCGCCGCTGCTCTTACTAATTTTATGAATGTGGAACTATCGGCATTTTATTTCGACATTCGCAAAGATGCTTTGTATTGCGATCCATGGTCTTCCAATAAGCGCAAGTCTTGCCGTTCGGTGATTGATCAACTGTTCCATTGCCTTGTCACATGGTGGGCGCCGATCATGGTGTTCACAGCGGAAGAAGTGTGGATCAGCCGGTTTGATCACCCAGAGTCTTCCGTCCACGTCATGCCGTTTGCCAAACCTTTGGCCGAGTGGAAAAATGATGAGTTGGCGCAGAAGTGGAGTACAATTCGCAAAGTCCGCGGGACCGTTACAGCCGCTCTCGAAATTGAGCGCGCCAATAAAGTCATCGGCTCTTCGCTTGAGGCTGCTCCTGAAGTGGTGATTGAACATGCGGAAGACCTTGCGGCGGTTCAATCAGTCGATTTTGCCGAAGTCTGCATTACTTCTGCCATCACCTTAAAGCATGGCAAAGATACCGTTGTTTTTCACAAAGCCGAAGGCTTAAAATGTGCCCGCTCTTGGAAGATTTCCAAAGACATTGGCCAAGACGCAGACTTCCCCGATATCACGCCGCGTGATGCGGCAGCAGTTCGGGAATGGATGCACCGCTTTGGGAAGACTATATGAAGACAATCATAGCACACCCTTCTCCCCCTGCGGGAGAAGGTGCCCGCAGGGCGGATGAGGGGTTGGTGGCAACGAGACTCGTATCCACCATACCCCTCATCCGTCTCGCGCATAAGGAATGCGCGATCCACCTTCTCCCACAAGGGGAGAAGGCAAGGTGTTGTCCATTATGAAAGGCCTCGGTTTCTGGAGTCGGCTCGCACCATTAGGCCTTGCATTTGCCGCACTCAGTTTTGGGTTGGACCAGACGATCAAATGGTATCTCCTCAACGTGGTCTATATGGATGCGCGCCAGCAGATTACCATCACGCCGTTTTTTGATCTTGTGATGGCGTGGAATCACGGGGTTTCTTATGGCCTACTTGAAACCCACACTCAGGCGCTTCTCGTCATCTTAAGCGTGTTGATTTCCATCGTTTTATGGATTTGGCTGTGTCGCTCCACCCGCCCGCTGACGGTTGCAGCTTTAGGCTTGGTGATTGGGGGCGCTTTGGCCAATGCGCTCGACAGGTTGGTGCATGGCGCGGTGGCTGATTTTTTCCTGCTGCATTGGGGCGAAATTAACTGGTATGTGTTTAATCCTGCCGATATGGCGATTGTTGCGGGCGTTGGCCTGTTGCTTTATGAATCCTTCTTAGAGCGCAAACAGCATTAGCCTTGGATTTG
>JANYHE010000039.1 GCA_025359215.1 Hyphomicrobiales bacterium
TTGAAACGTGCCTTCCGAAACGCGGCCATCAATGACATGGTCGTTCACCCAATTGCGGGATCTGGGAGCAACGATCGGTGGCCATAGCTGTTTTACCATCTCAGCTGAAAGATCACGCACGCGGCCCGCCAACTGGATGCCGGGAGATTTTTCGCCACCGGTGATGATGCCGCGCAGCCGCACACCTGAGTTGCCGGACATGACAACCAGATCATCAATATCCAACCGCGCCTGCTCAATTGCGGCCTTGCCCGAAAACTCGATATGATCAACCAAGATAGATGACTTGGAATTGTCTTGTGAATTCAAGTTCACATTATTGGCTTTCACAGCAATGTTCAGCGCCGTGAGTTTTCCATCTTCCGCACGCACCGGTTCAATGCTGCCCGTCACATCAGCACGTTCGCCACCAACGCGCACCGATGAATTATCAATGATGAAACGCTTTGCTGCCGCGTCATAATTAACACGCAGATTGCCTTCATCAACTGCAATAGGACGGGCTAAATAATCGGGTAAGTTAACTTCACCGGCGGAGGCCAATAATTCCGCATTTCCAGAGTGAACCAGCCCGTCGTCGCCGACCGAAAACTCAATGTGGCCAGACAGCGGAATTTTCACTTTGGCAAATTGAGACAGTGCAAATATTTTTTCAGCCACATTAGCTGGGATGAGATTATCGACGGTGGTGTTCACGTCGAAGACATGTTTGTCACGATCATAATTTGCAGAGATTTCAGCGTGCCATGGCGCCCCCGCGCTGGAAACATCGGCCTTGGCAATCACAGCGAAACCCGTGGCAAGCTTTTGGAAAGTGAGATCAGCCTGCGGTGCATTCCAGGTGGCACTGTTGGCATCGTCAAAAACGTTGAGAGCCGCTTCACTTATGCGGATGCTCTGCAAAGTTGAAAGTGTTTCCTTTCCGCTGGGGGCGGCCAGCAAAGCGATGAGTTTGGCGCCATTAGATTGGGTGGTCGCGCTGGGCTGATCGGCAGTTATGTCGCCTTTGCCAGTCGCCTGTTCTGCGACAGTATCGGCTTGACCTCCAACACCCAAAACAATGGTGCCATCTAAATTTCGACGGGCACTAATTTTGGGACCTATTAATTCCAAACTCGTTGCAACAATTTTGCCCGAGAGCAAAGCTTCACTATCAAGTGTCACAGCGGCGCGCGGTGCACTGGCCAAAACAGTTCCTTCCGCGTCTCGCAATATGAGATTCTGAAATTGCACATGGGGAACATAAGTTGTTTTATCGAGAGCCAAAACTGCGTCGCCCAGCGTGACTCTCATATCATTAAGTTGGCTGTTGATTGCGGTTTCGATTTTGCCATTCAGAAACGACATGGAAACGGGGCCGCTGGTCAGCCGCCAGAAAAAAGCTGCGCCTGCAATCATCAACACGGCCAAAACCGAGAGGATTGAAAGCACCGATATTTTCAGAATGTTTAGACGCACCGTCCCTACCTAAATCATTGCGACACTAGAACAGACTCAAACCAACAAATTTGAATTAATCTTTCATTAACTTGAAATCAAACCACCCTTAATGGCCAGCAAAGCTTGGCTAAAGCAAGGCAAGGTTTTGACTCTTTGTCAGAATTCGATCTATGGTCGTTTGAACACAAATTTACCTTAGATGGCCTTTAGTGAGATTCTTATGTTTTTCAGGAAGAAGAAAAAAGTTCGCGAAATTCAGCAGGTTATCGCTGAACCGTCGTATATTTCTCAAGACACAACCCTGGAAGGCAATCTCATTTGCGATAGTGAAATTCACATTGACGGTGCAATTCGAGGCTCGGTCAAAGCTCAAACCTGCTTGATTGAAAAAAATGGCGAAGTTCATGGCGAAGTTTCGGCAGAAAATATATTTATCAGAGGCCGTGTGATTGGCCCTGTGAATGGCACGCATGTTCACATTTTTGCGGGTGCGCATGTCGAAGGCAATGTTATGAACGAGACTTTGACGATTGATAATGGTGCTTATCTCTATGGCTCAATTCGTCACACTGGCATGCAAAACAAATCGGGAGTCAGTTTGACTAAAAATCAGCTTTCGCTTCATGCCTCTGGCGACAGCGCAATGAATTCCGATGCCATGGACAATGTGCGGCCGCTTAAGGCCACCAAGCAAAAACCTTAGTCGATATCTTCCACACCGTCTGGTCCACCACCGTGGATGCGCTGGGCCAGTGAAGCCTGAATGAAATCATCTATTTCGCCATTCATCACTGCAGCAGGGTTCGTGCTGGTAAAACCTGTGCGCAAATCTTTGACCAGTTGATAAGGCTGCAAAACATAAGAGCGAATTTGATGGCCCCAACCAATATCTGTTTTCTTCGCATTCGCGGCGTCTACTTTATCCTGCTTCAATTGCACTTCGCGCTCATAAAGGCGGGATTTCAACATCTTCATCGCCGTGGCGCGGTTTTTGTGTTGCGAACGCTCCGCTTGGCAAGCCACAATAATGCCAGTGGGCATATGGGTGAGGCGCACAGCAGAATCAGTGGTGTTAATGTGCTGGCCGCCTGCGCCTGAGGCGCGGTAGGTATCAACTTTCAAATCACTATCTAGAATTTCGATATTGATATTATCGTCAATCACCGGATAGGCCCATGCGGACGAGAATGATGTGTGGCGGCGGGCATTTGAATCATAGGGCGAAATGCGCACGAGGCGGTGCACACCACTTTCGGTTTTCAATTTGCCATAAGCGTTTTTGCCCTTGATCAGCAATGTGCAGGATTTAATGCCTGCTTCTTCGCCATCATGATTATCCAGCACTTCAACTTTATACTTATTCAAGTTTGCCCAACGCACATACATGCGCATAAGCATTGAAGCCCAGTCTTGGCTTTCGGTGCCGCCAGCGCCCGCGTTAATTTGCAAGTAGCTATCATTGCCATCAGCTTCGCCTGAAAGCAGTGCTTCAAGCTCAATAGCAGAAACATCTGTCTTCAAAGCGAACAAAGCTTTTTCTGCATCGGTGATGATCGATTGATCGCCTTCGGCTTCACCCATTCCAATCAATTCAACACTGTCAGCGATGGTGGATTGAATGCGCAAAATGCCGTTGATGCGGCCATCCAGCTCTTGTCTGCGGCGCATGAGTTCTTGGGCTTTTTGCGCGTCATTCCAAATGCTGGAGTCTTCAGCTTTGGCATTCAACTCGGCTAATTCTCGAACGGAATTATCCCAGTCAAAGATGCCTCCTGAGCAGGCCCACGGACTGCTCGATCTCGTCTACGAGTTTTATAATTTCTGCGCGCATAATCTTGCTTTCAAATAAGTGTTGGCGCTCAATAGAGGCCGTTGCCCTGTTGCGTCAACCCACCATCGGCGGGAGGTGCCACGGTGGCTGGTTGATCTGGCGCAACGAGAACCACCCCACCACCTGCTGCTGCGGGTTCGGCCGGTTTCTTGTCGCTGCCAACAAATGCGGTGTTGGTCGGGGGCTCATCACCCGGTTTGAAGGCCTCTAGAATTACACCATCTTCACCATAGATGCCGCGCTTTCCGGTGTTGACATGAATGGGGATGAGCTCAATAGCGCGGGGCACGCGGAATGGAACGGCAGCCTTATCACGCAATGCAAGGCGCATGAAATCAGCCACAACAGGGGCCGCCACTTCACCGCCAGTGCGGCCTTTGCCCATGGGTTTTGGATTGTCGTAACCAAAATAAACACCCACAGTAAGGTCTGGCGTGAAGCCCACAAACCAGGCATCGCGCTCATCATTTGAAGTGCCGGTCTTTCCTGCAACAGGCTTGCCAACGATTTGCACGCGACGTCCCGTGCCGCGTTCAACAACACCTTCCATCATCGATGTAATTTGATAGGCGGTATAGGGGTTCATCACCTGCTCTCTCGTGTCGATGAAATCAGGTTCAGGAGCGTTGGGATCATAAGTTGTTTGTTGGCAAGCGGCGCAATCACGTTGGTCGTGGCGGAAAATAGTTTTGCCATAACGATCTTGAATGCGGTCGATAACAGTGGCTTCCACTTTTTTTCCGCCATTGGCGATCATGCTATAGGCCGTTGTCATTTTGAGAAGCGTGGTTTCCCCTGCCCCCAAGGCCATAGAAAGCTGCAACGGCATTTTATCATAAATGCCAAGGCGCTGGGCCAAATCGGCAATCTTGGTCATACCGAGATCATCTGCTAAGCGCACGGTCATGGTGTTGCGAGATTGCTCAATGCCACGGCGCAACGTGGAAGGACCAAAGAAATTCTTTTCATAGTTCTTCGGTTTCCAAATATCGCCATTTTGTAATTTATATTCGACGGGCGCATCGAGCAAAACTGATGCTGGGGAATAACCGTTGTCCAGTGCTGCGGCATAGACAATCGGCTTGAATGATGAACCGGGCTGACGAAGGGCTTGCACAGCGCGATTAAACTGGCTGCTGCCATAAGAAAAGCCGCCCACCATGGCCAGCACGCGGCCTGTGTGCGGGTCCATGGCCACCAATGCGCCTTCCACATCGGGAATTTGTACAAGGTGAAATTGCATAGGTTGGCCAGATGGAGCGACATAAACGATGTCGCCCACCTGCAACACATCGCCCACTTTTTTGATCGCAGGACCGAGTTTCAGACCATCAATATATTTTTTAGCCCATTGGGTGAGCTGCAACGGAATTGTGCCTGTTTCACGATCCGGCGCAAATTCACCATTGGCCAAAAATGCGGGTTGCAAACCAACGGTTGCGGCTTCATCAGTCACCTCCGTCACAATGGCAATGCGCCACGGAGATTCATCGGGCGGCACATGGATGCCCGCCAGAAATTTAGACCAATCACCACCCTGCAAATCAACATGCTGCACTGGGCCGCGATAGCCGCGCTTGCGGTCAAAGCCAATGAGGCCACGGGCCACCGCTTGGCGGGCGAAGATTTGCAATTTGGGATCAAGAGTGGTGCGAACGGAATAACCACCCTTATCCAAAGCTTCTTTGCCATACATGGTCACCAAATCGCGGCGCACTTCTTCTGCAAAAGATTCAGCGGCAAACAATTGAGCGCCAAACGGCCGAGGATTAATTTTGAAGGGCTTGGCTTGCGCTTCTTTGAGCTCTGCTTCGGTGATGTATTGATTGTCGAACATCTGGGTTAAAACCCAGTTGCGCCGTTCCAGCGCGCGCTCAGGAAATTTATAGGGGTTATAATTGTTGGGGCCTTTTGGAAGTGCTGCAAGATAGGCCATTTCTTCAAGGCTCAACTCATCCAATGATTTGCCGAAGTAATTGAGTGAAGCTGCGGCGATGCCATAAGAATTGAGGCCAAGAAAAATATCATTCAGATAGAGTTCTAGAATTTTGTCTTTAGAAAACGTCGCTTCAATGCGTTGAACAATCAACGCTTCTTTCAGTTTGCGCGTAAGGGTTTGCTCTTTGGTGAGAAGGAAGTTTTTTGCCACCTGCTGCGTGATGGTGGAAGCGCCAACAATTTGGCCGTGATGGGTGATTTTCACTTGCACATAGCGGATCATGGCCGCACCAATGCCGCGCCAATCCAAGCCGCCATGGGTGTAGAAAGTTTTATCTTCAGCAGAGATATAAGCTTGAATGAGTCGCTTGGGCACCGAATTGATGGGCACGAACAGGCGGCGCTCTTCAGCAAATTCAGCAAGAAGCGAACCATCAGCGGCGTGCATGCGGGTCATCACGGGTGGTTCCCAAGAGGCCAGTTGTTTATAATCGGGCAGATCTTTGGAAACGTCGTAAATCACATAGGCCGATACCGCAGCCAGGCCCACAAAGACCATGAACAAAAACCCAAACAACCATCCAAAAAACCGTAACATGCCACCCTGTATCTTAGTTTAGTGATTCACTTCTAGGCAGGCGATAGCATAAATAACTATGGCGCCATACTCTGAATAGAGTAGCGGTGGGTAGGCTGCAAATATGGCGAAGGCTGGGCGCTAGTTTTGGCTGATAGCTTGCGCTGGCTTGAAATAAGCATCGATGGCATTGGTCATTGCTTGTGCCATGCGGGCGCGCCATTCGGTTGACAGGAGCAACTTTTCATCTTGTTGGCTGGATAAGTAGCCAAGTTCAATCAAAACCGATGGAACATCCGGCGCCTTGAGAACCACAAAAGCGGCGGAGCGAATGGGCTTTCCGGTCATTTCGGTCACTTGTTTTAATTCTGTGACGGACTTTTTAGCAAAAAACATCGCCTGATTTTTGGATTCGCGCTGGGCCAAATTGATGAGAATATCGGCCACTTGCTTATTAGCGGTGCCCAAATCTATGCCCGCAATAATGTCTGCGCGATTTTCTTTCTGCGCCAAGGCTTCGGCCTCAGCGTCGGTGGCTTTGTCAGACACTGTATAAACCGTTGCTCCGCGTACACTGGTGTTTCGCAGCAGCGGCCCACCGACTGTATCAGCATGGATCGCAATGAAAAGATCGGCTTTATTGTCTCGCGCAATTTTGACGCGCCCTTCCAATGGAACGAAGGTATCGTCGTTACGCGTCATCACAACATTGTAATTTGCAGTTTTCTCAAGCGTGTCACGCAGCGCCAATCCATAGGCGAGGACAACGTCTTTTTCACGTGTCTTTGTTGGGCTTGAAGCGCCAGAATCAATGCCGCCGTGACCGGGGTCAATGACAATGGTCTTTTTTATATTTGCTATCGGCGCAGGCGCAGCAGCGGCTGGTGTTATGGTGGCTGTTTGAATTTCGGGGTGATCTTTGGCGTAAGCCGCATCAAAGGCATCTTGTGAGGTTTCTAAAAGGTCCACCACAATATGCGCGGGCTTCTTGCCCTTGGCTGGCACGACATATGATTTTGAAATGAGCACGGGGCTAGCCGTATCGATAACAATGCGAGACTTGCCTTCATCCACAACGCCGTATCGATAGGAATTGACGAGGCCCGAAGTTTCATGGCCAAGGCCTGGGGCCAGATCAAAACTCACGCCGCTCATATCAATCATGACGCGGTTGGGCTGGTTGAGAACATAGACATTGAAACCAACAGCCTTTGATAAATCGGCTTCAAAGCGCGCATGATGCGCATCGCCAGTGACCCGTGTGGCCGTTGCAATGGCGTCTTTGGCAATGGCGGAATTTGGGAAAGTCCACAGTGCGGCCATAGCCAAGATCAGAGCCCTCGACTTAACTCTTGATTTTACACTGTTTTTTACAAACACGCTGAACTTCCCTGCACTCATAAAGTGGAAACTAGGGCCGCTTGGTTAATCAGACGTTTCAGCTCAACCTGAAGACGCAATATTTCTACGTTGCAATCAAAATTCAGGGTCTCGCTTGCAATATCGGTGTCGGACCCCTACAAAGGGTTTGTCTCTATCAAGACTCAATTAAACCTGAGGCTGCAAGAGCAAAAGTTTCGCAACGGTTGGGCGTCCGAACAGTTTAGTGCTCCCCCGCCAATTGCGTTGATGTGAACTCTCCGTAGAGTTCAAAAGTCCTGAAATGGTTTGGTGCCAGATTAGGCAAAGCGTTTTAACCGCTCGGCAGTTGCCGGGCATTTGGTCAACTCAGGATATGTTTCAGGCTGCCTTGCACCACAATTACCCTCAACGCCAATCTGGCGTGATGGTGGTGTGCGCATTTTTGCAGCCTCAAGGAACTGTGTCCCTCACTGCAAGCAGGCCCCCGCGTTTAACTGGTTTCTTAGGTTTGGACAGAAGCCCCAGTTCGTCGCGCCGCCTTGCTGCTCAAAGGAATAAAGAACATGGGCACAAAAATGCTCATCGACGCCAGCCAACCGGAAGAAACCCGGGTTGTTGTTGCGCGCGGTAACCGCCTCGAAGAATTCGATTTTGAATCTGCCAATAAAACTCCCCTCAAAGGAAATATCTATCTCGCTAAAGTGACGCGCGTTGAGCCGTCATTGCAGGCAGCCTTTGTGGAGTATGGCGGTAATCGCCATGGGTTTTTAGCCTTTGCTGAAATTCACCCCGACTATTATCAAATCCCCATTGCTGATCGTATGGCCTTGCTCGCGGAGCAAGAAGCCGAAGAAGCAGCAGAAAATGAAGACGATGACGATGACGAGGAAGAAGCTCCCGTTGCTGAAAACTCTGAACCTGCTGAAGAAGACCATCATCACGATAGTGAGCCACATGGCGATGCCCCCGCAATGGCTTTGGAGCAAGAGCCAGAGCCTGTTTTAGTTGCCGAAGTTGAAGCTGAGGCAGAGGCCGAAGTTGAACATCACGAACACGAAGAAGCCCCCACTGCCCAAGCAGAAGGGGCCGAACTTGAAGTGGTGGAAGGCGATGCCGACAGCCATAAAGTTGAAACCTTGGGTGAAGAACCTGATGCTTTAGAAGAAGTTCCACAGCGGGCCCGCCGTGCTCCGCGCAAGCGCCATTACAAAATTCAAGAAGTGATCAAGCGCCGCCAGATTTTGCTGGTTCAAGTGATCAAGGAAGAACGCGGCAACAAGGGTGCTGCACTCACAACTTATATGTCATTGGCCGGACGGTATTGCGTGTTGATGCCGAACACCGCGCGCGGTGGTGGTATTTCCCGCAAAATTACAGATGCTTCAGATCGTCGCCGTTTGAAGGAAGTGGCCAAGGACGTTGAGGTGCCAAAAGGCATGGGCGTTATTGTGCGCACGGCTGGTGCCCAGCGCACGCGTCCCGAAATTAAACGCGACTTTGATTATCTCATGCGCCTGTGGGAATCAGTGCGGGAACTTACCTTGCAATCTCAAGCGCCATGCCTTGTTTATGAAGAAGGCAATTTGATCAAGCGCTCGATCCGCGATCTTTATACTAAGGATGTTGAAGAGATTGTTGTGGAAGGCGATGCCGCCTACCGCGATGCCCGCGAATTTATGAAAATGCTCATGCCTTCCCATGCGAAGAACGTGAAGCATTACAAGGAGCCGCGGCCCCTGTTCCAACGCTATCAAGTGGAAACCCACTTAGACGCTTTGTATTCACCAACGGTGACATTGCCATCGGGTGGTTACATCGTGATCAACCAAACCGAAGCCTTGGTGTCGATCGACATCAACTCCGGCAAGGCCACGCGCGAACATAACATTGAAGACACAGCAACCAAGACCAATTTGGAAGCCTGTGATGAAATTGCCCGGCAACTTCGCCTGCGCGATTTGGCCGGACTCGTTGTGATCGACTTCATTGATATGGAAGAAAATCGCAACAACCGCGCTGTTGAACGCCGCATGAAAGATGCGCTGAAGAATGATCGCGCTCGCATTCAAGTGGGCCGCATTTCGCATTTCGGTCTTCTCGAAATGTCGCGTCAGCGTTTGCGCCCGGGTTTGCTTGAAGGCTCGTTCCGCTCTTGCCCGCATTGTGAAGGGCGCGGCATCGTGCGTTCCGTTTCGTCCTGTGGTTTGGGCGTGCTTCGCACCATCGAAGAGTACTTGCAAAAGGGCCGCGCTGAAAATCTCACAGTGAAATGCGCGCGTGATGTTGCGTTCTATTTGCTCAATGAGAAGCGTGACAGTTTGCTGGCGATCGAAACGCAATATGAAATTTCGATCTTCCTGGTTCCCGGCGATGACGTGAAAGGCACCCAAGCCCTGATTGAACGCGCGCCAGATCGTGAAGCGATTAAGCGTCGCATTCCATCAGCAGCACCTGTGCAAATGGATTCCGCTTTCTCTGACGAACCAGAGATTGAAGAAGACATCATCGAAGAAGAAACCTTGGTTGAAGATGAAAGCGGTTCAGGCAACGTGACTGAAGTTGCTTCAACCGAAGACAATGACGAGAGTGAAAAGCGTGATGGTGGTCGTGGTAAACGCCGCCGTCGTGGCCGCCGTGGTGGCAAGCGTGAAAATGGTGATG
Organism: Hyphomicrobiales bacterium; assembly: GCA_025359215.1. Lineage (GTDB taxonomy): Bacteria > Pseudomonadota > Alphaproteobacteria > Rhizobiales > Aestuariivirgaceae > Aestuariivirga. The sequence goes on from JANYHE010000039.1 coordinate 9,810, forward strand.
CCGCAGTTGAGTCAGCCGACGTGTCCTCAGACACTGAAGGTGGAGATGCTTCTGCAGAATCAAATGTTGTGGACGATCGTCCTGTGGCTTCTGACGATGCCAGTGGAGATGCTGAAGTTTCTGCTGAACGCGTTGAAGGCTCCGATACTAATGGTGGGCGCAATCGTGAACGGGGGGGCCGCAAGCGTGGTCGCTTTGGTCGTGATCGCGGTCCGCGTCGCGAACGCAATACAGAACCCAATGGTGACAGTTCCGTTGAAGCAGCACCACGTTTTGAATCTGCAGCTGCGCCGATGGCCCCTGCTCCACAGCCGGTTGTCATCAACATTCCGGAATTTGTGGCGGCCCCAGAGGTGCGTAAGTGGCAGCCTCCTGCTCCTACTGTTTCAGCCGAACCTGCAGAGCGTAAAGGCGGCTGGTGGAGCAAGCGCAAGTAAGCCTTAAACACGCCGCAATTGAACGGGAATAACATTGCCGCCCGAAGGGACCTCATCCGCCCTTCGGGCAACTTCCCCAGAGGGGAAGGGTTAAAAGTTTGGCACGGTTATCACAGCGTTGCCCTTCTCCTTTGGAGAAGGTGCCCGAAGGGCGGATGGGGTCTCTTGGTGGTTGTGTTTGGAAACTTTAAATGCGCTTAATTAAACAAATAACCGCACTTATACTGTCGCTGAGCATCATGAGTCCCCATGTTGCTTTGGCCAAAGACGCACCCTCACGTGGCCCCAACATTATTCGTGATGCTGAGATCGAAGGCCTTCTGCGGCTTTATTCCAGACCCATTTTTAAAGCTGCAGGCATTAATCCTGATGCTGTAAAGGTTTATGTTATTGCTGATCCCAGCATCAATGCCTTTGTGGCTGGTGGCCAGCGGATTTTCATCCACACCGGGTTGATCACCCGTTCTGATGTTCCCAATGAAGTGATTGGTGTTTTAGCCCACGAGACAGGGCACATTGCAGGCGGCCACCTTGCGAAGATGAACAACGAAATGCAACATGCTAGTGTTGAACGCATTGTGGGCATGTTAGTGGGTGCGGCCGCCGTGGTGGGTGGGTCTCTCGCTGGAAGTAACGAAGCTGCGCAAGCGGGCCAAGGTGTAATCATGGGATCATCTGGCTTGGCGGAACGGGGTTTTCTATCTTACCAGCGCGGCATGGAATCCACGGCTGATCAATCCGCTCTCAAATATCTCAGCGCCACAGGCCAAAGTGCCAAAGGCATGTTGACGCTGTTTCAGATTCTATCAAATGAATCTCTCGCTTCAACACGTAACGCTGATCCTTATGTGTTCTCCCACCCCATGCCTTCGGATCGCATCCGCGCATTGGAGATTGCAGTTAAGGCTTCGCCCTATTTTGACAAGCCTGACGATGCTGGCCTGTTATTGCGGCACCAATTGGCCAAAGCCAAACTTGCTGGGTTTATGGAGTCACCGCAGTTAGTTTTCCAAAAATATCCTTCGAGCAACAATTCATTGCCCTCACGCTATGCGCGCGCAATTTCCATGTTCCGTCGCGGTGATTTAAAAAATGCAATTCCTATAATTGACACCCTGACAGCTGAACTGCCGCAAGACCCTTATTTTTGGGAGTTGAAAGCACAGGCTTATTTAGAAAATGGTCAAGCCGCAAAGGGCATTCCCGCAATTAACAAAGCGCGCTCCCTCCTTCCTAATAATGGTTTGCTGCAAGTATTAGATGCGCAGGTTCTATTGGGCGACGATACGGCGGCGCACGCTGATGAAGCCCTAACACTGTTGCGCAAAGCCAAGCAGACCGAGGAAGGCATGCCAGATATCTATAAGAGCATGGCAAAAGCCTATGGCTTGAAAAACGATATTCCGCGCGCTGAGCTTGCAACAGCAGAATATGCTTGGGCAACAGGCGACAAAAAACTAGCGGTCGAAAAAGCGACTGCTGCACAGAATTTTTTCAAGCGCGGCACGCCCGAGTGGCTGCGAGCCAATGACTTGCTGAACTTCGCCAATCATAAATAAAAAATTGTCATTGTGTTGGAATGGTGATCCGGCGCATTGTGTCTTAAAATAATGAGGATTGTTATGCGCCGTATTTCTGCATTCGTTTTTGCCGTTCTGTTTTCCTGCAGCATTTCATTGCCAGCCATGGCTGCTAATTTCACGGCCGCTCAAAAGGGCGAAATGGAAACTTTGATCCATGACTATTTGATGGAACATCCTGAAATTTTGCAAGATATGGCAGCGAAGTTAGATGCCAAGCAAAAGGCTGCTGAAGTTTCGGCACGCACAACAAATTTGAAAGCGCACGCACCTGAGATTTTCCATGAAGCTTTGGATGCTGTGATCGGCAATCCTAAAGGCAATGTGACCATGGTGGAATTCATGGATTATAATTGTGGCTGGTGCAAAAAGAGCGTGAAAGAAGTGCAGGCCCTTGTTGAGCATGATAAAAATGTGCGGGTTGTTTTAAAAGAGTTCCCAATTTTTGGCCCTGGATCAGAATACGCTGCCAAAGCTGCCATGGCTGCGGTGAAGCAAGGGAAATATTGGCAACTTCACCAAGCTCTGTTTGCCTCCGAAGGTAAAGTGACGGCTGAAGTGGTTGACCAGATTGCAGCCGAGCAAGGCTTGGATGTGGCAAAAATGAAAGCTGATATGGAAGACCCTGCCATTGCAGCCAACATTCAAAAAACCAATATTTTGGCGCAAACCCTGCTTTTCACCGGCACGCCTGCTTTCATCATCGATGATCAGGTGTCCCCCGGCTATTTGCCGATGGATGGCTTGCAGGCCATGCTGGCCGAAGTGCGCGCCAAGGGTGGTTGCAAGATTTGTTGATGGTTTTGAACTGCTGGTTCACAAGTGCTGCGGCTGCGCCTATATAAGTTTTCATGACAACAGTTTTTATTTTGAACGGGCCGAATTTGAACTTGCTGGGCACTCGCGAGCCTGAGATTTATGGTGTGGACACTTTGGCCAGCATTGAAAAGCAATGCGCAGCCAAAGCAAAAGCCTTGAATTTGGAAATTGATTTCCGCCAAACCAACATTGAAGGTGAGTTGGTGAATTGGATTCACGAAGCGCGGGGCAAGGCCGCTGGCATTGTTATTAATGCAGGCGCTTACACCCACACGTCCGTTGCTCTGCATGATGCTTTGAAAGCGGTGGCATTGCCAACTGTGGAAGTGCATCTCAGCAATGTTTACAAACGTGAATCATTCCGGCATCACAGTTACATATCGCCAGCGGCGCACGGGGTTATTTGTGGGTTTGGGGCTATGAGTTATGAATTGGCGCTGGAAGGAATTTCCAACGTTTTGAACGCAACACGAAAGGGATAAAAATGCCCTCGAAAAAGAAACCTGCTCCACCCGCCGCCAAGGCCAAGCCAGCGGCAGAATCAGGCGAATTGAGTCTAATCCGTAAACTGGCAGAAATTTTGAATGAGACAGGCCTCACAGAAATTGAGCTGGACCATAAAGGTGCGAAAGTTCGCGTGAGCAAAACTGTTCATGCCACAGCCATGATGCAAGCGCCGCAATCCTATGCGACTGCTCCAGTGCAAGCGCCTGCAATGGCAGTTGTGGCTGCAGTAGCTGCAGCCCCTGCCGCAGCCGCGGGCACACCGCTCAAATCCCCAATGGTGGGAACGGCTTATCTTTCACCCACGCCCGGAGCAGCACCCTTTGCCGCTGTTGGATCGATGGTGAAAGCCGGGCAAACTGTGTTGATCATTGAAGCCATGAAAACCATGAATCAAATTGGCGCGCCAAAGGATGGCAAGCTTCTTCAGGTAAACATCGAGAATGGTGTGCCGGTTGAATTTGGTGAAGTTCTTATGGTGATTGAATAGTCAATGTTTGACAAAATTCTCATTGCCAATCGAGGCGAAATTGCTCTGCGGGTTTTGCGCGCCTGCCGTGAGCTGGGCATTGCCACTGTCGCGGTTCACTCCACAGCCGATGCTGATGCTATGCATGTTAAGCTGGCCGATGAAAGCGTGTGCATTGGGCCGCCTGCTGCCAAAGACAGCTATCTCAACATTCCAGCAATCGTCGCAGCCTGCGAAATCACGGGTGCTGAAGCTGTGCATCCCGGCTATGGCTTCTTGTCGGAGAATGCGAAGTTCGCTGATATTCTGAAAGAGCACTCGATTAAATTCATCGGACCTTCGGCTGAAAACATCCGCACCATGGGCGATAAGATTGAAGCCAAGCGCACAGCCAAGGCTCTCGGCATTCCGGTGGTGCCGGGTTCTGAAGGCGGCGTTTCCACACTTGAAGATGCCAAACGCGTGGGCAAAGATATTGGCTACCCTGTGATCATCAAGGCCACGGCTGGTGGTGGCGGGCGCGGCATGAAAGTGGCCAATAACGAAGGCGAGCTTGAGCTTGCAGTTTCCACCGCGCAATCGGAAGCCAAAGCAGCATTCGGCAATGGCGAGGTTTATATCGAGAAATATTTGCAGAAGCCGCGCCACATTGAGGTGCAGGTTTTAGGCGATGGGCAAGGCAATGCCGTGCATTTGGGTGAGCGTGATTGTTCGCTGCAGCGCCGCCACCAAAAAGTGTGGGAAGAAGCGCACTCCCCTGCCCTGAACCCCGACCAACGCAGCGCCATTGGCGACCGTGTGGCCAAGGCTATGGCGGATTTGAATTACGAAGGTGTGGGCACCATCGAGTTTCTTTACGAAGATGGCGAATTCTATTTCATTGAAATGAACACGCGGCTTCAAGTTGAACATCCGGTGACAGAAATGATCACCGGGCTTGACCTTGTGCAAGAGCAAATCCGTGTCGCTTCTGGCAACAAGCTGCAATACAAGCAAAAGGATATCACTTTTTCTGGTCATGCTATTGAGTGCCGGATCAATGCTGAAAACTGGCAGACCTTTGTACCTTCTCCCGGCAAGGTGGATGCTGTGCATTTCCCTGGCGGGCTTGGGGTGCGAATCGATTCCGCTTTGTATTCCGGTTACCGAATCCCACCTTATTACGATAGCTTGATTGGCAAGCTGATTGTGTTTGGCAAAACCCGCACAGAATGTCTTATGCGGCTGCGTCGTTCACTTTCTGAATTTGTCATTGAAGGTGTTGAAACCACCATCCCGCTGTTCCAACGCTTGTTGAGCGAGCCCGATATTATCGATGGCCATTATGATATTCATTGGCTGGAGAAATTCCTCGCTCGCACCACGTCGTGACGTCGATCACACCGCAAGTTCTCTTGAAAGCGTATTCGGCTGGCATTTTTCCTATGGCAGAGAGTGCTGAAGACCCAGCGCTTTATTGGATTGAGCCAGAAGAGCGCGGCGTTATTCCGCTGAAAGGCTTTCACATATCGCATTCCCTGCGAAAGACGGTGCGCAAACGCAAATTTGAAATTCGCATTGACACGGCGTTTGACGCCGTAATCCGCGCCTGCGCCGAGAAAACTGAAACGCGTGATGTGACGTGGATCAACACACGCATCTATAAGCTTTACACGCAGCTGCACAAAATGGGGTGCTGCCATTCCGTTGAAAGTTGGTTGGATGGCAAGCTGGTGGGCGGGCTTTATGGGGTTCGCATTGGTGCTGCATTTTTTGGTGAAAGCATGTTCAGCCGTGAAACCGATGCCAGCAAAGTGGCTTTGGTGCATTTGGTGGCGCGCTTAAATGCTGGCGGATTTCAATTGCTCGATGCGCAATTTCAAAATCCACACATTGAGCAGTTTGGAACTTACACAATCAAGAAAGCTGATTACCATCCGATATTGGAAGCAGCACTCGATGGTGAGGCGGAGTTTAATACTGTGGGGTTGGATAGCGATGTGGAGCGGGTGCTGAGGTTGGCGATGGACGGTTGTTAGGTCCCAACAAAATGCGCTTCTCTCTCAGGGCGAAGTCAGCCTAGCTCGATTCAATACCCATCTTCTCCCTCCCCTACTTCAGGGGAGGGCGGGGTGGGGTTGGTTCGGCAGGCGCAGTGGTTGCAGATCTGACTCGCTGAACGAACCCCACCCTACCCTCCCCTGAAAAAGGGGGAGGGAGAAATTAATTTGGATCATTCCGAGCTTACTTCGCTCTAATATACGTGGAGCTTATACTGCCTAATCCGGCGGGGCCGCTTGCTCGCCATTATCGATCTGATCTTGCAGTGTTGATAAATCTGGTGCTGTTTCCACAGGTGGTGGCGGCGCGTTTGGATCGCGGCAACCCGTGAGCCACACATCGAAAATGGGATGTTCCAGCGCGTTCAGGCCGGGGCTTTCGGCAAACATCCAGCCCGAAAATATCCGTTTGTGCTTGTCGTCTTTGCCCACTTCGTCAATTTCAACAAAGGCTGCGGTTTTCGGATCTTCCGTAATGGGTGTGGTGTTGCACACATCGGCTTTTACAATTAGTCCGCCGAATTTAACTTCCTCACCAATCTTGGCTTCGAAATTTGTGGTCACCGCCATGATTTTATCAAGGCCTGCGAAAAGTGCGATCGGGTTATGAATGTTTTCGGCTTGGGCGGTTGTCATCAGGCCAGCCGCATAGAACGCAACCCACAAAAATCGCCTCATTGCTTCGGTGTGTCCGCAGCGGGTTTTTTGGCGAACATGGCTTGGCTGATGAGCGACCACAGATCGACCGCCCCTTGAGTATAACTAATCACGCCACCCTCGGCCAATTTGGCATCAGAGCCACCGGGCTCCAACGCCACGAACTTAGCTCCCAACAAGCCTTCACTGGTGATCTTGGCTGACGTGTCATCCGATAATTGCACTTGCGGCTGAATGGCCATATCGATGCGGGCTTGATAGGATTTTGGGTTCAGGCTTTGCCCCACCACGCTGCCCACTTTAATTCCAGCAACGCGCACATCGGTGCCCACGTTTACGCCATCAACATTATCAAATTCGGCGCTGATTTTATAACCGCCGCCGCCACTGCCGCCCATACCTGAGGTTTTATAGGCAAAGCCGAAAAAGCCAATGGCCAGCGCAATGATCACTGCACCAATCAATGTTTCTAAGGCGGAGGATTTCATATTATTCCGGCTTCCAAGCCTGATAGTCAGCTTTGCGCTCTTGTGGCTTGCCGCCAACTGCAATTGAACCCGGCGGGTGATAAGCTGCAGCCGTGCCTGTTAAATTTTCCTGATGGGGCTTTTCCCATTCGCGAGGCTTGTAGCCTTGCTGCGATGGGGGCGTATCAATACGGTGGTGCATCCAGCCATGCCAACCAGACGGAATCTGCGAGGCTTCAGAATAGCCCTTATAAATCACCCAGCGGCGTTCCGGAATGGAATCAGGCAATGCGGATTTGGCGCGGTAATATTTATTTCCAGTCTCATCTTGGCCGACAAACTCGCCCTTGCGCCACGTGAAAACACGTGTGCCCAATGTTTGACCACTCCACCATGTAAAAAACTGTTTTAGAAACTTCATGTTTTAAAAAGACTCTCTCACGTGCATCACGAATATGAAGGATAGCTGGGCCACCGTCTAGCGTGAATAATTCAAATTTACAATCTAAGGCGATGGATCAAGATTTAGGTTTTAAAATGACTATGGGCATTCCATCGACCTGTTTTTCAGCCAGTTTTTCAATATTGGGCTGATTTGTGAACTGTGTGATGACAGCCTGAACTTCTGCCAAGCTTGCAGGCAAATCTGAAGGAACCGCAAATAAGCTGAGATGAGTCTTTTGCACTTCGTGGGTGAGACTGATCAAATAAACAGGAATTGTGCCTGTGCTTGAAATCCCCGTGCTGGAAACTAGGGCATTGGATTTGAAAGCGCGCAGGGTGAGACGAATGTCAGTTGCGCCGGCTGGATATTGGACACCGGTAATTTTGGCCTTCAAGCCTTCGTGCAAAGCAGGGCGTGGCGATACCATGTTGAGTGCAGCGTGAGGGTTCAGATAGGCAAAGCTATCGTGCCATGTCCATTTTTGATAGGTGGTAAATTGGGCGGCTTTTAATGCAGCAGCGAGGCTTTCGGGCGATCCCAACCATTGCACTATGAAGGCTTCCTCTGGAGTTCCAGCCAAATCAATGCGCTTGGCCGCCACTTTGCTCCAGCCATCGGTGGCCCAATCAGCCAGCGCGTAAGTTGTCATTTTATTGCGGGCGCTATAGCGCTGTTCGATTTTGTCATATGAAGAAGCGATGTGGAACCCGCCAAAACCGATGAATGCGATGATGCTGACCGCTAACAAGCCCACGGGTCGAAACCGCGTTGAGGGCAGCGCGCCGATTGCCACGCTGAAAAGCGTCACCAAAATAAATGCCAGCAATATTCCGGCTATTACATCGCTCAGCCAATTCACCCCGAGATAGAGCCTTGAAAAAGCAATTGCGATGACAAGGCTGCCACAGGCAGCCACCACGAGAGCTTGAGTCCATCGGCCAAAACCACGGCTTACAAGCGTAGCTAAAATACCAAACACCACGCCAGCCATGGCCGCATGGCCACTGGGAAAACGAAAATCTTTCATGCGCGCCACTGTATCGGGCAACACAGGTGCCGGGCTGGCAAAAACAGCAATCGCAACAATAAGAATGAGTTTGGCAGCCAGCACTGTGAGCACGGTTGCCAATGCTGCTTTCCAAGCACGCTGGGTTAAAAGCCAGAGCACGATGGATCCGGTGAGGCAATAAAGCACGAACTCATCACCCAGCATGGTGATGCGAATCAGCAATTCATCAGCAGGTGCATTCCGAATTTCAGAGAAAAGATTGTTTATGGAATAATCAAGATTGCCAACAGCACCCCGAAGCATGAGGCCCGTGGCAATGTCGATCAGGGCTATCAAAGCAAGTATGCTGAAGACGATCAGTAATATAAACAGAACAGAACTGGGGTTTTCGGGCGCTATGGCGGCAGCGAAGCGGCGCATGGGCCTGGAGCCTTGGTTGCGCGACCAGCTTGCAAGATGCCCCTGCAAAGCTTTGCGATATGGCGTTACACTGCCTGCCATAATTCGCAGCAGCCAGCCCGCCACGCCGATGACGATGAAAAGGATTGTGAGAATGAGCAACAATCGACCACTGAGTTCCCCCGCCAGCGCGAGTGCTTGACCCAGCAAAACGCCGGGCAACACATGCACAAAGGCCCAAACTATTCCAGAAGCAACATTGATTGACAAAAACATCCCTTGGCTCATGCCAAACATGCCAGCAATTCCAGGAACAACCGCTTTTACGCCCGGTACAAATCGACCAAGTGCGATGCTTTTGCCGCCGTGCTTTTTCATGAACTCTTCGCCCTTGGCCACCAGATGGGGATAGGCGCTCAGCGGCCATAGGTTTCGCAAACGATCACCAAATATTCGCCCCGCCCAAAAAGACACTTGATCGCCTAAGATGCAACCCAATGTGGTTGCAATGATAACGGGCCAAAATTCTAATTTTCCTGTTCCCACAAGGGCGCCTGCGCCCACCAGAACCGCCGTTGACGGCACCACCAAGCCGATCACAAGCAAGGCTTCGCCAAATGCGATTAAGAATATGACAGCCAGTGCCCAACCGGGGTTTGCTGCAAAATAGTCGAGATACGGTTGGATGTGGTCCATTGAGCCTGCAAATGATTTGTTTCCATCTATTTAGCCATGGTTTGTGGAAATAGAATAGTTACTTAATTTTATTTTGCTACACGTTGTTATCATGACGACACAAACAATTCTTTGGCTTTTAGCTGCGGGCTTTTTAGGTGGCATTGCTAATTCTATGGCGGGGGGCGCTTCGTTGTTCACCTTTCCTGCTTTGCTATTTGCGGGCCTTCCGCCGATTGTGGCCAATGCTTCCAATGCTTTGGCTGTCACATCCAGCAACGGCGTTGGATTTTTGAGTGATCTCAAAAAACTTCCACCGCGTGATATGGCGTTTTGGATGAGTGTGGGCGTTGCCATTGTGGGTGGCGGGTTTGGTGCGGGGTTGCTGTTAATGACAACAGAAAAGACTTTCACCAATTCTGTGCCGGCATTGATTGGAATAGCTACGTTGCTGTTTGCATTTTCAAAACCCATTCAAAGATTTCTCGCCCGCATGTTGGGTGGTGGCACTGATCATGTGAGGCTTCGACAGGTGATGTTGTTTCCCGTGGCGATTTATGGTGGATATTTTGGTGCGGGTGCCGGAGTGATTATTCTTTCCGCGTTAAGTGCCACCAGCAGCATGGAGCTTCGCAGTTTGAATGCGCTCAAAAATATGTTCGCATTTTTGATGAACATGAGCGCAATTGTTTTTTTTGTGTGGTTTGGGCTGATCGACTGGCCGCACACTTTCGTGATGATGATAGGAACTTTATCAGGCGGTTTTGCTGGTATCAAGTTGACGAAGCAATTGCCAAGTGCAGTGGTTCGCAATGTTATTGTAATTTGCGGCGTTCTGATGACGATGATTTATGTCTATAAATATTGGCTATAGGCCACTGCAATTTTGGCGGCGAGCCTCGCATTATTTTTCACCAGCGCAATGTTCGCTTTCAGTGAGCGCCCTTTGGTGATTTCGGCCAAGCGGGCCAATAAAAATGGTGTTACGTTTTTGCCGTGCACGCCCAACTCATTGGCTTCGGCAATGGCCTTCTCGATCGTTGGTGCAATCTCAGCGGCTGGAATTTCATCTTCACGCGGAATGGGATTGGCCACCACAATGCCACCGCTCAGCTTCATAGCCCATTTGGCTTTCATCATTGCGGCAATTTCTTCTGGGGTGTCGCTGCGCATGGGAACTTTGTGGCCGCTGCTGCGTGAATAAAAAGCAGGAAATTCATCAGTGCCATAACCCACAACGGGAACACCGAAAGTTTCAAGGGTTTCTAAAGTGAGTGCTAAATCCAAAATGGCTTTAGCGCCCGCTGTTATCACCGCCACGTTGCTGTGCGAAAATTCTATGAGGTCTGCGGAAATATCGAATGTGTGTTCGGCCCCGCGATGCGCTCCGCCAATTCCGCCTGTTGCGAAAACTTGAATTCCAGCCATGGCAGCGATGCGCATGGTGGACGCCACTGTGGTGGCGCCGGTAATTTTCTTGGCAACCACAAACGGCAAATCACGGGTGGAAACTTTGATGATGGATGGGCCTGTTTTGGCGAAGTGCTCCAATTCCGCGCTAGAAAGACCAGCGCGAAGTTCACCTTCGATCACCGCGACAGTGGCAGGAACCGCGCCCTCTTCGCGGATGATAGTTTCCACTTCGCGGGCCATTTCCAAATTTTGCGGGTAAGGCATTCCGTGGGCGATGATGGTGGATTCGAGAGCCACCACAGGTTTGCCGCTGCCAATGGCCAACCCAATTTCATCTGACACTAAAATCTTCATGCGGCCTTCACCCCTAGTCCCTCGCGCTGGCGGGAATCTTCCGTCACATCATAACGGGTGTGGGGGCTAGATCAACAGGTGCGGCTGGTTGAAAACAAACCTCAAGAATTCTGTCGAAGCCTGCGAAGACGTATCAAATAGAATGCAGTGTCATGTCTGGACGGCGCTCTGTTGGCAAGGGTGATTTTTGTTTTGATGGATTGGGTTTGGCGCGGGGTGCGGTCATGTCTCCGGCC
>JANYHE010000067.1 GCA_025359215.1 Hyphomicrobiales bacterium
GTTCTCCACTCAAATAGCGGGGCATAGAGCATGGCCAATGTTGTCGTCACAGTCGCTGATCGCCCCTACACCATGCAATGCCCTGATGGGGAAGAAGAGCACTTGCGCGAACTCGCAAGACTGCTCGACACTGAAGTCACCCGCATCAAATCCAGCGTAGGTTCCATCGGCGATATTCGCCTGCTGGTAATGAGCGGCTTGATGGTGGCTGATCGCCTAAGCGAAGCCATCCATAAAATCGAAGCGCTGGAAGATCAGGTCAACGGCCTTCGCGAAAGCCGCAACACCGCGCAAACGCAAATCAAAACCTTGGAAACAAACCTCAGCCACCAGTTAGAACTGGCCGCCACAAGGCTTGAAAAGCTGGCAACGGCGATGGGCGAATAACCGAGCTTAACGCATCATTTTCCTTTAATTTTCTCGACCACCCATTCAAGTCCAAAAACCCTGGCATTCGCTGCTTTTTTATAAAGCTGCATCGCCTTCATTTTATCTTTCTTCACACCATCTCCAGTTTCATACAGAAGTCCGAGCCGTGCTTGAGCATAGGGATAATTCTGCGCTGCCGCTTTCGTGAGAAATTCAGCTGCTTTGCTCTTATCAGCCTTTAGAACCTCAGGCAGTCCTTCCAGATAATAAAGTCCTAGCCAATACTCACCACCAGCTTGATTTACACTTACAAGATCATTTGCCTCGTTAAGCGCATCCGTCCTAAAGCCTTTTAGATCAAGCCCATTGTTGACAGCTTTGCCATACCATTCAGCGGCTTTGGTCTTATCCACTTTTTCAATATCACCAAAAAAATAGCTATCGCCTATCGAAGCCGTCGCATAATTTGATTTTAGGTCTGATGCCTTCATGTAATTTTCACTTGATTTTTTCTTATCGAGCGGAAGACCCGCCCCGAGATCATACAAATAAGCCAACCACGTAAGTCCAGAACTATTATCTTGATCTGCTGCAAGTTTGAAATAGTAAGCAGCCGTTGCGAAATTACGATCTACGCCCCTTCCATAAAAATACATTTCGGCAAACGCAGTTTGACTTTTGCCGCTGCCTTTTAGCAATGCGAGCCCAAATAACTTCTTAGCTTCTGCGAGATCTTTCTCAACGCCATCACCATCGCGATACATATAACCCAGCTCAATCTGCGCATAGTCATCGCCAAGATCTGATCCATGACGATACAACTTTGCGGCTTCACTTTTATCTTGGGTAACACCTGCACCGTACTGATACATTTGTGCCAAGTTATAAAACGCAAGTTTATCTTTGAGCTTCACCGCTTGACGATAGAGATCGACAGCTTTTCCTTCGTTTTTGGCAACTCCGTTACCATTTTCATAAATGAGGCCAAGTATCCTCAACCCCTCTGCGTCATTCTGGGCAGCAGCCTTAGATATCCAAACAAACGCCTGCTCATCACTATGCAGCGGGCCATCTGAGTATCGGTATAGCGAGCCCAGTGCCACTTGAGCGTCAATCAATCCTTCCTGCGCCGCTTGCAAATACCAATTCACAGCCTCAACTTCAGATTTATTTATACCGTCGCCATCTTCGTAATGTCGGCCCGTTTGATATTCTGCGTCTTTGTAGCCTTGACGAGCAGACTTCAAAAACCATTGAAACGCCGCGGTATGATCCTCAGCAACACCTTGCCCAAGGTCATACATCAGACCCAGAAGATATTGAGCTTCAGCATCGCCATTCTCCGCGAGAGAGTGGATTTGTGCATAGTCTTGGACCTTAGGGTCGGGTGGTCGCGAAAAAACCGCCATTTGAAATTGGTAGTCTTTGGCAAACGGCTCATGTGGAGTCGATAAGACACAAAGTGTCGCTATGAAAAAACTAAAAGCCGCTTTGCATATCATTGTCAAATATCCCCTCTCTATTTAACAGAAGCCACAATTATTCGCCTTTACGAAAAACACAAGGCCCTTATCTCACCCCCTACCCTTCCAACCATTTCCTTGCTATGCCCCGCGCTTGCATAACAAATGAAAGACCCAATCTGTGAGCCATACGCCTATAATGACTGTGATGATCGCCGCCGTTCGCAAAGCCGCACGGGGTGTTCAAAGAGATTTTGGTGAAGTCACCAATTTGCAAATCTCAGTCAAAGGCCCCGGTGATTTTGTAACCAATGCCGATAAGCGCTGCGAAGAAGTCTTGCGTGAAGAACTAGGCAAAGCCCGCCCCGCTTATGGCATTTTGGGCGAAGAAATAGCTGAATATAAAGGCACTGATCCTGATCATCGTTTCATCATTGACCCGATTGATGGCACGTTCAATTACATGCACGCGCTTCCCATGTTCGCCATCACCATCGCCTTGGAACGCAAGGGCGAGATTGTTGCGGGTGTCACCTATAATCCAATCACTGACGAGCTGTTCCATGCCGAAAAAGGTTCCGGCAGCTTTGTGAACAACAAGCGCATGCGCGTGGCCCAGCGCCGTGAGTTGATTGACTCATTGGTTTGCACCTGCCTGCCAGGGCGAGCCAAAGGCGACCACGCCAAACACCGCGCCGAAATGGATTTAATGCAGGTAAAAACCTCCGGCATCCGTGCCTTGGGCTCAACCGCAATGGACATGGCCTATATCGCCATGGGCCGCTTAGACGGTGCCTGGTGCAACGGCCTAAAAGCCTGGGACATGGCCGCAGGCGTGCTGTTCATCAAAGAGGCTGGCGGCTTTGTCGTTGGAATTAAAGGCGAAGCAAACCCGCTGTTCAGTGGTGGATATATTGCTGGCAATGCCGATTTATTGCCGCAGATTAGAGCGGTGCTGGATCAGGTTGGGAAGTGAGCCGTCACTTCATCCTTCCTCGCAGCGCGGGGAAGGTGGCCCTCTTGGGCCGGATGGGGTGGCAGCGATTGACGTCAGATTTAACTCCAAGATCCCCACCCGTCTCGCTTCGCGATCCACCCTCCCCGCGCTGCGGAGAGGGAAGAGATAACAAAAAAGCCGCTGATCTCTCAGCGGCTTTTTTAATTCATAAATCTCTTAGAAACCAGCGCCACCGCCGCCAGCTCCACCGCCGAAACGCTTCGGCTTTTCAATTTTCTTGGGCATGGGCAACAGGCCTTCGCGTTGCAACTTCTTGCGAGCCAGTTTGCGCGAACGGCGTACGGCTTCAGCTTGTTCACGGGCGCGCTTTACGGATGGCTTTTCAAATGCGCCACGCATTTTCATTTCACGGAAGATGCCTTCGCGTTGCAGCTTCTTCTTGAGAACTTTAAGGGCTTGATCAACATTGTTGTCACGAACGATAACTTGCAAGAAAAACCTCGAACTAAAAAAGGGTTAAATCAGATAAAAAGGGCCGTTGAAGCCCCAAGTTGGCGGAGTCCCTATCACAGGGGATTAGCCCTGTCGAGGGGTTATCCTGTTAAAATGTCCCATTTTGCGCCCTACCCGCGCCTCAGCCTTTCCGTAAACATGAAGCCCAACACCGGGCTGGGCGGCAAGTGCTGGCCACTGGTTAATTTCGTCACCTAATAAATTGGTCATCACCACATCAGAATGTCTATTTGTGGCCCCCAGCGGCCAGCCGGCCACGGCGCGCATATGTTGCTCAAATTGACTGATAATGCAGGCATCCTGTGTCCAATGGCCGGAATTATGCACTCTAGGTGCAATTTCATTCACATAAATCACATCATCTGCAACGAAAAACTCAACCCCCATCACGCCCACATAATCCAAGGTCTCGGCCATGCGCTGCGCCACAAACACAGCTTCGGCAGCCAATGTTGGATCGATATTGGCGGGCACCGTAGAAGTGTGGAGAATGTGATTGCGGTGGATATTTTCAGTGGGTTCATAAGCTGCAAACGCGCTATCCACACCCCGAGCGCAAATAACAGACATTTCCATGCGAAAATTCACAAAACTTTCCAGAATCGATTGCTGATTCTTCATCGCCGCCCAAGCGGGCTCGATATCTGAGGGGGTCATAATCTTGGCTTGTCCCTTGCCATCATAGCCCATGCGGGTGGTTTTCAGCACGGCGGGAAGGCCGATGCGATTTACGGCAACCTGCAATTCCTCCAGCGAGTTCACTTCCGCAAATTCTGCTGTCATAGCCCCCATTTGGCGGGCCAGCGTTTTCTCGGCGATCCGGTCTTGTGCAACACCTAAAGCTTTTGAGCCGGGCCGCACGGGAACCAGCGCTTCAAGAAACTTCACTGCAGCAACGGGCACATTTTCAAACTCATAAGTGACAGCCTGAACCGATGCAGCAAAGGCGGCCAGCGCTGCTTCATCATCATAGGCAGCAATGGTGTGAGCGGCGGAAACCTGGAACGCAGGGCAATCGTGCTCTGGCGCATAAATATGGCAATTCAATCCAAGCTTGCCCGCAGCCAGCGCCAACATGCGCGCCAGTTGCCCGCCACCTAATATACCTATCGTGGAACCCGGGGCTAACGCGCTCACAATTCATCCTTAGGCACAGCGGCAACTGAAGCTGTCTGCTTTTCGCGCCAAGCAGAAAGTCGGTCCGACAATGCAGCATCACTCAAAGCCAACACCGAAGCCGCCAACAAGCCAGCATTGATCGCCCCGGGTTTGCCAATAGCCAATGTGCCCACCGGAATGCCACCCGGCATTTGCACAATCGATAAAAGCGAATCCTGCCCGCTCAAGGCTTTGGATTCTACAGGTACACCAAACACTGGCAATATCGTCATCGCCGCCGTCATGCCCGGCAAATGTGCTGCCCCACCAGCACCTGCTATAATCACTTTAAAACCAGCGGCCTTGGCCCCACGGGCAAACTCATAAAGGCGCTCTGGCGTGCGATGGGCCGAGATAATTTTTGCCTCATAGGCCACGCCGAGCACATCAAGAATTTCGGCAGCGTGTTTCATGGTGGCCCAATCCGATTGGCTGCCCATGATGATGGCGACAGGTGTGGTCAATTTTACAACTCTCTTCACGCAATAATATCAGGAATGAGCATATTCTCGATTTGCAAGATCTTGTCTTTAATGCCCAATTTCATTTTCTTCAATCTTTGCAATTGCAAAGGGTCTGCTTTGCCCGAAGCTTCGAACGCCGCAATGGCATGATCGAGATCGCGGTGTTCTTGATAGAGATTATGCAGTTTTGAACGCAGCTGAACTTCTTGCAACGTGTCCATTAAATTTTTCCAAATTCCATTTCAAAAAATCAACTATGCCCTTGCGAAGCAATCGACAAGCCCCCAAATCTATGTCATCTTCCTGTTACAAACATATGAAGTGTTTGTGCGTAGGTTCCCTTAACTCTCTGGAGACTGGAATGAGCCTGAAAAACCACCTGAATGAACTCGTATCAAAACATCGCGCTTTGGAAACGGAGCTGGCAGATGCCATTGCGCACCCAGCCACCACTGATTCGCAATTGGCGGAAATCAAGCGTCGAAAGCTTAAGATCAAAGATGAAATCACCAATGTCGAGCGACAAGTGAGAATCGCTGCTTAGGGTTTTTGCTTGGGTTCGATAAGGTCCCAGCCATTGCCGTAAAGATCCTCAAAAACTGCTACAGTGCCATAGATTTCATGGCGCGGCTGTTCTGTAAATTTAACACCCGCGGCTTGCATTCGTGCATGGTCGCGGGCGAAATCATCAGTATTTAAAAAATAGGCAACGCGGCCACCACCGGCCTTTCCAATTGCAGCATCTTGTTCAGGTCCAACGGCCTTGGCCAATAGCAAATGCACACCATTGGCATCAATCAAAACCCAGCGCTTGCCACCGCCCATGTCAGTGTCTTCGATCACCGGAAAGCCAAGTGCGGATGTGAACCACGAGATAGCTTCGTCATAGTCACGCACCAGATAAGTGATTGCACCCAGCTTCACGTCAGCGCCACATAATCAATTTCCAAAAACTTGGTCACTTCAGGAATCCATCGCCCTTGCACAAAAGCAATGTGATCAGGATGATTGTTGTAAAAATCATATGCGGCCTGATCTGAAAACTCCATTGAAAAGCCAAATGCATAATCATTTTTGCCACTCACTTGGCGCAGCTTTTCAAATTTTTGAACACCCGGAATCGTTGCCAGAATATCCGCGGCTTTTAAAAACGCGTCCTCAGCATCAGAATTCTTGGCATGCTTCAAATTGAAAATAACACTGTGACGGATCATGGCGTTGTAGCCTTAGAATGATTTTTCGAGCTTATCAAAAACAACACGAGGGCCAGCGCTGAAAATGCGGCCGCGACAAAGAAGGCAATATCGGCAGAAATAAAGGGCGCTTCTGGTTTCAAAAAATAGCCAAATATTTGGCTGAAGACCACAGTGCCAAGCAACATTGCTAAACTTTGCGCACTGGCAATGCCTCCCTGCATTTCACCTTGGGCATCGGCTGGCACTTCTTTGGAAATCATCGCAGTAAGCATGGGGGGCACGAACCCTTCAGGCCCATGGACAAACAGCATGATGAGAACAAAGGGCAAACTATAAGCCAAGCCATAACCTGTTGCCGAAATCACAGCGATCATCAACCCAATGAGAACAAGTTTCCATTCACCGAACACCTTAACAGCCGGGCCACTGAGGCCACCTTGAACTACCGCACTGATAATCCCGAATGCAGCCAGCGTGAGGCCAATGGTGGCGGAGCTCCAACCAAACTTAGCAACACCCCAGAATGGCCAAATGGCTGGATAGACCGAAGTGCCAAACACGTAAATGAAAAACACGGCGCACAATGGCAGCACACCCTTATAAGTGCGAAACACTTTAAAAGTGCCCAACGGATTGGCACGCGACAATTCAAATGGGCGCCTTTGTGCGGAAGCCAGCGTCTCCGGCAATACGAAATAGCCGTAAAGCAAATTCAAAACCGAAACTCCCGCCGCCACAAAGAATGGCACGCGCGGCCCAAAAGTGCCCAGCAAACCACCAATGGCAGGCCCAATCACAAAGCCCACACCAAAGGCAGCCCCCATCATGCCAAAGGCTTTGGCACGATCTTCAGGCGCAGTCACATCTGCAATATAGGCATTGGCCACAACATAAGATGCGCCACAAAAGCCAGCAAACAACCGCCCAATAAATAACCACGTTAAATTCGGGGCCAGTGCCATAATCATATAATCAACGCCAAGGCCTGCCACCGCCAATAACAGCAAAGGCCTGCGCCCATAGGCATCTGATAAATTGCCCATCGTGGGGCCAAATAAAAATTGCGTCACTGAAAATGCAAAGAACAACCAGCCCCCAATCAACGAAGCACTGGCAACATCCATGTGCCCCACATCTTCAATCAAATTGGGAAGAACGGGCATAATCAAACCAAAGCCCACCATGTCTAAAAACACTGTAATAAACACAAAGGTAATTGCATATTTGCTTTGGGGCGATGCCGTCATGGTTCAAACTCTCTTTCGGTTCGGGCCCGTATAGGCTAACGAGGCCGCATGACACAATCATCACCTACGCAAGCCCGCTGGGCTATTTTCACAGTCTTTCTTTTGCATGGCATTTTGATCGGCTCATGGGTGCCGCATGTGCCGCTGGCGAAAGACCGGCTAGACGTTGGCCCTGCGGTGCTCGGCCTCGCTTTGCTCGCAATTGCGGGTGGAGCCGTTCTAGCCATGCCAATCACCGGCGCATTAATTAATCGGTTTGGCAGTGCCCGCATGACACTGATGACGGGCCTTCTGTTTGGCATAGCATTTTACGGGCCAACACTTGCACCATCTTTGGCAAGTTTTATTGTTTTTGGATTACTCATGGGCGCTGGCATAGGTTCAATGGATGTGAGCATGAATTCTCATGGCATTGCGGTAGAAAAAGCACTGCGAAAACCCATCCTATCAGGGCTTCACGGAGCATTCAGCATTGGCGCCATGATCGGCGCTTTTGGCAGCGCCTATTTGGTTGATAAATTTGGCCCATTCAATCGAGTGGCTTTCACCAGCACAGCTTTTATTGTGACGCTCTTCGTTGCCAGTCAATTCCTCTTATCAAGCGACATTGACAAAGGTCTTTCGGGTTCGCATTTCGCCACGCCAACCAAAGCCACCATTGGCCTTGGATTGTTGTGTTTTCTTGCCTTGATGGTGGAAGGCTCGATCATGGATTGGGCCGCCATCATGATGCGTGATAAATTTGTCATTGATCTTGCCGTGGCGGCTCTGGCTTTCGGCTTCTATCAAGGTGGCATGGCCGTCACACGTTTAGCAGGTGACTGGTGCCGCCAAAAATTTGGAGCTGTTTCACTTGTTGCAATCAGCGCATTGTTTGCAGCAGCTGGAACGGCCATCGCCTTGATCTCCCCCACCCCGTGGCTCACGTTTGCAGCCTTTACATTTGCAGGCCTTGGCGTTGGCAATCTGGCGCCCGTGCTCTTTGCAGGCGGCGGCAGGTTAGAACCCACCGCACCGGGCCGAGGCATCGCAGCGGTTACCACATTGGGTTATGCCGGATTTCTAGCTGGCCCTCCACTGATTGGCTTTGCCGCTCAAATCAGCACACTTCCCATGGCATTGGGCCTCACTGTTCTGGCTTCACTCATCATCGCATTCTTTGCGCGCGGTGTTGCCGCCGCTGACACTTACTGAAGCCAAAAAATTCTGCTAAGCCTTCTCACATGGACTTCAAAGGCAAACATATTTTTATCACAGGTGCAGGCCGTGGCCTTGGTGCGGCCTTTGCCGTGATGCTGGCCGATCAAGGTGCAATTCTCAGACTTACAGCCCGCAATACCGAAAATGTGAAAGCCTTGGCCGAATCCATTCGCTTGCGCACGGGTGTGAAACCCGAAACAATTCGTCTCGACTTGGCTGATGCGAGCGAAGTCACAATGCTCGCCAAAAAAATGCGCGATGAAAAGCGGCCGCTGGATATTTTAATTAACAATGCAGCCCAATGGTTGCCGGGTTCCCTGACCGAACATGATGCCTATTCAATTTCCACCACCATCGCCAGCAATGTCACCGGAACCTTGCTCCTCACACGGGGTTTGCTGCCTCTGCTGGAAGCTTCGGGGGCTGGAGATATTTTGAATATCGTTTCTGTAAGCGGCATGGTCAACGCTCCGCTTCAAGGCGCGTCAGTGGCCTATATCGCTTCAAAACATGCCCAAGCCGGATTGACAGATGCATTGCGCCAAGAATTGCGCGGTCGACCCGTCCGCGTCACGGGAATCTATCCCACCTTCATCAAAGATGTGTCGCCTTTGAACGCTGAATGGGACGCTGTGCCGAAATCCGATTCATGGATCACCAATCGCGATGTGGTTGAAGCCGCCCTCTTTGCGCTCAGTCGGCCCCGCCACCTCACCATGGCCAATATCGTGCTTGAATCAGATTTTGGCAATTTCCACACGCACGAATATCCGGCTCCACTGAATCGAACGCCAAATTAATCGACGCAGATAATCTGCCCGTTCACAGCACCTTCAACACTTTTGGCATAAGCCATACCAACCCGGTAATTGGTTACGGGATCATGGCCCGGAAAATAACCATCATATTTTTGCGCAGCATCCGCCAGAAGTCCGGGGCTCACAGCATTGATGCGGAGCCCACGCGGCATTTCAATTGCAGCGCCAATGACAAAACCATCAATGGCGCCATCGGTTGCCGCTGCATTGGACCCTTGGCGAATAGGATCACGCGAAAGAATGCCGCTGGTGAGCGTAAAAGAACCTGCATCATTCACATGGTTCATGCCCAAAAGAACCAGATTAATCTGGCCCATCAGCTTGTCTTTCAAACCATCAAAAAATTGCGTTGGCGACATGGTGGCAACTGGACCAAAATAAGAATGTCCAGTGCAAGCAACCACAGCATCCACTTTGCCTAGCTTTTGAAACATCGCCACAATCGATACTTCATCCATCAGATCTACCTGCACATCGCCTGAAGTGCGGCCGGCGCGAATAATCTCATGCCCCTTGCTAAAGCCAGAAATCGCAGCCTTGCCAACTGTGCCTTCCGATCCAACAACGAGAATGCGCATTATTCGTCGTCCTTTTCAATCTTGATGTTTTTCAATTTCGCAAACACGGAATCAGCGTCATATTGCTTTTGATCATCTTCGCGGGTGGGTGCTGCAGATTGCGCTTCCAATGTTCGTGCGGCTTCCACTTCGGCCATGGCCGCTGTGTGGGCTGCGGTGCCGGTGACTTCTGAGGCAGGAATAAGTGTGCGCGGTGCAGCGGCATCTGGCATAACTTTCTTGCCCTTGGATGCAGCCTTCATCACCGCCATGTCTAATTCCAATTGTGAGCAGAGGCCCAACGTAACCGGATCAACCGGCTTGATGTTAGAAGCATTCCAATGGTCACGGTCACGCACCGAAGCAATCGTGTGTTTGGTGGTGCCCACCAACTTCATCAAAGCTGAATCTGGCATTTCAGGGTGATAACGCAGCAACCACATAATAGCATCCGGACGATCACCCCGGCGCGAAACAGGCGTATAGCGCGGGCCTTCGGTGGCACGCTTCACGTTCACGCTCACTTTTGAAACTAAAAGTGAAAGCTTGTAATCTGGGTTCGCTTCACCCTTTGAAATTTCATCACGGGTCAGTTGCCCCGCCGTCACCGGGTCCATGCCCTTAATGCCAGCAGCCACATCACCATCGGCAATGCCTTTAACTTCGAGCTCATGCAACACGCATAAATCAGCAATTTGCTTGAATGTGAGGGCGGTGTTTTCAACCAACCAAACAGCAGTAGCTTTGGGCATCAGAGGTGCGGACATGGCTTTCTTCTCCTTCAGAACCGTATTCCGGCCCTGTATTGTTTGACATAACGATGTCGGTGATAAAACCCATATAGAGTGACAACCGCCAGTTTGCAAACCGTTTTAAACCGTCAACACAATCTTTCCGGTGTGAACACTCGATTCCATCAAGGCGTGAGCATTAGCAGCATCTGCTAAGGCGAATGTCTTGAAAATTTGTGGCTTGCATTGACCCTGGGCTAAAAGCGGCCAAACCTTCTGTTCCAATTCGCGTGCAATAATCGCTTTTTCCGCAACACTGCGCGGGCGCAAGGTTGAGCCTGTAAAAGTGAGCCGTTTCAGCATAATCGGCATGAAATCGGCCTCAATCTTTGATCCTAGCTGAAAAGCAATCTGCACAATGCGCCCATTCAGGGCTGCCACTTTCAGGTTACGCGCCACATAATCCCCACCCACCATATCGAGGATCACATCCGCTTTCAAACCAAGCCTTTCCATCTCAACGACAAAATCGTGGGATTTGTAATTAATCGCCACATCGGCTCCCAACTTCAAACAATCAGCACATTTCTCGTCACTGCCAGCCGTTATAATAACTCGCGATCCAAATGCCTTCGCTAACATGATAGCCGTGGTGCCAATGCCGCTGGAGCCCCCATGCACCAGCAGAGTTTCACCAGCCTTAAGTGCACCGCGCTGAAACACATTGGTCCATACTGTGAAATAAGTTTCTGGCAGAGCCGCTGCCTCAACCAAGCTCATGCCAGCGGGCACCGGCAAAGTATTATCTTCGGCTGCCACGCAATATTCAGCATAGCCTCCACCGGGCACTAAAGCACACACGTGGTCGCCAAGGCGACAACGTTTCACTCCAGCACCCAGCGCCACCACTTCACCCGCCACTTCCAGCCCCGGTGTGAGCGGCGCACCCGCAGGTGGCGGATATCCGCCTTTGCGTTGCAAAATATCAGGGCGGTTCACACCCGCCGCAGTAACCTTAATCAAGACTTGGCCTGGGCCTGCCTCTGGCCGCGCAATCTGTTCCAAAACCAACTGTTGATCGACAATTGCAACTGCATTCATGTGGTTCATTCTCGGACAACTTTCAAAAGCTTGTGACCAATTCAGGACTGGTGCAATATCAGGATCTTAGCACGGAGCGCAGATAATGGACTTAGAAAATGAACCTCGACTCAAGCCAAAGATGGTTATTGGCGAAAATCTAGAGGATATTTCCATTACCGAATTGGAACATCGCATTATCGCTTTGGACTCCGAGATTATACGAATTCGCGCAGAAATTGTAAAGAAACAGGCTGGAAAGGCTGCTGCTGCTGCATTTTTTAAATCTTGATGATAAATTTTATTAAAATTGCAACCAAAATTAACCACTTGGTAAGTCTTAAAGTTTACCTTCCAAATCATCCCAGATCTTCTGGGTTTCTCCGAGTGGTATCTGTCCACTCTGTTTGACGCCTCCCTGTTTAAACTCAAAGCCGCGAAATTCGCGGCTTTTTTTTTGGCCTCAAACTTGCTCCACGTAATCCACAAGCGCCCATATTGACGAACCTCGCGTCTCGGACCAAGGTAGTGAATGTGGGTAAAGTTTTAAGTGAGTGAGTAAGGGGCTATTAGGTATGCGGGAACAACTGGCTGTGAATTCTGGAACAATCGATTTTCTGGCGAAATTCACCACTTCAGATCAATTTGAAAAGACCTTCAAAGAAGGCATGAGCTTGGTTGAAGAAACTGCCAATTATTTAGACGGCGAAGGCCGTGTTGATGCCCGCGTGCTGGATCGCACTGGTGCCATTGCCTATGCTACGGAATCGATGCGCCTCACCACAAGATTGATGCAAATGGCCTCATGGCTGCTGTTGCAACGCGCAATTGCTTCGCGTGAAATGTCGGTTGAAGAAGCCTTCAAAGAAAAACACCGCATCAACTTGGCTGAGATCGGCAAGGGCCATGATTTAAAAGGCGGCGAGCAAATGCCCGATGGCCTGAAGGCCCTGTCAGATCGTTCCCTACGCTTGCTAGAGCGTATTAAAACCTTAGACAGCATGTTAAGCCGCACCGCTGTAAACAATGATCAAGTAGAAAACCTGAGCCCCATCAACGCCCAGCTCAACCAATTGGAGCGTGCTTTTAGGGTGGGCTAATATTCGGAATTAATTTCCGAATATATGAACTTTCTCACCTTTTTCCAAACGCGCAACAATCATTTTGCAGCCGGGATTAAGTTTAGCTTTGCTGGCCACAAGGCAAACTTGCATGGGCGCGCCATAGCCAACACCTTTGCAATAGAGTTTTGAGTCATCACCGCAGGCGCTAATCAGTGTGGCCAAACTTACCGCCTGAGCCGAAATAGTGCTTATGAAAACCAAAGCTATAATGAGAGATATTAACTTCAAAGCATCCTCACAAAAACTCAGTGCCCATCCTTGCCGTGGCCCTTTTCGCCTAAATAATCAGACAGAGCCAAAATTAGCCCCGTTATAACAAACGTTAGCAAAACGGCAATGGACCACATGATGTCACGGTCTTTCGAATCCTCAACATTGATGAAGGTCTCCAGCAATTGGATCGACGCAATCGCGGTGATGGAAGCGATGAGCTTTATCTTCAACGCCGCAAAATCAATCTGACTCATCCAGATCGGCCATGTCGATTTTTCGTCTTTAGCAATGGGCGTGAGATAGTTCTCAAATCCCGACACAACAACAATAACTATCAATGATGCCAACAGCGATAAGTCCACCAGTTGCAAAAGTTGCACAGTCATTTGGCTTTCGTCGGTTTCTGCAATATGCGAAATCATGTGCCATAAATGCATGCCGGCTACATAAACCAGTGCCGCAAGGCCAACGATCAAGAACACATAAAATGGAGCCATCAACCAACGACTCGCCAACATCAATTTTTGCATTCGAGCAATCCTTTTGGCTTTTGTTTGCCCAAACATGATTAACTGTTGCCAATATTATTGTCTATGCAAAACCAATTCTTTCAATAGTCGCAATGATTGGCCCTTTGAATATGGCACGCCATAAAAACAAAAAACCCGGCACTAAGTCCGGGTTTTTCAAATTTGTAAAAAAGCTTACTTTGTGAGGAAGCTGAACTTCTTCTTGAACGCTGAAACGCGGCCACCACGATCCAAAATCGTAGTCTGACCACCCGTCCATGCTGGGTGCGATGTTGGATCAATATCCAAGTTCATTGTGTCGCCAGCGCTGCCATAGGTGGAGCGGGTGACGAATTTGGTGCCATTTGTCATCACAATGGTGATGGGGTGGTAGTCGGGATGGATATCAGCTTTCATAATCGTAACTCTTATTTCATGTGCAATTTGGTGTTGGCGCGGTCTATAGGATAAAATAATTGGGCGCACAAGAGCCGCCGCAAACAAGGTACAATGAGCAATAGTTTCGAAAAAGAAGCCAAATCCCGCGCAAAAACCAAAAACCTCAGACCTTTGGTGCGTCTATTGCCTTTTATCATGAAATATCGGTGGCAAATGGTGATTGCGTTAATCGCCTTGCTGGTGGCATCGGTTGCAACACTGGTGGTTCCCATTGCCGTGCGCCGCGTTTTGGACAACGGTTTCAGCACAGAAAACGCAAATTTGATCAATCAGTATTTTCTGGGCATGTTCGCAGTGGTGGCGGCACTGGCCACAGGAAGTGCGGTTCGCTTCTATTATGTGATGTGGCTGGGTGAGCGCATTGTGGCTGATGTACGCGATGCTCTGTTCCGACACTTAATGGAACTTACGCCTTCATTTTACGAAAGCCAAAAAACCGGCGAAGTGGTCTCGCGCCTCACTGCTGATACAACCCAAATTAAATCTGCGTTTTCGTCAACAGCCTCTATCGCTCTGCGCAATCTGGTCACTTTGATTGGCGCTTTGGCCATGATGATTTACACCAGCCCCCGCATGTCTGGTTTGGCGGCCCTTGCCATTCCCGCCGTTGTGTTGCCGTTGGTTTTTTACGGTCGCCGCGTGCGTGCCCTGTCCAGAACCGCGCAAGATACTTTGGCAAGCTCCGCCGCATTTGCACAAGAACGTTTGAGCGGCATCCAAGCCATTCAATCAAACACCCAAGAAAAGGCAACAACATCAACCTTTGCAGCGGCCACAATACAAGCCTTCCAAGCCGCTCAGTCACGCACTTTCGCCCGCTCCATTCTCACCTTTGCGATCATCAGCGTGTCACTGGGTTCCATCGTTGCGCTTCTATGGTTCGGTGCACATGAAGTTCTCGCAGGCCGCATTACTGGTGGCACCTTGGGTCAATTTGTTCTCTATGCAGTTTTCGCTTCCAGTGCCTTGGGTCAACTTTCCGAGGTGTGGGGCGAAGTGCAGCTAGCAGCAGGTGCCGCCGAGCGCATTTCTGAATTGCTGGATGAAGAACCCAACATTGCATCCCCACCCTCTCCCATGATTTTGCCAAAGCCGGTTCAGGGCGCTGTGCAGTTTGCAAATGTCGACTTTCGCTATGCAGCAAGGCCAGAAGCCAAAGTGCTCAGTGACATTTCGTTCACAGCAACGCCCGGCGAAGTGATCGCCGTGGTTGGTCCATCAGGTGCTGGCAAGACCACGCTCTATGCTCTGCTGCAGCGTTTTCAGGAGCCTGAGAAAGGTGTGATCACTCTTGATGGCCTTGATGTCTCTAAACTTGGCCTCGAAGACTTACGCGGCGCCATTGCCACAGTGCCGCAAGACCCTACTATTTTTTCGGGCACCATCGCCGATAACATTCGTTTGGGGCGTCCTGAGGCCAGCGACGCTGATGTGGTTGCCGCAGCCAAAGCAGCCCGCGTGGCCGAATTTGCAGAAAAACTGCCAGAGAAATATAACACCCTTCTGGGTGAGCGCGGCATAACTTTGTCCGGTGGCCAGCGTCAACGCTTGGCCATTGCACGTGCCATTTTGCGCAATGCCCCTGTGCTGCTTCTTGATGAAGCCACGAGTGCATTGGATGCTGAAAGTGAATCGCTCATCCAAGAAGCATTGGAGATCGTGACCAAAGGCCGAACCACATTGGTCATCGCTCACCGCTTGGCCACGGTGCGCAATGCCGACCGTATCATCGTGCTTGATCAGGGAAAAATTGTAGGCATTGGCACCCACGCACAGTTGGTGAAAAAGAGCCCACTTTATGCAAAGTTAGCCAAGCTGCAATTTACCGCTCAGTAAGTTTTAACTCAATGCGCCGGTTTTCAGATTTTGCTTCTTCTGTATCGCCAGCGGCCAAGGGTTGAAATTCACCAAACCCAGCCGCCACCAAATGATTGGGTGAAATGCCTTGCGCCTGCAAAAATTTCACAACGGAAATAGCGCGCGCGGCTGAAAGTTCCCAATTGGTTTTAAACACCGGCGAGTGCAATTGGTCAGCATCTGTGTGCCCATCCACACGCAGCACCCATGCAATGTCTGGCGGAATTTCTTTTTCAAGCTGCTTCAGCGCATCAGCCAATTTCAGCATTTCCGCTTGGCCAGCGTCATTCAAATCTGCATTTCCTTTTGGAAACAACACCTCAGCCTGAAACACAAAGCGATCCCCCACCACGAGAATATCAGAGCGCTGCGACAGGATTTGCCGCAAGCGTCCAAAAAATTCAGAACGATATTTTGAAAGCTCCTGCACCTTTTGCGCCAGCGCGGTGTTCAGGCGTTTGCCCAAATCAGCAATCTGGGTTTCCGAGGTGCGGCCACGCTCTTCACTGGCATCCAACAATGCTGAAATTTGTGCAAGCTGGCGGCGCATGGCAGCGATTTGCTGGTTGAGCAAATCAACTTTCGAAAGCGCATCCGCAGAAAGTTTTTTCTCGGCATCTAAGGCTGTCTGCAAGCCAGTAATCGTGCTGCCTGCCGAAGTGCCCTTGCTATTCTCCGCCTCAAGATTTGCTAGTAAATCAGCCGTCTTCAATTTCTGCGCGTTCAAATCATCCGTCATAGCCAGAAGCTGCGCATCAGATTCTGCTTTGGCAGATTTTTCTAACGCTAAAAGTTGGGTGAGTTCGGCAATCTGCGACCGCAATTGGCCAAGTGCTGAATCCTGCCCCGAAATTTGCCGCGCCAACAAAAATTGCGCAATCATAAACACCGACAGCAAGAAGATGATGACCAGCAACAGCTGCGCCATAGCATCCACAAAGCCTGGCCAATAAGGCGCTTCTTCATTTCTGCGGCGGCGCGAAAGAGCCATTATTCACCACGCCCTTTGGGGCCGGTGCTGCGAATGAGCAACCGTTGAATTTCACTCTGCTGAACCTGCTGCGATTGAATCCACTGCCGCACCATTTTTTGTTCTTCGCGCATTTGTTGCACAAGATTAGCAACCGCATCAGCCAATTGTTCGGTGGCATTTTCATCACTCGAACCCGCAACGGGTGCTGTGCCGCCCCGCTCCATTTGATGACCCAGCTTCTCAAATGACTTCTGCAAATTTTGCAAATCAATGCGCAAGAAAGCAGGCATCATGCTGTTGCCACCACCATCACCGGCTTGCACATCTGTAATCGTTGAAAGCCAATCTTCAAGATTGTGATAAAAACGATTTTGGGCTTGGCCTGCATTTAGATCTAAAAACCCAAGGATCAATGATCCAGCCAAACCAAACAGTGAAGATGAAAACGAAAGCCCCATGCCTTCCAAAGGCTTTTGCAGCCCCCGCTTCAGTTCGTCAAAAACCTGTGCAGATTGAGTAGACCCCACATCAAGATTTTTAATCGCCTCACCCACCGATTGCACAGTGTTGAGCAGCCCCCAAAATGTGCCCAGCAGCCCCAGAAAAATCAACAACCCGATGAGATATCGTAGGAGATCACGCGATTCATCAAGGCGTGACGCCAGCGAATCCAACAGTGAGCGCATTGTCTGCGGCGACAATACAGTGCGCCCCGAAGCATCCCCTAAGATGGTAGACATGGGAGCCAGCAATTGCGGCGGCTCCTGCGCATTGCCCTGCCCCACTTTAAATTCACTCAGCCAATTCACTTCGGGGATAAGCCGCCACACCATGCGCAAGGCGTGCAGCGTGCCCAGCACCAAGGTGAACACAATCAACCCATTCAAAAATGGATTGGCCATAAAAGCTGATTTAATGGTCGGAAATAAAACCGCAGCAATAATGCCAACGACCAGAATGAAAAACAGCATGTGAACAATTTTCACATGGGGTTTTTCAACAACAATAGCCTCTTGCGCCATAACCACCCTTCATCCCCAAAATGCAACTACCGTGCATGTTGCAAATCAATCTAGACGATTAAATGGCGAATGGGGAGAGGATAAAGTAGGAGGTGTTTCACCCCATCCCCTTATTAATTTCTTCCGTCATCTTCTTTGCATCGCCGAACAACATCAGCGTGTTGTCGCGCCAGAATAGCGGATTGTCCACACCTGCATAACCACTCGCCATGCCGCGTTTGATGAACATCACGGTTTTGGCTTTCCACACTTCCAGTACGGGCATTCCGTAAATCGGCGACGTGGGATCATCTTTCGCAGATGGATTGGTCACATCGTTGGCACCGATCACAAAAGCAATATCAGCTTGAGCAAATTCGCTGTTGATGTCTTCCAGCTCAAATACTTCATCGTAGGGCACATTGGCTTCGGCCAGCAGCACGTTCATGTGGCCGGGCATACGGCCCGCCACCGGATGAATGGCATATTTCACAGTAACGCCCGAGGCCTTTAGATGATCGGCCATTTCACGCAGCGCATGTTGAGCTTGGGCCACAGCCATGCCGTAACCCGGAACGATAATCACCGAACCAGCATTTTTCATCATGAACGCTGCATCCTCAGCCGAACCTTGCTTCACAGGCTTGGTCTCGCCAGCAGCCGCAGGGCCAGCGGTTGCACCGCCAAAGCCGCCGAGGATCACCGAGATAAAAGAGCGGTTCATGCCTTTGCACATAATGTAAGACAGGATCGCACCTGATG
The DNA here is from genome assembly GCA_025359215.1 of Hyphomicrobiales bacterium. Classification (GTDB taxonomy): domain Bacteria; phylum Pseudomonadota; class Alphaproteobacteria; order Rhizobiales; family Aestuariivirgaceae; genus Aestuariivirga. The sequence continues at coordinate 18,653 of JANYHE010000067.1, forward strand.
ACCCCACCAACGCGCCTGTGATGATCAGCGCTGTGTTAGCCAGTGTAAAGCCAATGCCCGCCGCGGCCCAACCCGAATAAGAATTGAGCATAGAAACCACAACTGGCATATCCGCACCACCAATTGGGATGATCAGCAACAAGCCCAGTGCCAAGCTGACGGCAACAATCAACCAGAATGTCAGTGCGGTCGGCCCCGCAAAGAACATGTAGATCAGCGCCACTAAGGCAATGCCAAGTGCAATGTTAATATTATGCCGCGATGGCAACATGATCGGCGCACCCGACATACGGCCATCAAGTTTCAAAAATGCGATAATCGAACCTGTAAATGTCAGCGCTCCAATCGCCACACCTAAAGCCATTTCAATGCGGCTTTCAGCGTGGATAATCCCGTCAGTCGCAATGCCAAAAGCATCAGGAGCGTAAAATGCGGCAGCCGCCACACACACCGCAGCAAGGCCAACGAGTGAGTGAAACGCTGCCACCAATTGCGGCATAGCCGTCATGGCAATGGTGCGCGCAAGATAAGCACCAATGCCACCGCCAATAGCAATGCCAGCAAAAATCAAAATCCAAGCGAGCGGCTGTGTAGGCGCAGAAATGGCCAACGTGGTGAGAATGGCAATGCCCATGCCCACCATGCCATAAATATTACCTTTGCGTGATGTGGCAGGCGAAGAAAGCCCGCGCAGAGCCATAATAAACAGCGAACCAGAAACGAGATAAAGCAGTGCCGCGAGATTTGCGCTCATCTTATTTTTCTTTCTTTTTATACATAGCCAACATACGGCTGGTGACGAGGAACCCCCCGAAGATATTTACTGAAGCAAAAATCAGCGCAAAAAACCCAAACACCATCGCGGTGGTCGAACCCGATGCAATGCCGCCTGCCCCAACGGCCAGCAATGCACCCACCACTATCACGGATGATATAGCATTGGTCACAGACATGAGCGGTGTGTGCAATGCAGGCGTCACATTCCACACCACAAAATAACCTACGAAAACCGCCAGCACAAAAATGGCGAACAGCGAAAAGAAGAGATCAACATGTTCCATTATTTTGCTCCCGCAAACATCTTGTGAACCAAAGCACCATCCTTGGCGATCATAGTGCCAGAAATGCACTCATCACTTTCGTCAATTTTAAGAGTGCCATCTTTGGCAATCATCAAATCAATAAAGTTTTGCAAGTTCTTTGCAAACAAAGGTGTTGCATTGCCGGCCAATCGGCCCGCAAGATTCAATGTTCCAACAATCGAAACACCTTTATGAACCACAATTTGATCAGGCTTTGAAAGCGGGCAATTGCCGCCGCGCTCCACAGCAAGATCAATGATCACGGAACCGGGCTTCATGCTTTCAACCATGGCTTGCGTGATCAAGATCGGCGCAGGCCGCCCCGGAATCAGCGCTGTTGTGATCACGATATCTTGGTTCTTCACGTGGTCAGCCACAAGCTGGGCTTGCTTGGCTTTATCATCGTCAGAAAGTTCTTTGGCATAGCCGCCCGATGTTGCGGAATCTGCGATATCAGCAAACACAAACTTGGCGCCGAGAGATTTTACTTGTTCTTCTGTTGCCTTGCGCACATCCGTGGCAGAAACAATCGCACCCAAACGCCGCGCGGTGGCAATGGCCTGCAGGCCCGCAACACCCACACCCATAATAAACACTTTGGCAGGCGGCACCGTGCCAGCCGCAGTCATCATCATTGGAAAAGCGCGGCCATAATGGGCAGCAGCATCGATCACCGCTTTGTAACCAGCGAGGTTCGCCTGAGATGATAAAATATCCATGGCCTGTGCGCGAGAAATGCGCGGCATCAATTCCATGGCAAATGCGGTGACACCAGATTTGGCAAAAGC
>JANYHE010000012.1 GCA_025359215.1 Hyphomicrobiales bacterium
ACTGAAATTGCTGCTCTCAAAGAGGAAGTAGCGGCCTCCAAAGATCGCCTATTACTGCGCCACATGAAAATCAATTGTCCATGGGCGCAAGGCATCCGTCATTTTCTTGAGGGCCTCATCCAATGTGGTTTTGCTTTTCCAATCAAATTTGGCCGGCAACAGGCGTGACTTTGGTGCGTTGTAACCCATTGTATAAAGCAGCGTGTGGGCCATATCGGCTTGAAAACCTATCGTCTGGGGGCGATCAGTCTCTTCCAGCGTGTTGATCATGTCCTTCCAAGAATGCATGCCGCCCCAGCAGATTTCGCCTTCGGCAGCCAATCGCTCACCATAGTCGGCAGCGACACTGCAGGCCTCTCGGAAAGTTTGAGCGATTTTTTTGGTGTTCCCAACGGGATCTTTAGCCCATTCGCCAGGGCTGCAAGCAGAGTCGATGCGAATAACACCATAAGGCCTGACGCCAAGTTCACGCAGCCTTCGCCCGAGATTACAGGACTTACGGACATTCTCGACAAACTTCTTTCGGTCTGCAGTCGAACCCATGGCCGATCCGCCACCAACCGGAGGCCAGACCGGTGAGACAATCGATCCAATCATCAATCCTCGGCGCTGCACCCGTTCGGCCAGCCGCTTGATTTCGCTGTCATCGCAATCAATATTGGTGTGCGGCGGAACATGAAAAATATCGATGCCATCAAATTTCATACCATTCACCTCCGCCTTGGCGGTGAGATCGAGCAGAACATCAAGCTCAAGGCCAGGTTCAGAGTCCGCGCCCTTGCCAACCAAACCCGGCCACATGGCGTTATGTAATTTTGGAAAATTGTTTTTAGACATGGCATGCCTCCCATTTCGATTTTTATTTTTTGTAATCATAGGAGAGAAAATGGTTGTCTGTCCACAACTGATATATTAGTTTTTGAAAATGAAGTTGATATTGCAAAGCACAAGGCTAAATCGCGACACTCCTTTGAGTGAACAAATTTACGTATTGTTGCGCAAGCTCATTGTCACAGGCAAAATTCGACCGGGCCAGACATTTGACGAGAAGGCCTTCGCCCTTAAGCTTGGCACTTCACGCACCCCTGTGCGCGAGGCAATTAAGAAACTGACGGATGAGAATCTTGTTATTGTGGCAGCACAATCAGGCACGCGGGCCGCCAAGATCGACATCAAAGAAGTTGAACAGGCCTTCATTATTCGCCGCGCGTTGGAAATGGAAAGTGCTGCATGTGCCGCACGTAATATTGGAAAACCCGATATCGCAGCGTTGCGTGAAATTTTGGCAGCCCATGGGCTGGCCATTAAACGCATGAATTATGCAGCGGCGATTGCCCATGATGATCAGTTTCATGCCCGGATTGCAGAAATCAGCAAGATGCCCAGACTATGGCGAACAATTGAAATATCCAAAGCGCATCTCGATCGTTGCAGGCACATGATGCTGCCCAGACCCGGGGAGGCCGCGGCCACACTGGAACAGCATAAAACCATTATCCAAGCTTTGAGCAGCAAAGACCCCGACAAAGCCCGCGCAGCCATGGCCCAGCACCTTGAAAAAGCCTACGCCAACACGCGCCAAGTTTTGGAAAAGGAAGCCTCTGTTTCTGCAGTTTAGTTTAGATTGAGCGGAAACTGTTGGCAACGTGGCATAAACTGCTATGTAGCTGCAACACTGCCAATTTAATTGCACCTCGGGAGTTTTGATGAAAAAAATTTATGAAAACGCAAAGCAAGCCCTGGAAGGCGTGTTGTTTGATGGCATGCTGATTGCGGCCGGCGGCTTTGGCCTGTGCGGCATTCCGGAATTATTGATTGCAGCCATTAAAGAGGCTGGCACAAAAAACCTTACGGTTGCCTCAAATAATGCGGGCGTTGATGGTTTTGGTTTGGGTGTGCTGCTGGAAAGCCGACAAGTGAAAAAGATGATGTCGTCGTATGTGGGCGAAAACGCAGAATTTATGCGCCAATATCTGAGTGGTGAATTACAGCTTGAATTTAATCCGCAAGGCACTTTGGCTGAGCGCATGCGGGCAGGGGGTGCGGGCATTCCCGGCTTCTATACCAAGACTGGTGTTGGCACTGTAATTGCTGAAGGCAAGGAGGTCAAAAACTTTGATGGTCAAGACTATATCTTAGAGCGTGGCATTGTCGCTGATCTTTCAATTGTGAAGGCTTGGAAGGCTGATCCTTCGGGCAATTTAGTGTTCCGCAAAACGGCTCGTAATTTTAACCCACCGGCTGCCACATGTGGCAAAATCTGTGTGGCGGAAGTGGAAGAGATTGTGCCTCTGGGTTCACTTGATCCAGATACCATTCACACGCCTGGAATTTATGTGCACCGCATTGTTCAGGGCCAACACGAAAAGCGCATCGAACAGCGCACCACACGAAAGAGGGTTGCATAATTATGGCTTGGGACCGCAATCAAATGGCTGCGCGCGCAGCACAAGAACTGCAAGATGGTTGGTATGTAAACCTTGGCATTGGCATTCCAACGCTGGTGGCCAATTACATTCCAGATGGCGTGGAAGTCACACTGCAATCTGAAAATGGAATGTTAGGCATGGGCCCATTCCCGTTTGAAGGTGAAGAAGATGCTGATCTGATTAATGCTGGCAAGCAAACCATTACAGAGCTGCCACAAACGGCCTTCTTTGATTCAAGCCAAAGCTTCGCCATGATCCGTGGCGGCAAAATTAACATGGCCATTCTTGGCGCCATGGAAGTGGCAGAAAATGGCGATCTGGCCAATTGGATGATTCCTGGCAAGCTCGTCAAAGGCATGGGCGGTGCAATGGATTTGGTGGCCGGCGTTGGCCGCGTTGTTGTGGTGATGGATCACACCAACAAAGTGGGCGAAAGCAAAGTGCTAAAAGCGTGCACCCTGCCGCTCACCGGAAAATCCGTGGTCAACCGCATCATCAGCAATCTTGCTGTGCTGGATGTGGTGAAAGGCGGACTCAAAATTATTGAGTGCGCCGAGGGTGTGACAGAAGCAGAAGTTCGCGCGGCGACTGAAGCTACGATTGTAGCTTAGGCCGCATCACGCAATGCACCGGGGCCAGGAATGGCTCCGGGAGGGCATTTGCCGGCAATAATCATGCCCAGCACTTCATCCTGCGTCACATCTTTCACATGGGCAGTGCCAACCACTTTGCCGTTCTTCATCACAACAAGGCGATCTGCCAGATCAAACACGTCATGCAGATCATGGCTGATCAGGAATATGCCAATGCCATCAGCTTTCAATTGCTTGATGAGCTCGCCCACTTGCGCGGTTTCCTGCGGGCCCAAAGCGGCTGTCGGTTCATCCATAATCAAAATACGGGCATTGAAGTGAATAGCACGTGCAATGGCAACGGACTGGCGTTGACCGCCAGAGAGCTTCGACACAGGTTCCTTGAAGCGGCGGAAATTGGGGTTGAG
>JANYHE010000052.1 GCA_025359215.1 Hyphomicrobiales bacterium
GTGCACGTGAAGTGGTTCGCCCAGCGTCCAAATCACGCGCCAATGCTTCAAGTGTCGGAAACTTTTCGCCTATCACCCCATCACCTCTTTTACTTTTTCAACAAGCTGCTTCAGTGAAAACGGCTTCTGCAGAAACGCAAAGTCTGAAGCCCCTTCAAGATTTTTTTCAAACGCCTCTTCAGCATAACCCGACATAAAAATAACTTTGGTTGTAATATTTCGCTTGCGTAATTCTTTCAGCATGGTGGGCCCATCCATTTCCGGCATAACAACATCAGAAAGAATAAGCTCAAACCCATCCGCATCATCCTCAACCACACCCAATGCCACCTCGCCACTATCGGCTTCCAAAACCGTATAGCCGCGTGATGTCAGCGCTCGCACAGCAAAGGCCCGCACTGAATCTTCATCTTCAACAATCAGAATGCGACCACGGCCCGAGAAGTCCTCGCGCTTCGGCACCACATCAATCACAGGGGTAGCAATGACAGCGGATGGATCAGGCACAAAGCGCGGCAAGTAAATGTGGAAGGTGGTGCCTTTGCCCATCACGCTGTCGCAATAAATAAAACCACCCGTTTGCTTGACGATGCCATAAACCATCGACAGGCCAAGGCCCGTGCCTTTGCCGACTTCTTTTGTGGTAAAAAATGGGGCCCAGATTTTATCGAGAATATCTTGAGGAATGCCCGTGCCAGTGTCGGCAACTTCACACACGACGTAATCAGCTTCCGGCAAAACGTGACCAGTGCTTTGTGAGTCTTCACGCGACAAATTATATGTGCGCACTGAAAGTTTGCCCCCTTTGGGCATGGCATCGCGGGCATTCACCGCAAGGTTGATAATCACCTGTTCAAACTGGTGAATATCCACCAGCACCAAGCCCAAGTCACGGCCATGGCTGATGGTGAGTTCCGTTCTTTCCCCAAGAACACGGCCCAACAAATTATCAAGATCAGACATCGCTTCAGAAAGATCATGCACTTTCGGTTGCAGAGTCTGCTTGCGAGAGAAGGCTAAAAGCTGGCGCACCAAATTGGCCGCCCGGTTGGCATTTTGCTTGATGTTCATCACATCGGCAAATGCAGCATCGGTGGGCCGCATTTTGGCTAATAGCAAATCCGCAAACCCAATGATGGGTGTGAGCACGTTGTTAAAATCATGCGCTATGCCAGAGGCAAGCTCGCCTACGGCTTGCATCTTTTGGCTTTGCGCCAATTGAACTTCCAGTGTTTTGCTTTCTGTGCGGTCTAAAGCAAAAACTGAAACCTTTTCACCCAAGCTTGGAATCCGTGTTAAAGTAAGCTGCACTGAACGCGGGTTATCACCCGCAAACACACAATCACATTGCACAACAGCGCCGCTCGATGCATGAACCTGCTGCAGCGCTCCAATAATTTTTTCAGCTTCATCGGGCTTCAATGCCGCAAAAAGCGAACTGCCCAATTTAATGCCAGGTGACAAAGCAAGAAATTCAGCATTAGCCCCCAGCACAGCACCCTTCTGGTCAAGCTCGGCTATACCAATAGGAACGGCGGCAAGAAACTGCGCTACGCCATCTTGATTATTCGCGGCGGCATTCTCGTCGGCGTCGTCACGGCGCATAATCATAGTCCGGCTGGGCAATTGCTTTCCGTCTGAATCATAGTCAATGCGGTTCATCACATCATAGAGATGCGACTCGCCTTTCGAATCTCGAATGGGAAAGCTGAAGCGATCAATCCGGTGGCCCCCAATAACAGGCATAACCGCATTTATGATTTTGGCACCACCCTCGCCAATCAATTGGGGTAGCGTCATTCCACCCGATTGTGCAACGGCAAGATCAAGGCCCAACCAGCCTGCAAGCGTGGCATTGATATAGTCCACCTTGCCGTTTTGCAAAGTTGAGAAAAACCCGACCGGAGCATGATCCAGATAGGTGATAATAAATTGAAGCCTTGAAAAAGCTTGCTCCTGATGGCTGCGATCATCAGTGATATCAATCAACCGCCACAATGTGCGGCCACCCCTCGCATTCGCGCTCAGTGGTGAAACAACCACCCGCAACCACCGCGCCAATTCAGCTTGCGCGCCCGGCGCCGATGAGCCGGCCATAACCCGCACATCGCGTTGCAAAACTTTGCCCTCACGCGCAGCCTGTGCCAATTGATAAATAGGTTCGGCAAATTCGGTATTACCCGAATACAAAACATCAAAACCCACAAGCCGTGCCACGCCAGCCCGCGAGGCTAACTTCAGATAAGGCGCATTGGCATAAACTGCCCGGTCTTTAGCGTCGGTAACGACACAACAATCGCCAAGCGAATCTGTCATCGCATCATAAAAATGGCGATCAGCATCTCCCCCTGCGAGATGAAAAACACCGGCAAGCCATGCTAGTATTCCCAATGCGCCAATCACACCCAGCGCCACCGACAACACAACCATCCATGGTTGAACAGCGCTCTGAAATAACCACGCCGCGTAACCCGCCCCAGCCGCCAACACAAAAAGCAGCACAACAAAAATGCTTTGCCCGGCCCTGCCAAATTGTGATCTTACTAATTGTTGCTTTATATTTTCGCCGTCCGCCATAAACCCACCCTCGAATCAGCAGGCAGTATATGCCAAAGCCCAGCAATTTGCGGAGTGCCAGCGCAGTTTTTAATCCATTGATTCAGAGCGTGATTTCAAATTAGATTTGATGTTATACTCTGCCTGTAAAACAAGGAGCATGACAATCATGACTATGCCAGACCTTCAGCCCTATTATTCCTATATGCTGATAGCAGTGGTTGCTTTGGGTGCGCTTATTTTGGCAACACTCCTCTACAAGCTCTTTAATCAGAGAGTGCGGGGGCGGCGCGGCCAAAGACTGGGCATTAGCGAATACCATGAACTCGACAAAACCAGGCGATTGGTTTTAGTGCGCCGCGATGGCTATGAGCACTTGCTGCTCATCGGCGGTCATCAAGACTTGGTAATTGAAAGCCGCATCGAATCCAGCGTCCTATTACAACCATCACAACAGGTGCCGCAATTTAATGATCCTGTTCCCATGCGCACAGCACCAAGGCCCGCCGTATTTGGTGATCGTCGGCCACCGCTTCGGCCAGTACCATCTTCAATGAACCGCGATGACGACGACGACCGCGCTTCTTAAATACAAAAATTAAGAGCCGTCATTCCACCAATAGTGGAATGACGGCCTATCAATTCTATTTCTTCAGCTTAAGTGCGATGAACCGGGTCTCACCAGATTTTCCGCCCTTTGCGATCAGCATAAGCACGGAAGCCTTGCCATCTTTGGTCGCAGCATCGACGGCTGTTGAAACATCGGCGGATGTCTCAACGGCATTGCCACCTGCTTCTAAAATAATGTCACCAGCTTCAATCCCTTTATCAGTGGCGGCACCGTCTTTGGCCACTTCAGTAACCAGAACGCCATTCACCTTTTCATCGGTTTTGAATTTGCTGCGCAAATCATCGGTCAATGTGCTCACGGTCATGCCAAGCAATGTCACGGTTGTAGGCGCAACAACAGGGGGCGGAGCAGTGTTGCCAGCCGCTTTCGCGATAAGCTTTTCACCCGATTCAAGGCGACCTAAAGTAACCTTGATTTCCTTCTCTTTGCCATCGCGAAGAATTCTAACTGAAACTTCCTTGCCCACTTCAGTCTCTGCCGTAACGCGTGGCAGTTCCTTCGAGTCGGCAATTGCGCGGCCATCAAACTCAACAATCACATCACCTGCTTCAATGCCAGCTTTCGCGCTGGGGCTATCGGGTGTCACATCGGCTACTAAGGCCCCGCGGGGTTTATCCAATCCCATGCTCTCGGCAATATCAGGTGTCACGGCTTGGATTTTTACACCCAACCAACCGCGCCGCGTTTCGCCAAATTTCACAAGCTGGTTCACCACACTTTTTGCAGTATTGGCAGGCACAGAAAATCCAATACCAACAGATCCGCCCGTGGGGGAGAATATGGCCGTGTTAATACCCATCACATCACCCGTCATGTTAAACAACGGGCCACCAGAGTTGCCTTTGTTGATGGCAGCATCTGTCTGAATATAGTCATCATAGGGCCCGGCGTTAATATCGCGGTTGCGCGCGGAAACAATGCCGAGTGAAACTGAACCACCAAGACCAAAGGGATTGCCAATCGCAATCACCCATTCGCCAATACGTAGTTTGTCACTATCGCCAAAGCTCACTGTTGGCAGTGGCTTGTCGGGCTTCACCCGAATAACTGCAAGATCAGTTTTAGGATCACGACCCACCAATTCGGCTTTCATAATGGTGCCGTCTTGCATGTGCACCTGAAGGGTTTCTTCGCCTTCGACCACATGATTGTTAGTAACGATCAATCCACTAGCATCAATAATAAAGCCCGATCCCATGGAATTGACAGTGCGATCGTCAGGAGCGGGTGTCGTGTTATCACCACCAGGAGCTGGCGGTGCATCATCTTTTTGTCCCTGTTGCTGCTGCTGTTGTTTCTTTTTCAAAAATTCATCGAAAAAATCTTTGAACGGTGAATCGTCAGGCACCTGTGGAATGGGGCTTGCCTCCGCAGTCCCGCCACCCATTTTTGAAGTTACGGAAATTTCGACAACCGCAGGCAGCAGCTTTTCAACCAAATCTGCCACGCTGGGCAAAGCTTGGGCTTGAGCCATAGCTTGCGGCACAAAAACCTGTGATGACAAGGGCATTCCCAACATCAAGGCCGAAAGCGCAACCGCGCCAAAGAAATGAGATGCTCTCGTTTGCCGTTTCATGCGTGTCTTCTCCATAACTTTAACCATTCAAATAAATCCGTGCCACCCAAACCAAAGCAACACCAATGCCCAATGCCACTGTGCCTAACAAACGCAATTGTTCATTTGTCATCACAAGCAACCCAGCCAACATTCGTTTTAATTGGGTGGGAACCAAGGCATAAGTGAGACCTTCGATAACAAATACGAGACCAATTGCGCTGAGGATTGTGCCGCTCATTGCTTTGCTGTTGGCACTTGCGACGTATCCTTCTGTGAACCAAAATATTTAAAGAACTCAGAATTCGGATTCAGGATAAGGCTGGTGCCACCCTGACCCAAGCTCTTCTGATAGGCTTGCATCGAACGATAGAAGCCATAGAACTCAGGATCTTTCTGAAACGCTGCCGCAAAAATTGAAGCCCGCTCTGCTTCGCCTTCGCCCCGAATAACTTCAGATTGGCGTTTGCCTTCGGATGTGATCTCCAAAACCTTGCGATCCGCTTCCGCCTTTTTCTGCGTGTTCAAAGCTTCACCAAGACCGCGCAAATTCTGCGCTTCGGCTTGCCGCTCAGATTTCATGCGGTCGTAGGTGGCTTCAAGAACTTCTTTCATCAAATCCGTCCGGCGAATGCGAACATCAACAATGTTAATGCCCAACGCTTGCGCCTCACCAGCGACCTGCGTTGTAATTTCCTGCATCATCACATCACGATCTTTTGAAAGAGCAGCCTCAAATGTGCGCTTGCCGTAAGTCTGGCGCAGTGCTGCATTCAGCCGCGTTTCAATGCGTTGACGGGCTAGATCAAGATCAGCGCCCACTGTTTCACGGAATTTCTGTGCATCGAGGATCCGAACCAGAGTTATGGTATCAACCAAATAACGCTGCTTGTCAGAAACCTGCACAGCCATGTTATCGGAACTCCACATGAAGGTCCGGTTTTCAATATCAACCACTTCATCGGCAATTGGCCATTTCAGATGAAGTCCGGGTTCGGTAACAATCCGGCTCACTTCACCAAAATGCACCACCAGTGCGGTCTGGCGCTGATCAACTTTAAACAATGATTGTGAAGCAATAAGCAGCGCCGCCGCTGCAGCAATAACAAGCCCAATACGAGATGCGTTCATGATCAATTGCTCCCTGCTGGCGTTGCATTTTGAATGGCGGGCAGCGGCAGATAAGGCACAACCCCCTGCCCCGATTTGCTTGGGTCCATAATAATGCGGTTGGATTTTCCAATCACATTTTCCATAGTTTCCAAAAACAACCGCTCTCTGGTCACGTCTTTGGCTTTTGCATATTCGGTGTAAACGCTATCAAATCGCTGCGCTTCACCTTTTGCCTCAGCAATAATTTGGGCTTTATAGCCTTTTGCATCTTCAATCAGCTTAGCTTGATCACCCTCAGCGTTACGCAATTTTTGGTTAGAATAGCGTTCTGCTTCATTGATCGATTTTTGTTGATCTTGCTTGGCGCGCTGAACATCTTCAAATGCATCAAGCACAGGCGCAGGTGGCTCCACACCTTCCAGCGCAAGGCCCGTAATTTTAACGCCGGCATTGTATTTATCGAGCGTGCGTTGGGTGATATCCAGCACCTGATCTTGAATAGCGAGCTTGCCATTGGTCAAAGCGTCTGAGGCAGGTGTTCGCCCAACAATCTCGCGCATCGCACTTTCAGCAACCGCTTTCACAATGCTTTCTTGCTCAGCAACACTGAACAAAAACTTTTGCGGATCAGCGATTTTCCACAACACTTTAAACTTCACGTCGACCATGTTTTCATCACCGGTCAACATCAATCCCTCGTCACCACCATCGCCAATTGGCGTTTGATTTTCAGCAGCAACTGGCAACAATTCCATGGTTTCAATAGGCCATGGTGCAAAGTGCAAACCAGGCGGCACTGTGCGCGTGTAAGCGCCCAAGCGCAAAACCATGCCACGCTCATCAGGCTGAACCTGATAAACCGAATTATAAACCCAAAACGCAGCCAATGCTGCAAGCGGAAGCAGCCATGTGCCACGCCCGCCGCCTTGCGGCAGAACGGATTTCAAGCCATCGCGGCCCTTTTTGAACAGATCGTCAAGCTCAGGCGGAATATTGCCCGGTCCGCCTTTGTTGCTACCACCCCAATTGTTTTTCGGACCATCATTGCCGGGAGGCTTTCCCCACGGGCCGCGATCGCCCGGCGGTTGGCTCTTTCCATCGTCGTCTTTATTCCAGGGCATGTTTCATCCTCAATCAATTGAACTGCGCATATAGGTATGCCCTCACCAAAAGTCCATTGTGCTGGGCTTTAACTTTTCCGGTCAAATACGCGCAGCACAAAACTGGCACTATCATTTGGTCCTTGTGGGTGCGGCTCAACTTTGGTCTCAGCCCAGAATTCAGAGTCAAGTTTGGGGAAATAAGTATCGCCTTCAACTGTCAAATCCACCTCGGTGAGGTAAACCCTGTTAGCAAGCGGCAAAAACATTTGGTAAATTTCGCCGCCACCAATCACCGCAATCTCGTCAACGAAGCCTGCAACGGCGATTGCGGCGGCGGCGTCTTGCACAACCTGCGCACCTTCAACCACCAATCCAGCCTGCCGCGTGATCACAATGTTGGTGCGCCCCGGCAAGGGCTTGCGCGGCAAGCTATCCCAAGTCTTGCGGCCCATTACAACCGGCTTGCCCAAGGTGATAGCTTTGAACAATTTGAGATCAGAGGAAATATGCCAAGGCAGCCCCCCCGCCTTACCAATCACCCCATTGCGAGAAACCGCAACCACCAAGGCAATGATGGTCATTTTGCGAATTCCAGCAAGGCATCATCATGCAGGCTGCAATAGCAATTGCCATTTTCAATCTCGGCGCCGATATTTTGGTAAAGCTTCTGCGCGCCAATATTCCAATCACGCACAAGCCAAAAAATCTTTTTGTAGCCTTTACTTACAGCAGTTTTCGCAACCAGCCTCAGAAGCGCCTCCGCAACGCCAAGGCGTCGAAATTCGGGCAAAACCACTAAGTCTTCCAAATACATCACTTCTTGCCCGCGCGAAGTTGCATAACTTCGATGCCATAATGCCGAACCAGCAAACTTTTCATTTGAAAACGCTAAAGCTGCGCCAATGATGGGATTGGCACAAAACAAATCCCGTTCAAAATCCACGGCCTGCGTTGTCATGTCTTCGCCCCAACCATGGCTCGCACCCAACTCTCGCGTTGTCTGCATCAGCATATGCCCATCACCCACTTTCGCAGCACGCACCACAATCACTGTGGCGCTCCCGTTGCGAAAATAGCCAAAGTTGTCATGGCATTCCAAGCCGTGTGGCAGGCAATTGTCACCCACAAGCTGCCAAAGCGCAAAAGCAAAACGCCCATCACCAAACCCATCACAAAAATAAGACCAACATTAACCCAAGGTGCAGGCCCTGCATGAGCCAAAGACCACAGCGCGGCAGTGATAATGACCGCTCCTGTTCTTCCCACAAATGTGTTTGTGAGCCCGGCAAACAATACACCGCGAAACAAAAACTCTTCAGCCAATGGAGCCGCCAGTATAATACTCGGCAAAGCGAAGGCAAAAATCCTGGGGTCGCTGGTCATATCGGCCATTGTTCTTTCAACCAGCCCGGAGTCGTGCAGCGTGTCAAACTTCGCCAGCCAATAGACCAGATTGAGCGCGCCAAACATCAAAATCATAAATCCAAAAATAACCGCCACCCACCCTAAAACACCCAGCCGCGGGTTTAAAAGTGGCAACAGGCCCAGGCGGTTTGGCAAGCCAAATTGAGCAAAATAGAGCCCCAAAAATAGGGTCGGAACTGAAGCCGGAAACATTGCAATAAGCAATGATTTCAACATAGTAGGCGAACGTGCCAGTTCAGGATCCCTCAAGGCCAGTAATGACTGGTGAAAACCGACACTGTAAATAATCAGCGTAATTACAATTTGCAGCAGTTGAAATAACAAAAACAGCAAAACAAAAAAACCAACAGCCCGCCAAAAACCTTGTTGCTTTTCAGTTGGATAAAGCCAGCCCTTGCCTGCGGCCCAAAAACCAGAACCAAACATTGTCAAACTGCCACAGGGGCGGAAATAGCCGCGTCAGGGTTATAATTCAAAATCTCAAAATCCTCATATTGAAAATCATCAAGGGCCTTCACATCACGCTTAAAACGAAGCCGCGGCAGAGCATGCGGCGCCCGTGCCAATTGTGTTTCCACCTGTTCCATGTGGTTTGAATAAAGATGAGCATCACCCAAAGTGTGAACAAATTCACCAACCCCAAGGCCGCAAACTTTCGCAATCATTTCCGTCAGCATCGCATAAGACGCAATATTAAACGGCACGCCCAAAAATATGTCAGCTGATCGTTGATAAAGCTGGCACGATAATTTACCATCAGCAACATAGAACTGAAACAAACAATGACATGGTGGCAAAGCCATTTTGTCAACATCAGCAGGGTTCCACGCCGTCACAATAAGTCGCCGCGAATCGGGCGTGGTTTGGATGCGCTTCACCACTTCGGCGAGCTGATCAATAACCCCGCCATCACGGGCAGGCCAGCTTCGCCATTGCGCGCCATAAACCGGGCCAAGGTCTCCATTGGCATCGGCCCACTCATCCCAAATTGAAACCCTATTGTCCTTGAGATATTTTATATTTGTCTCACCGCGCATGAACCACAGCAGTTCGTATATAATCGAGCGCAAGTGCAGCTTTTTAGTGGTCACCAAAGGCAGGCCCGCTGCCAAATCAAATCGCATTTGATAGCCAAACACCGATTTTGTGCCCGTTCCCGTGCGATCCGTTTTAAGGGCTCCGTGGTCGCGCACATGGCGCATGAGGTCAAGATATTGCTTCATGGCGTGGTTCTATACCAGCCCAGCGATTCCACAAAATAAAAGCGGCAGAGCAAAAGCCCTGCCGCTAAATAAACGAACCGATAGTAGTTAGGCAAGTTTGCCCATTGTCCCAGTCGCTTCTGCAACGAGATAATAAACAGTCACGCGGTGTTTGGTTTTATCTGCCTTCATTTTTTCGCCAGCAGCACGTACCGCAGCTTCTGCAGCTCCTGCAGCAAGGCCCAGTTTCTTTGCGCAAAAACCATCAACCACACGCTTAACTTCAGCAGGGTCTGTCATCGCAACAAATTGTGAGTCTTTGCCTTTAAGTGCAATGCCGCAATATTTAACAATTGCATCTACCGCAGCCGTATTTACATTCGAAGTATATTTCTTGACGTCTTCAGAATAATCCACGTTGTTTCCCCCAACTGAGTTGACAGCCACATTCGGCCATAAAATAAAGTTAGCATCAATTGTTTGCCATGTGAAGCAGTTTTGCGCAAAAAAACAATCTATGCGAGCATCTCATACACCCTTTATTTCGCCCCAAGTCTCACCTATATAAAGGGCGTCAAATGTCGCGAGACAATTGACTATGGTGATAAACGGCTAACGCAATAAGCTTTTCGGACCCGGGGGCAGTACCCGGCGCCTCCACCAAAGCCGATTGCGGAGCAATCGGCGTCTAGCCCGAAAGCGGATTTCCTTAAATCCGCGAAAGGGCCCGGCCCCAAGCTCCGAACAATCGGCTCTGCTGGGGGCGAAACAGGATCGACGAGAGTGTAAAGGTTGGTTTTTTGCCCGTGATGGTTCCGACGTTTTCGGGCTAATTTCTAGTTGCAAACGATAACTTTGCTCCGGTTGCTCTCGCTGCTTAATGTAGCGCGAAAGACCAAAACTTGAAGTCCTTCGGTTTAGCGACCTAAGGCGGGGTTCGCTGGCACCTGGCAACAGAAGCCAGCACTTTCATTTTCAACACCTTGCGAAGACCCTTATTTGGGGCTACCTTAAGTCTCTGGGGGCCACTGCATCAAACTTCAAATGGATGGTGGCAATATGAAGTTTAGGAAAACCATATTGGCGGCCTTGGTCGTCGTCTCTGAAATCAGTTTCAGTACAATGACAATGGCACAGAACTATGACGTTAACGCGATCCAGCAGGAATTAGCGCAACTGCGGCAACGCTTTAATAACTGCACCAATTCCTTTGGTCAGGGCATGAACCAGAACTTCGAAACATATTTGCAAGGCGGAGGCTACGGCACCACCGAGATGGGTCAGGGCTGTGACATGAACACGCTGGCCGCGATAAATGCGCGTGCCTACCAACTTGAACTCATGTTGGCGCGCTCCAATGGCGATGATAGGCCAAGCTGCGAAGTACAATGGATGCCGGGTTGTCCACAACCGGGCCAGTGAGAAATGAAGCCCGCCATTCTAGCTGTTTGTCAATCATGGGAAAGTGGATCACATCCTGCCAAAGCAAGCCGAACCATCAGGAAATTTTAAGCTACCAAAGCGTGACAATGCCCCTGCTCTCCCGCTATGTTAGGGTCTTGAGTCGACCATTTACTGTGAGAAACTAATGCCTGAAGATTTAATGCGTTATGACCAACTTGCCCAAAATGCCTTGAAAGGCGTGGTTCGAGAGGCATTGCGGAAGGTTGAAAAATCAGGCTTGCCGGGCGAACATCATTTTTATATTGCCTTCAATACCAAGTTTCCGGGCGTGAATATTGGCGAGCGTTTGGCCGAGCGCTATCCTCGTGAAATGACAGTGGTGCTTCAGCATCAATTCTATAATCTCATCGTCACCGAAGAGCGGTTTCAAGTGGAATTGTCCTTCGATAATATTCCAGAAAAACTGATCGTGCCGTTTGCCGCTATTAAAGGCTTTCTCGACCCGGCAGTTCAGTTTGGATTGCAGTTTGAAGTGGCCCAAGAGCCTGCTGAACAAAGTGCTGAAACCAAGCCAAAACTGGCAACAGCCGCTAAAATTGATTCTGAAAGTGAAGAGGTCGTTGAAACCAGTGACGCCCCA
The DNA here is from genome assembly GCA_025359215.1 of Hyphomicrobiales bacterium. Taxonomy (GTDB): domain Bacteria; phylum Pseudomonadota; class Alphaproteobacteria; order Rhizobiales; family Aestuariivirgaceae; genus Aestuariivirga. The sequence continues at coordinate 11,630 of JANYHE010000052.1, forward strand.
AAAGTTGTATCGCTCGATGCCTTCCGCAAAAAATAGAGCAGCGCTCATCGCGGCCTTGGTGTGTGCATTGTTTGCAAATCTTGCATTTGCCCAAACAGCGGCTGACCAAGCGAAGCTGACAAACTTGGCGACACCCGTGGCAGCTCCAGCTCTGGTTAACATCAACACTATTCCAGCAAAAAAACTGTTTGGTCGTCAGGTGTTACCAGCCGCGATGCCGCCACATGCCATTGGCACTTATGCATTGGGCTGTATGGCGGGGGCACAAGCCTTGCCAGTCACCGGGCCCAATTGGCAAGTCATGCGACTTTCTCGTCACCGCAATTGGGGTTTGCCACAGCTCAACACTCTTCTTGAACGTCTTGCTGCAGATGCGAAACAAAATGCAGGTTGGAATGGGTTGCTAGTCGGCGACATGGGCCAGCCCCGCGGCGGCCCTATGCTCACCGGTCATGCCAGTCATCAAATTGGATTGGATGCTGATGTCTGGTTCACCCCCATGCCCAATCATGTCTTATCGCCTTATGAGCGTGAAAACATGGTTCCATTGGAAATGGTGAAAGATCATCTTCACATAAATCCCGACAACTGGTCTGAGTCCCGTGCCAAGTTGATAAAGACAGCAGCGTCTTACCCAGAAGTTGGCCGAATTTTTGTGCATCCGCCGATTAAAGCGGCCCTTTGCAAATGGGCCACGGGCGATCGAACTTGGCTTGCCAAAGTGCGCCCCCTTTATGGCCACACGTTTCATTTCCACATTCGCATGAATTGCCCACCGGGAATGAAGAGCTGCAAAGACCAATGGAAACCAGCGCCTAAAGATGGCACGGGTTGCGGTGATGAACTTGCCTATTGGATGGGACCCATTCCGTGGACACCCCATAAACGCGACCCCAATGCCCCCCCTTACGTGCCGCCGCCCCCCTTGACTCTCAGGGGCCTTCCTGCTGAATGCCGCGCCGTAGTCCAAGCACCATAATCTGCTTGTAAAAGAGTGAAGCCAGGGGGCGATATATGTCAGCATCAACCAACACTGGCGGCACATTTGACAAAGCCAAACTGAAATTGGCTTTCGCCGCCATTGGTGTGGTTTTCGGCGATATTGGCACCAGTCCGCTTTATGCAATGCGTGAAGCGCTTCACCCTGTAATGGCTGCCGGCGGCAACTTGCGTTTGGCCGTGTTGGGAGTAGTTTCCTTGCTGCTCTGGGCCCTCTTCATCATCGTAACACTGAAATATGTGATCATGCTCATGCGCGCCGATAATCAAGGCGAAGGCGGCATTCTGTCCTTGGTGGTGTTGGTCGAAAACTTGTTGCAAAAAAAGGGCGGCATTGTTCTAGGCCTCGGCATTGTCGGCGCTGCATTTTTTTTCGGCGATGCGATGATAACGCCTGCCATGTCAGTGCTTTCGGCGGTGGAAGGCCTATCTGTTATCAATGAGGGCTTCACGCCATTTGTGGTGCCTATCACCTTGGCTGTTTTGCTCGCCCTGTTCACATTTCAATATAAAGGCACAGGCGGAGTGGCTGCTTTGTTTGCGCCTGTCACCATGGTGTGGTTTGTCATTTTAGCCATTATCGGCATCAGCCATATCAGCGATGATCTTGAAATATTTCAAGCGGTCAATCCAATCTATGGTGCGCAGATGTTGATCAACCAGCCATCGCTCGCGTTGCTCGTGTTTGGCGGTGTGTTTCTGGCTGTGACAGGTGGCGAAGCGCTTTATGCTGATATGGGTCATTTCGGTAAAAACCCAATTCGCTTGGCGTGGTCGGTTGTGGTGCTGCCCTCTTTGGTTCTCAACTATCTTGGCCAAGGCGCATTCATTATCGCCAATCCCAGCGCTGTTGATAATCCGTTTTTCCTGATGTTGCCATCATGGGGTCTGGTGCCACTTGTGCTGCTGGCCACCATGGTCACAGTCATCGCTAGTCAAGCTGTGATCACAGGTGCATTTTCCATCGCACAACAGGCAATGGCCTTGGGCCTGCTGCCCCGCATGAATATTATTCACACATCTGAAACCGAAGAAGGCCAAATTTATGTTGGCCAAATCAACTGGCTCATCCTTATTGGCGTGGTCATCTTGGTGCTGGTTTTCAAAACTTCTTCAAATCTGGCCTCCGCTTATGGCGTGGCTGTAAACACCTCAATGCTGGTGGATTCAATTTTGGGCATGGTGTTCTTCTGGCAATCGAAAAATTTGCCGCGCATTGTCGCCATTCCTGCACTCATCTTTATCTTTGTCGTCGAATTTATGTTCTACATGGCAAATGGATTGAAACTTTTGCACGGCGGCTATATGCCAGTGCTCATTGGCGCCACCATCATTTTGATCATGCTCACGTGGATGAAAGGTCGCAAACTGCTGGCTGCCAAACTCAACAAGGAATCTATTGAGCTCATCCCCCTGCTTGAAAGTCTTGAGCGCCGTCAACCTGCTCGCGTGGCGGGCGCTGCGGTGTTTATGCAAACTCAGCACAAATTCGCGCCCTCAGCTTTGATGCACAACTTAAAACATAACCGCGTGCTGCATGATAAGCTGGTATTCATTTCCATCGAAACCGTAAAGCAGCCGCGCTGGGATGGCGAACGTGTTTCAGTCACACAAGGGCCGCTTGGGGCTTGGATTGTCGAAGCGAAGTTCGGCTATATGGAGCAGCCCGATGTGCCAGCCGCCCTTCGCGCCTGTGAAGACAAAGGCCTGAGTATTGATCCACGCCAAGCGTCTTATTTCCTTGGACGACGCGTTATCTTAACGTCACCCAGATCTGCCATGCCGTTTTGGCAACAGCGCATTTTCATTATGTTAGCCAATCAATCGGCCCGTGCCATTGAATTCTTCCGCATCCCCGCGGATAGGGTTGTCGAACTTGGAATGCAAATGAGTGTCTAAAATGCAGCTTTCGCCCTTCTCTCTCCCCGGCCGCTTCTGGCGTGGCAACATCCACACCCACTCCAATCAATCTGATGGAGCACTTCCAACTGAGCAAGTTGTGCAAGCGTATAAAAATGCCGGTTATGATTTTCTCATGCTGTCCGAACATTTTATTCAGCATTTCAATTGGCCGATTAATGACACCCGTGCCTTTCGTTCCAATGATTTCACCACACTCATCGGCGTTGAACTGCACGCGCCTGAAACCAGCGCTGGCGAACTTTGGCATATTGTAGCGGCAGGTTTGCCTCTCGATTTTCCACCCTGCGGCGCAAACGAATCCGGCCCAGAACTGGCAGCCCGCGCCCGAGCCGCAGGCGCATTCATCGGCATCGCCCATCCAGCATGGTCACAGCTTACCATTGAGGATGGCCGCGCCATCGACAGTGCCCATGCCGTGGAAATTTACAACCACGGTTGCGCCATCGAAAATAACCGGGCCGATGGTTGGTATTTGCATGATCAATTGATGAACGAGGGCCACAGGCTTTCAGCCTATGCCACCGACGATGCGCATTTCAAAGGTCCCGATTATTTCGGCGGCTGGGTGAATGTAAAATCCCAGAGCCTTGATCCAGATGAAATTCTTCAAGCCCTGAAAGATGGTCACTATTATTCCAGCCAAGGGCCAGAATTGCACAACATCACGCTGCGCGGAAAAGAGATCGAGATCAGTTGTTCACCGGTCGATACGATCACGGTTGTTTGCGGAACATCGCGCTCTTGCGTAAAGATCGGAAAAGCCATCACTTCGGCAACATTTGACCTTTCAACGATGGAAAAAGGCTGGCTGCTGAAAAAGCCCAGCCCATGGTTCCGCGTCACCGTGATTGATCATGCAGGAAAATGCGCGTGGAGCAATCCTTATTGGTGGGATGATTTCGCCTGAACCAATGCCATGGTGAGCAACGCGACTATTGCAAAACCTGCCCCGATGTAAAAGACCGAAGCCTGCCCCATCTTGTCCCACACCACACCTGCAGTGATGCTCGCAATCAAAGCTGCAATGCCGCTGACCAAAGCAAACACACCATAAGCAGTGCCACGCAAATCCGCCGGCGAAGAGTCTGCCACCAAGGTTGAAAGAATGCCTTGGGTTAAACCCATATGCAGGCCCCAGATGGCCACGCCAATCATTACAAATAGCGGGGATGGCGCCCAAGCCAAAACCAAATCCGCCACTATCAAACTAACAAGGCCTGCTGAGAATAATCCCTTCCGACCCCAGCGATCCGAAAGCACACCCGCAGGATAAGACGAAAGCGAATAAACCACACTCATCACCACCATCACCAGCGGCACTAAAGCTAAAGACATTTTCGCATCGGATGCCCGCAACACCAAAAATGCTTCCGAAAATCGAGCCAACATTACCGCAGCACCAAGCAGGGCCACCAGCCAAAATGGCCGCCCTAAATTCTTAGCAGTCGCGAAATTAAACCCGGCCTTCCGAGCATTGTCATTAGAGCGTTCAGGCTCCTGAATGCCAAATGCGAGGATTAAAACTGCAACGAGTGCGGGCCCACAAGCCACCCACAAAACAGTGCGCAAATCCAATGCCCATAAGCCAATTAACACAACGGCAATCAAGGGCCCAACAAACGCTCCTACAGTGTCAAGTGATTGACGCAAACCAAAAGCCGCTCCTCGCGTCTGTGCCGAAGTCATGTCAGCCACCATGGCATCACGAGGCGCACCCCGAATACCCTTGCCCACCCTGTCGGCAAAGCGGGCAAAAAACACTGCGCCAAAACTTGTTGCAAGTGGGAACAGCGGTTTTACCACCGCAGCCAAGCCATAACCAAATAATGCAAGATATTTGCGGTTGCGCCAACGGTCACTCAAAACACCAGAAAACAATTTTAAAATTTGCGCTGTGGCTTCAGAAACGCCCTCCATCACGCCCAGCAAAGTTGCCGACATGCCCAAGGTTCCAACCACAAAAAGCGGTAATACCCCATGGATCATCTCTGATGAAATATCCATAAACATCGAGACAAAGCCCAAAACCCAAACGCCGCGTGGAATTTTTTTCATCTGTTCAACTTTGCCAATTAACCGTGTCCATGGTATGCACCGCACCAACCGCAAACAGCAAGTTAAACAAATGAAAAAAACCCGCACCGAGACAGATACCTTTGGCCCCATCGAGGTCGATGCCACCCGTTATTGGGGTGCACAGGCACAGCGCAGTTTGCAAAATTTTAAAATCGGCTGGGAAAAGCAGCCAGCATCAATCGTTCGCGCTCTGGGAATCATCAAACGCGCCGCCGCCGAAACCAATATGAAGCTCAGCGGCCTCGATTCCAAAATCGCTGCGGCCATCATCAACGCCGCGCAAGAAGTGATGGAAGGCAAACTCAACGATCATTTTCCTCTGGCCGTTTGGCAAACTGGTTCCGGCACGCAATCGAATATGAATGCCAATGAAGTGATTTCCAATCGTGCCATTGAAATGCTGGGCGGCGAAATGGGCACCAAGAAGCCTGTTCATCCCAACGATCATGTGAACATGAGCCAAAGCTCAAACGACACCTATCCAACTGCCATGCACATTGCCTGTGCCGAGGAAATTCACCATCGCTTGCTGCCTGCCTTGCAACACTTGCGCAATGCGCTGAACGATAAAGCTGGGGCTTGGGCGAAGATTATCAAAATTGGTCGCACCCACACACAAGATGCAACGCCTGTCACCTTAGGCCAAGAATTCTCCGGCTATTGCCAGCAAGTGCAAAACGGCATCGCCCGCATTGAGCAAACTTTGCCGATGTTGATGCAGCTCGCCCAAGGCGGCACTGCGGTGGGCACGGGCCTCAACGCGCCAAAAGGCTTTGCTGAAATGGTGGCCGAACACATTGCCAACATCACCCGCCTTCCCTTCACAACGGCTCCCAATAAATTCGAGGCACTGGCCGCCCATGATGCTATGGTGATGACGCATGGTGCCATCAACACTGTGGCAAGCTCACTGTTCAAGATCGCCAATGACATTCGGTTTTTAGGTTCGGGCCCGCGTTCTGGTCTTGGTGAATTGTCATTGCCAGAAAATGAACCAGGCTCATCCATCATGCCCGGCAAAGTGAACCCCACCCAATGTGAAGCGCTGACACAAGTGTGTGTGCAGATTTTTGGCAATCATGCCGCGATAACTTTTGCGGGGGCTTCCGGACATTTTGAACTCAATGTTTACAACCCCGTGATGGCCTATAATTTCTTGCAGTCCGTTCAACTCATGGCCGATGCAGTGACCAGCTTCACTGAAAATTGTGTGCAAGGCATTGAAGCGCGCGAAGACAATATCAAAGCGGCACTTGATCGATCGCTGATGTTGGTCACAGCACTGGCGCCGAAATATGGTTATGACCGCGCCGCCAAAATTGCCAAGACCGCCCACAAAAATGGCACAACTTTGCGTGAAGAAGCTGTGAAAGACGGCATCGACGCCACAGATTTTGATGCCATCGTGCGCCCTGAAAATATGTTAGGTCCATCGTGAGTGGCGAAATTATAAATCTTCGACGGGTTAAGAAAAATATAGCCCGCGAAGACGCTGCAAAGCACGCTGGCGAAAACCGCATAAAGTTTGGTCTCAACAAATCTGAAAAAAAAGTAGCCGCATTCCAGAAAGAGCACGCGACTAAAAAACTTGATGGCCATAAGTTAGAAAAATAATGGCCAAAGACCTCAAACGCTCTCTCACTATTGCAGGGCACCGCACTTCGCTTTCATTAGAAACTGAATTCTGGGATGTGCTGCGTAAAATTGCCAGTGCCGAGCGCAAAAGTTTGGCCACGATTGTGGGTGAAATCGATAATGCGCGCGGCGATAGAAATCTCTCCAGCGCCATCCGTGTCTGGATTTTGAAGCGGCTAGTGTAGCATCAAATCTCGTTTAAACTTTGCTATATCGGTTTTATTAATGGCAGCCCCAATTGCAAGAATTTTATCCATTTCTGCCTTCTGTGCGGCCGCATCAATTAACCTTTGAGCCGCATGAATTTTGAGTTCGCGTTGACGTAATCGCAATTCACCGCGCTGGGCTTGATAGGCAGCGAATTTTTTCTCGTCGCGTTGGCGTTGCGCTTCTTCTTCAGCCACCAGTTTGGCTTGCTCTTTTTGCACGCGGTCTAACTCTGCCAAATCTTTTGCAACGATTGCATACCCAAGTTTCGCCGAAAGCGCCGAAGTGTCGTTGCGTTGCTCCAATGCATCTGGCAAACCAGAATAGGTAACTCGCATCGCAGGCAAGCCAGCGTCTAACTTTGGCGTGATCGTTACATCCGCCAGCACCTCACCAGTCGTCGCATCAAAACCAGGAGAAACCTTAACATCGGCATCAGCAGTGGCCACAATGAGAGGGTCGACAAGGGCTATTCCATTTGAAAAGCCAATATCATGTTTTTCCGAGCTCAACACCATCCCCGGTCCTTGCAACAAATTGTCAAAGGCCGCCTGCAATGTTGCGGCGTCTTTAACCAATTTTATCTGAGCAAAAAAGCGATCAGGCGAAATGTTCAGAAGCTGTGCATCTCGCAAAACATAAGAACCATTCCCGGTCAAATTGGCCACAACGGCCTGCGGGCTGCGCCCTTCTCCCGATATTTCGCCATCAACAATCATGACACCTTTTGCGATGGCCTCACCTGTTTTCAGTTTAAATCTATTTTCTAAATCAACCGCAAAATGGCTTGATGCTGAAAGTGTAAAACTTGGTCCTTTGGGTTTCAGCAAGAGATCCAATTTAAACGGTTCACCATTGGCATCACGTGAAGCTACGTTGATGCTGCGCCCATTGTTATCGAGCGCAAACCCCACAACAGCGTCTTTCAAATCCGGTCCCAAACCGGTTTTCAAAACTGTGGGGCGAACCCAAATTTCGGCCGATTTTAATGCAGATTTTTGGTCAACAAACGAATGCTCCAACAGGCCGTCATAGCCGCTCCAATTCAAAAGACTCAATGCCAAGACATTTTTGAGCTGAAGCGAGGGCACCACCAGATCGGTAGAGAATTTATTTTCAGCATCAAGCCCAAGTTGACCGGAAACAGTTTGCCCCGCAATCTCGGCAAACAATTGCGAAGTGCCAATGCTGTTATCTTTGGTTCTGAGAACAGCATTGATTTTTAGAGGGCCTGCCAGAGCATTCTCCAGCGGAAGCCCCAGCGCTTGCCCCAAAAGAGTGCCATCAACTGCTGCAACAGAAAACTTTCCGTCCAATTTGGGCAGGCCATCTTCGGGTTCATAAGTGCCGTCATAATCGATTTGTGCGCCGAACAGATTGGCATTTACAACAGACTTAAATCCTTTGGCGGTTGATCCCAGCGCTGTCAGATCAATCTTTCCTACAGCCCCCGGAACCAACGCATCAATGCCAAACAATTTCACCAATTCAGCGCTGCTGGTCGAACTCACTTCAGTTGCCAAACCAAATGTTGCACCCAATCCTTGGGTCACATCTTTTATGTCTCCGGAGGCAGAAATTTGCAGCGCGCCCGATTGGCCCAAAACTTCAAATGTCACTTTGGGTTCATCGGCAGCAGGCTTGATTGCAATCGATCCCGCAATATCAGTCGCACCCAACGCTTGGGTCCACGTCGCATCAGCACCCTTAACAGCGCCCAAACCAACCAGGCGCAAAAGCCCTCGTGGGTTCTCGGCTTTTGCAGATAATTTCAAATCACCAGAAGGACCATCGGGGCCAATCAAAACCAAACCTTGGCCTTGCACATGAGCGCCCTCAATTGAAACCACATCAAATTTTTTAATCTCAAATCCACTCACGCTTGAAGCAAATTCAAAGGCGACATTTTGCGCCTCAACATGGTTCAGCCGCAATTTTGCACTTTGAAAATTAAGGCGCTTCTCAAAACTATTTCCCCCTTGCAACAACGGCACCACAGCAGAGAGAGCCGATGGCTGCACCACATCGGCAGCCAAATAATTATCAAGATCTATGGATTGTGCATTAAGGTTCAAGTCAACTGCTGGCAATACGCCCAGCCGCACGGCAAGTTCAGCAACACCTGCTTCGCCATCAAGTTCATACTTTAGATTCTGAAATCCAAACCGCTTGCCAGACCATGTCACGTCGCTCTGCGCCTTCATGCGCCCGCGATTGCCAGTCCAAATTTTCAAAACCTGTGCTTTTGCTTCAGGCCATAGCCATTCAACAAACTGCCGCGTGTCATTGCTTTCGAACGCCAAACTGCCGCCCATTTCGGCAGCCTCTGCACCCGGAAAAACAATGCCATCAAATTTCATGCGGGACCGGCCTGGCAAATTGGCTGTAAAATCTTGAATGCGAATGGCGTCTTGCTGCGCACTGGCAATAAGCTTCACATTTTCTACAACCTCCCCCGCTGCTGAAAGTGCCGCAACATCGAGTGTTGCTTTTAGATCCAGCTTTGCCGGAAATTCTTTGATAAACGAATTGAGCACCGCCATGGCCCCGCCTGCTCGCCAAACCCGCAAAGATTGTGAACCAACCAAACTATCGAGGTCCAAGCGCGGTGCAGTCAGATTCACTTGGGCGCTAACGCCATTTTGCAAAGCCAGCGAAGCAGTGCCTTCAATCAGCGTACCACTATCTTTCACATCGGCTGGCACAATATGAATTTTATCAAGTGCCACACTTTCAAAATTCGCTTTAATCTCCGATTGCATTTGCAAGGGCTTGATGCTGCCTTCCAAACTCTGTCGCCCATCGTCTGTGATCACAGGCTGCAGGTTTAGCTTTCCAGAAACTTCTCCATTTGCAACTTGCCCATCGAAAGCCAAAGCCGCCAGTGCGCCATCTTGCGGCGTCAGTTTCACACCGAATTTGAAGGGCGCTTCAATCTGCCAGACACTGCTTGAAAAATTGAAATCAAAATCCACATCGCCAGCCTTGGCATTGCCTTGCGCTTGCCATGGCCCCTCAAATACTGAAGCAGACAGCACCGCGTTCACAGCATTTATCTGGCTGCTATAGCCATGAACTTTGTCTTGCACGTTCACCACGCCATCGACCAGCGTAATATGTTCCAGTTTCACTTGATCTAGAAGTTTTGAATCGCGCAAGCCTTGGTCTGGCACAAAATTCCAATTTCCTGTGCCATCCGCATTGCGGATTAAATGAACAATTGGATGATCAAGTGTGATGCTTTCAACCCGAATTTCGCCCGCAAACAATCCCGCCAAGGTCAATTCCACATTCATGCTGCGGGCACTCAATGTGGCCTCTCCTTCAATTCCATTGGGGTTGGCAATGCTCACATTTTCTGTAACCAACCGTGGCCATGGAAACAGTCGAACAGAAATGGGGCCATCAATCGCCACATCACGGCCCGTAAGTTTGTGCCCGTAAGCCTCTAAATTGCTGCGGTAGGCATTCCAGTTCACCACAAAAGGAGCGAGCAATGCCGCGCCAAGCACAGCAACCAGCACTATCCCAAAATAGAAAATTGGTGATTTCCAAATGCTCATTATGGCCCTGCGTTTTTCCCGGGGTTCATAATATTGAGAGGATCAAGCGCCAGTTTTATTGAGCGCATCACATCAAGGGCATTGCCCTGTTCCAAGGCCAAATATTCGCGCTTGCCTGAACCAATGCCATGTTCGCCCGTGCAGGTGCCCCCCATGGCCAGCGCGCGCTTGATCATGCGACCATAAACACCTTTAACCCGTGCAACTTCGTCTTCATCTGTGCGATCACAAAACAGCACCACATGAAAATTACCATCGCCGACATGACCAATGATCGGGCCATAAACTTTGTTTTCATCCAAATCTTTTTGTGTCTCCACAACACATTCGGCAAGTTGTGAAATGGGCACGCACACATCGGTGGCTATTGATTCTTCTTTGCCCGGCATTAAGGATTTCGTTGCCCAAAAAGCATCGTGCCGCGCTTGCCAAAGTTTGGTGCGGTCTTCCTCCTGAGTAGCCCAATCAAATTCACCAGCGCCAAATTCAGCGGCAATCGCCGCAAACATCTGTGCCTGCTCGGCAACGCCAGCACTTGTGCCATGAAATTCCACAAATAACGTGGGTGCCTCAGCCAACGTCAATTTTGAATAGGCGTTGATCGCTTTAATATGTTCCACATCAACCAGTTCAATACGCGCAATGGGAATGCCCATTTGAATAGTTTGAATAGCCGCGTTGCAACACGCTTCAATCGATGGAAACGATACCACTCCTGCTTTGATAGCTTCTGGAATGCCATGCACTTTGAGGCCCACTTCGGTAATCACACCCAGCGTGCCTTCGCTGCCCACCATCAGGCGGGTGAGATCATAACCTGCTGATGATTTTCGCGCCCGCGTTCCGGTGCGCACAATTTCGCCATTGGCCATCACAGCTGTGAGGCTCATGACATTATCTTTCATCGTGCCATAACGCACGGCATTGGTGCCGGAAGCGCGCGTTGCC
>JANYHE010000081.1 GCA_025359215.1 Hyphomicrobiales bacterium
CAAGATGAGCAATTTTATCATCACTCAACTCAACCATGATCTGCGCAAGTTGCACCGGATCTGGAGTCGTGTGTTTGTGTTCTATTGTTGAATCAGGCCCCACCACACCAATGGTGCCAAGGCTGGCTGCACGAAAACCCAAAGCCGCCCAGATTTGCCGCACGAAAACAGCAACCGAAGTCTTTCCGTTAGTTCCAGTAACGGCCACAATCGTGTCGGGTTGTGAATCATAAAACCGCGAAGCCATCAAAGCCAAAAGCCTGCGCGGGTTATCAGAGTGAACAACAGCGCCATCACCATGATACGTGCCAGCCTGACAAATAACAGCAGCAGCCCCTTGCGCCAAAGCTTGTGGAATGAACGCAGCACCATCCACTTTTGTGCCAGGCAATGCTGCAAACACAAAACCAGGCTTCACCGCCCGGCTATCGGCCGTCAATCCTGAAACGGCAACATCGCCACCCATCGGCAGCGCTGCATCCTGTTTCAAAAGCTGGCTCAAATAATGCGTCATAAAAAATCAGCCATTCTTCTTTGTGGTTTTGGCAAGCTTCGCCAGTTTGGCCAAATCCTCGGCGGTGAACACAGGTGTCACGCCCAACAATGGCGCAATGCGTTCAATAATCTTAGAGGCTGTAGGCACAGCATTCCAACCTGCTGTCGCAAAACCATAAGTTTCTGGCGTGGCTTGTGGCTCATCCAACATCACAAAAATCGCATATTTTGGATGATCCATTGGGAAGGCCCCAATGAATGTGGCAAGGCTTTTATCTTTCGAATAGCGCCCATGAATGACTTTTTCGGCCGTACCCGTTTTGCCACCCACGCGGTATCCCAGAACATCGGCCTTGGAAGCCGTGCCCTCTTCAACATTCAAGCGGAAAAGATAACGCATTTTTTCCGAAGTTTCAGGCTTCACTACACGGTGCGCCAACACATCCGCTTCTTCTTTGGTGCGTTTTAAAAATGTGGGCGGAATTGACATACCACCGTTAATAAGATCGGATATCACCGACAAACCTTGCAGCGGCTGTACGGCAAAACCATGGCCAAATGCAGCCGTTGCCGAGGCAAGTTTGCTCCAATGTTTAGGAAGCAGTGGCTTTGCACTTTCAGGAACTTCGGTGACCAGTCGGTCCAGCAATCCAACCCGCCTTAGAAACTCAACGTGGTTTTCAACACCCACCTGCAAAGCCATTTTTGCAGTGCCGATATTAGATGAGTTGGTGAAAACTTCCGGCACCGTCAGCACCCGGCGCTGCGCATGGAAATCACTAATGCGCGCATTGCCGATAACCAAGTTCGAACGCGTATCGTAAGTCGACGTCAAGCTCGCGGTGCCATAGTCAAAGGCCATGGCAAAAGTCACAGCCTTGATCACAGAGCCGAGTTCGTAAACACCACTGGTCAATTTATTTTGTTGATCAGACGTAAGGCGTTTGTCATCCGCATTCGGGTTGTAATCAGGCAGAGAAGCCAAAGCCAGAATCTCACCCGTTTCAGTGTCGAGAATAATGCCGCCGCCAGATTTGGCCTTATATTTTATAACAGCCTTTGACACTTCATCAGTCACCGCATGTTGAATGCGCATGTCCATCGCGAGCTGCGCCGGTGCTGATGTTGAAGTTTCAGGTTCCGACAATGAAGCCGTGTAAAGTGCGCCCTGATCATCCAAAAATTTCTCAATGCCCGCAATGCCGTGGGTATCCACATCAACATAGCCAATCGTATGCGCGGCAAGGCGGCCCAGAGGATAAACGCGCTTGCGTTCATTCACATAGCCAACTCCCGGAATGCCCAGATTATAAACCGCGTCGCGCTCTTCAGGACTCACTTGGCGTTTGAGCCAAACAAAAGCGCGGCCCGGTGCAGTGAGTTTTTCACGCAGCGCCTTGCTATCAAGATCAGGCATGGTCGCTGTCAACGATTCAACGGCTTCATCCATATCAGTAATCTTGCGTGGATCAGCAAACAGTGAAGCCACGGCAATATCCGTCGCCATCACCACGCCATTACGATCAATGATATCAGGTCGTGGAATTGGCGTTTCATGCGCGGCCAATTCGGGGTTGGCCGCTGGTGTTTTGTGAATAAGCGTAAGCTGCCCCAATTGCACTGCAATAGCCAAAAAGAAACCACAAAACACAATGCTCAAAAGTCGAATGCGGTTTTGCCCATGCAGGCGTTCAGTGCCTTTTGGCGTGTGAAGTTCGACGCTGTTTTCCATTACTGCATCTTCTCCAAAATTGCACCAATCGGGTCTGTGCCCTGATCATTCAGCTTCACCAGTGGTTGATCTGGAATTTTGCTTGGAAGGTCAGCTAAAGTCACAATTTGGCTCGCCGTTATAGATTGCAGTTTCAATTGTTCTTCGGCCAGCTTCTGCAAGCGTTCAGGCCGCGTCAGGCTGCTCCACTCCGCATTCAACAGTTTGATGGCTTCACGTTCAGTGGAAATGCCATTTTTCATTTTAGCAATTTGCCGCTCAAGCCCACGTGTTGAATGTTCCAGCGAATACAGAAAGAACGCTGAAACCAACAGGCACACCACCAAAACTGCGTTGAATATTTTAACCATCAGTGTCGCTTCCGTTCAATCGAAGGCACCGCCATGGCGCGTGCATCAAATACAAATTTATCAGCAGCGGTTCGAATGCCAGCCCGCAGTTTCGCCGAGCGCGACCGCGGATTATCCAGCATCTCTTCAGCGCCAGCTTCTTGGTGGCCTTTAAACAACAGTTCAAAACTGGGCTTGGGTCCATCATGAGAAGCCGGCATGTGCCGTGAGTTGGTGGGCAATGCGCCACTGCGCGCTGCAAAAAACCGCTTCACAATCCGGTCTTCCAGCGAATGAAATGTCACAACAACCAAGCGCCCGCCCACATCTAAAATTTCTTCAGCCGCTTCCAAGGCTTGGGCCAGTTCATCCAGCTCAGCATTCACATGAATGCGCAAGGCTTGAAACGTGCGGGTGGCAGGGTGCGTGCGATCTTTCATGCGTTGCGGACCAGTAGCGCGTTCCACAGCTTTCACTAAATCCAGCGTTGTCAGCAAGGGGGCTTCGCTCCGTGCACTGACGATTGCCTTAGCAATGGAGCGTGAGCGCGGTTCTTCGCCCAGAATAAAAATAATCTGCGCCAAGTCTTCAGCATCCAGCGCATTCACATAATCTGCCGCCGATTTGCCTGCCTGCCCCATGCGCATGTCCAGCGGCCCTTCGCGCATGAAGGAAAATCCACGAGAAGCCTCATCAATCTGCATGGATGAAACGCCAATATCCAAAACCACGCCCTGCACTTTTGCAAGGCCAAGGTTTTCAATGATCGCTTTCATTTCACCAAAAGTGCCACGCACCAACTGCAACCGGCCCTTGGCCTCCGCCACCACTGCTGCACCGTTGGCAATGGCATCTGGATCCCGATCAATGGCGATCACTTTACAATCGCTCGCAGCCAAAATTCCTCGGGTGTAGCCACCCGCCCCGAATGTGCCATCCACATAAACGCCTCCCGCCACAGGCGAAAGTGCAGTCAGCACTTCGGCTAGCATCACCGGAAAATGGCGAGAAATTTGATCAGAAGTGGCAATCATAAGGGCGGCGCAAACACAGTGAACAAGAGGTTAATAATTGTTCGACAATGCCCTTTGGATTGTTAACAAATCGTTTCAAATGCGATTCATTTCAACCACTTTGAGCAGAAAATACCAGTCGGCCTATAAGCCGGGTTTTGTCCCCATGGGGTCTCACCCACAGTGTATGGCCATTCATCTGGAGCCCTTGTTACCAAGCGCTTCACGCAACCAACCCGGGTGACGAACCGAAAACAGTCCTGAAACCTTGCGGTCTCGTGCCACCCCTATTCGGTCTTGCTCCGGGTGGGGTTTGCCATGCCAGTCTTGTTGCCAAGCCTGCGGTGCGCTCTTACCGCACCGTTTCACCCTCACCGCAGACATGCTGCGGCAGTTTATTTTCTGTGGCACTTTCCCTGGGGTCACCCCCGCCGGGCGTTACCCGGCACCCTATTCCCGTGGAGCCCGGACTTTCCTCCCTTGCACCCTTTCGGGACTAGCAAGAGCGGCCATCCAGCCGACTGGTGCTGCTGCGTTAGGCGCGAGCGAGGCCGCGGTCAATGAAAACCGCTTGTAACTGCGACAAAACTAACCATGTGAGGGCCTGAACCACGGGGGAATTTAGAAGTGACCGAAGCTGAAACCATTAAAACCTTAAATCGCCTAAAGCTTTTGGCACGCTTTATGGACAATGGTTGGGGCATTCCCTTCACCAAAATCCGCTTTGGCGCCGATGCTTTGATCGGGCTTCTGCCCATTGGCGGCGATTTAGTCACCATTTTGCCGTCTCTTTACATCATGATCAAAGCCCATGAGATGGGCGCACCCCAGAGCGTGTTGGTGAAGATGGCGGGCAATATTGCCATCGACGCAGGTGTAGGTTCAATTCCCGTTCTCGGCGATATCTTTGATGTGTTCTTCAAGTCAAACATAAGGAATATTGACTTACTTGATGAATTTATTAAGAAAAATGGCAATGTCAAAAGGTAATTTTGAGGCCCAATTGAAAACTTTATGAATCCAAAGCCAAATCCAGCAAAAATTCAGCAAACATTGAATTGGCCCAAGCAAACCAAGGCCGGGTAAACTGCGAAGGATCATCCTTGTGAAAGCCTTCGTGCATCAATCCGGTTCCGGCGTCACACCGCATCAGCATCTCAAGCAACTCAGTTTTCTCAGCCTTGGAATTCGACGTTAATCCTTGAACGCAAAGGCTAATGGGCCAAATAAAGTCCTGCGGCGTGTGCGGGCTGCCCACACCTGTGGCGGCTTTACCTTGATAAAAATAAGGGTTGGCGGCACTTAATATGAATTTTCGCGTCGCCAGAAAAACAGGGTCGCTTTTGCTGCAATATCCCATCAGCGGCATAGCCAGCAGGCTGGGCACATTGGCATCGTCCATCAAATTGTAATGGCCAAGCCCATCTGTTTCAAAGGCATAGATGTCACCCAACTGCGCGTGTTGAATTTTCCCGAAACCTTCAATCCCGAAGCGAATTTCCTTGGCCAAGGCTTTCGCATCACGTTTCAGGGCGTCATCATTGAGAGGCAAAGCCGCAAGGCACTCCAGCGCAACAACGGCAAACATGTTTGAAGGCACAAGATAGTTGAATTCGCAGGCATCATCACTAGGCCGAAATCCACTCCAACTCATTCCTGTATAGCCAACTGGATTTCCCTTGCCCTCGCAACTCAAAGTATCGGTGGCCGGGCAATTGAAACGTTCAAATCGATAATCTGAATTTTCGTGGCGCTGTTCCAGCCTGATCACAGAAACGATCAGCCCTGCGGCCGATACAAATTTATCATCAAGATGGTCAACCTGCCCCGTTGCTTTCCACAAATCATGCGCCAATTTTAATGGTGCGCACAAAGAGTCCAATTCATATTTGCGCTCCCAAATCCAGTCGCTCATTTCAGTCTTGTCTTTGTTGTGACAGTTGCCATTGGCGCTTTCATTGAAGGCGTTGGCATAAGGGTCGAGCAGAATAAATGCCATTTGCCGCTTCACAACCCCGGCTATGAGATTTGCAAACAGAGGATCAGCCTTCGCCAAATGCAAATAGGGCCGCACTTGGGCCGCAGAATCCCGGAGCCACATAGCAGGAATGTCACCTGTTATAACAAACATGCTGCCATCAGCTTGCGGCCTCACTGTCGTGCAATACGTATTGCTGAAAGTATTTGTGAAAAACTCGCGCAGCTGAGGGTATTGCGGCAAACGATCTGCAACCTGGTCCACCACCGATTTCATTGAAACAGGCAGCGAAATTTGGCTTGCATTGAAACTCATCAAAATCATAGTCTCCTCGTCGATTTGCTTTATACCCCATTTGGTATCGCCAAAAACAAGTTAAGTCTGGATTTTACATGCGTTCAATATTCATTGCTGCTGCTATGCTATTTTCGGTTGTTCCGGCCCACGCCCAAGAACGGCAATGGTCTCTGGATGCTTCCGGCTCTGAGGCTTTTTTGGCTTTTGGTGTGCCCGATACTGATGATGTGGGCTTAAGTTTCTGGTGCAAGATTGGCAGCGGCAAGGTTTCAATTTTTGAACGCTTCGATCGCGCAGTCATTGGAAAAGATCAATCAATCCCCGTGAAATTAAAAATTGATAACGAAGAATTTGTTATCAAAATGCAAGCCAGTGTCGGAAATGGTTCAAATTCGGGAAGCTTAGAAGGCCCTGTCAGTGTCAACGGCACGGTGATGAAAGCCGTTTCGCATGCAAGTGAATTTAGTATCACAGCGTTCGGTCGCTCGATGAGCTATCCGTTGTTGGATGCTAATGTCGATGGATTATTGAGAACCTGCGCGGAAGATGCAGCCAACTAACCCCGCAACACCTTATGCAGTGTTGCCACGGTTGATTGATCGGCAATACCATCCACCAACGCCGTTCTAAAATGGCGTTGAAAGGCTTCCACCACAATCTTGGTGCGTTGATCAAATGCGCCATTCACATCAAGGCCATATCCAACCATTTTCAGCATCGCCTGCAATGCTAAAACTGCATCACCCCCATCGCCGAGTTGTAAAAATGACCCCCCTGAAATCGGTTCAGGTTCCGCCCAATGACCAACGCCATGTTGATGCAACAGGCGCCAATCAAATTTCTCACCGGGATCAATCTTGCGCCCAGGCGCCACATCGGAATGCGCAAGAACCCGCCGCGCTGCAATGCCATACCGCGCGATGATATCTTTGCACAAGGCAATCACACTCAGCATTTGCACCTGCGGAAAATCGGGATAGCCCGCAAAATGACCAGGGTTTTGAATTTCAATGCCAATCGAAGCCGAGTTCATATCATCTTCGCCGTGCCAGCTGGAAACACCCGCATGCCAAGCCCGTGCATGCTCATCAACCATCTGCACAATGCCACCTTGCTCATCAACAAGGTAGTGGCACGAGACTTCAGACTCTGTGTTGCACAGCCAATCACAGGCTTTTACAGCATCGCTCATGCCCGTGTAATGCAAGATCAAACAATCAATGTTCTGACCCGCTTTGCGCTCACCCACATTTGGCGAAAGTTGCACTTTATGCGGCAAACCCGTGCCAATCACTTAGGCCGCATCCTTGGTTAGCACTGTATAAGCGGCGTTGATGCGGGCCATGCGCTCCGTGGCAAGCCGCACCATTTCAGCAGGAACACCTGCTGCAATTTGCTTGTCAGGGTGAAGTTTCCGCACCAGTGATTTATAATGTTTTTTAATTTCTGCCATGCTGGCGTCACGGTCAACGCCCAGCAAATCATAAGGATCATCCACAACAGCCACATGCCTTGACTTTATACGGGTAAAGTCAGTGGCGCTGTATCCAAAAAGTTCGGCCACACGCTCGAGATAAGTGAGTTCATCTTCGTGGATCACACCGTCAGCTTTGGCGATGTGAAACAGACCATCGATCACATTTTCTAAAATAGCCGATTGTTTGGTAAACAACTTGGCCACTTGTGTGGCGTAACTTTCAAAACCGGCCACATCTTGCTTGGCCAGATTAAACACTCGTTCAACGGCTGGCATGTCTTTTTCAGGCACATGAAAAACTTGACGGAATGCCGCCACTTCATCATCGGTCACAATGCCATCGGCTTTGGCCATTTTGGCGCCAAGCGCAATCATGCCAATCGTAAAACCCACTGATTTTTCAGGAGCTGTGGATTTTCCTGTGATGCCCTCCAGCACATGGCCAATGGAATCGCCAATGTCCTGCGCCAGTTCTGATAATCTTGCCCAAATTGTCATGCGTATAGCTTAGCGGATTCGGCGGCCCAGAAAAGTGCCTTAAGCCGATTTGCGGAAATAATGCATCATGCCAAACACAGGTGCATCAATATCTAGGTGCTGCGCCAAGCGTTGTTCAACATGCCAAGCCCGCCCTGCTGTCCAAATGGTCGCCCACAACACAGGCAAGGCCACCAAAGCCAACAAGACATAAAGCGCATTATCAGGCAGTCCAAACAACTTGCTAAACGCCCAAACAGAGGCCGCAGCCGCAGCTCCCACCAAACAGAATGTCAGCAAAGTCACACCGGCAGCAGCCAGAAAGCAGCCAAAAGGGCTAAACGCTTGCGTGCCAGTTTTAGGGGTTTGATCAGGCTTTAAAAATTCTTGTTCCATAGGTGTGATATGCCAATTCCCATAACGATTTGCAAGACTAGGCCGCCCTCTCCTGTCCAACAGCCTCCACACCCAGCATCCGACAAATAGCATAGACCAGATCGGCGCGGTTTAGAGTGTAGAAATGGAAAGCATCAACGCCTTCACGTTCCAAAGCCTGCACTTGTTCAGCAGCAACCATGGCTGCAACCAGATTGCGGGTTTCAGGTTCGGAATCCAACCCTGAAAAGCGCTTCACCATTTCTGGCGGAATATGCGCGCCGCATTTTCCCGCAAATTCCTGCACCTTGGCAAAATTGGTCACGGGCAAAATACCTGGCAACAATTTGATGTTGATGCCGCGCGCCGCAATCCGGTCACGCAGCCGCAAGAAGAAAGCATTGTGGAAAAAGAACTGCGTAATTGCATGCGTGGCCCCGTGATCGGCTTTGTCAGCCAGAAACGCCAAGTCTTCTTCTATTGAGACCGACTCAGGGTGCTTTTCGGGATAAGCCGAAACTGAAACTTGAAAATCCGCAATCTCACGAATGCCGCGCACCAAGTCTGCCGCATTGCGATAACCTTCAGGGTGCGGTTGAAAGCGCGTGCCCACACCTGCTGGCGGATCGCCGCGCAAAGCCAGAATGTGACGAACGCCTGCATCCCAAAATTTGCGAACTACGGCATTCACGTCATCTTTGCTGGCCCCAACGCATGTGAGATGGGCAACCGGCGCCAGCGATGTTTCCGCCACAATGCGCCGCACAGTGTCAAGTGTTCGATCTTGCGTGGTCCCACCGGCACCATAAGTCACTGAAACAAACTGTGGTTGCATTGGCTCTAAGCGGCGCAGCGTGTTCCAAAATGCAACTTCAGCATCCCCCGCTTTGGGTGGGAAGAATTCAAATGACACGGCAAGGCCAGATTTTTTTGTCATGATGTTTGAAGTGCCTTCTGTTTTAATTCAATTTCATTTGTGCGCATTTCGTCGCGCAGTCTTGCTAACCAGAGTGAGACAGTCAGCCCTTTGCTCGATTTAAGCCAAGGCGGTGCAAGAATTTCATGCCGCACCAATTCCAATCCAGCGCGCGCAAACCAGCTGATCATCTGTTCGCTGGAAACCCCTAATCGCCGATGCGCATGTTCGCTGCGTAGCTCTTCAAGATCATGGGGCGCAAAATCAATGATCATCAGCAAACCTGTTGGAGAAAGAATGCGCCGCGCTTCCAGCAAAGCGCGTTGCGGTTCGTCTAAAAAGTGCAGCACTTGATGGATAGTCACCAAATCTGCAAAGCCATCAGCAAAGGGCAACGCATAAATATCGGCCTGCCGCACTTGGGCATTGCGCAAATTCTGGCGTTCTAAATTGGCCCTTGCAATGGCCAGCATCTCGCGGCTGGTGTCTAAACCAAAAAGATGAGAAGCCCGCGAACTTAAAAGTTCCAGCACGCGGCCCGTTCCGGTGCCTAGGTCAACCACATTTTCAAATTTATGTTTGCCAAGCAGGTGCAACATGGCACCCTCAACATCAGCTTCCAAAACATGCAAAGACCTGAGCTTGGCCCATTGTGAAGCGTTGGCGCCAAAGTAAGCGGCCGCCGTTTCATTGCGTTGACGGCGAATTTCCTCGAGTCGCGAAAGGTCGCCCGAAAGCAATTGATCCTTGCCGGGCAACATATCAACCAATGCGCGTGCCAGTGCTCCGCTGCGGCCTTCTTCGCGCAGGCGAAACAAAACCCAGTTGCCCTCTTTATGCCGACTGATGAGACCAGCCTCTGCCATCAGCTTGAGATGTCGGCTCACGCGAGGCTGGCTTTGACCGAGAATATAAGTGAGTTCGGTGACATTCATTTCGCCATGCGAAAGAACAAAAAGGATGCGAATCCGCGTTGTCTCGGCAACGGCCTTCAAACCTGCTAACAATTCATCCATTGCGTCACTCCTGAAAACTATATAAACATATCCTTATATAGATCGCAAGATCAAATTCGCAGATGGTGTGCAGAGTGTCGTAATTGATCTCCAAATGTGGGTAACAACTTTATTTTTGCGGAAAAAAGTGGTATTGCCTTAGTTTGGCACAATGCGAGAGAATATATCGCAATGGGGTTTAGAGTTTTGAGGCTTCTATGAAACAAGTTTTTTCGCGTCGTGAATTTAATATAGCCCTTGCAGGCTTAACTGCCGCCATTTTGGGCAGCAATACTGCGGTGGCCGATGATCAAGCCAGTGCATATGTAAAAAAGCTTGGTGCTGAAGTTATTCGCCTGGCCAATGGCGGCAAGCGCGGAGACAAAGCGCTGCAGCACAGATTTGCAGAACTGTTTAACCGCTATATCAGCATTCCAAATGTCGCCAATTTTGCGCTGGGCACTTATCAAAAGGCCTTGCCCTCTGGCGATAAGCCAAAGTTTTATGATCTGGTTGCCAATTACGCAGCAGCCCTGTTCGTTTGGTATGTTGAAGATTTTCAAGGCGACTCCCTGGAAGTGACCAGTTCAGTTGATCAAGGCAAATTCACTATCATTGATTCTGGCATTAAAGGTTCAGGCCTTGGCAGCGAAAAGCTTCGCTGGCGCGTTTCCGGTTCAAATGGCAGCTACAGAATTGCCGATCTCAACGTTAAAGGCGTGTGGTTGACAATCTCGATGAAAAAACTTTTTGCCGACACACTCAACAGTTCACATGGCGATTTTGAGGCTCTCTATGCAAAACTTCGTGAAGCAGAAACGTGGTAATTCATAAAACATTAACCATAGTCGGTTGAATTAGAGTCTGGTAAAAGCAGAATCATGATTTCACGTCGCTCATTCATCGCTCTCAGTGTTGCAGCCCTAGCCGCGCCAGCGATGGCGGCTGACCACCCGTCTGTTGTGTTCATGAATCAAATGGGCAAAGATCTTCTTCACGCGCATCGTCAAGGCACGGTCTCGGCATTCCTGCGGGTGATCCAACGCTATGCTGATGTGTCTGGCATTGCTGACTATTCTTTGGGCGATTACAAAGTTTCTGGCGGCGAGAAGAGTCGCTATTTCCGCGGCGTCAGCACATTCATGGCGCGCTATTTTGCTGAACAATCCCGCAGTTACCCCGTTGCTAAATATGAAATCGGCGAAGCCACGGTAGCTGAAAACAAAGACGTGATTGTCGCATCAAAAGTATTCCTCATGTCTGGCCAAACTTATTCAGTAAATTGGCAGCTGTCATGGATTGATGGACAATACAAAATCGTTGATGCCAAGTTCCTCGGATTTTCGATGACTTATCAACAGCGCAGCCTGTTCACTTCCTACATCGGCAAACACAATGGTGATGTTGGCCAATTGATTGTGGCGCTTAATCGTTAGCCTTCGTTAACTATATTCCAAGCATAATTGACGCTGTTCCTGAAGGCAAAAACTTATGCGTCGGCTATTGGCATTTTCTGCAATTCTCCTTTTGACAGCCTGCTCGACCAGCGTCGACAAACCGTATTTCAGGACGGCTGGCGTTTACAAACCCAGCAATGCCGCCTGCACGGCCAACCCGCAATCCTTTGCACAAGCCGAACCCATTGCCGATTTTAGCGAAGGCAATGGCTGCGGCATTTCCAATGGTTATAAAATCACTGCGATGGGCGATGTTTCCTTCAGCCAACCCGCCACTGTCACCTGCAGCGTGGCCAACACCTTCAACGATTGGCTGCAATCCTCCGTTCAACCGCGCGCCCAGAACATCTATGGTGAGCGTGTGGTCGCTTTAAAAATCGCTGCGTCCTATTCTTGCCGCCCGCGCAATAATGTGCGCGGCGCAAAACTCAGCGAGCATGGTTTAGGCAATGCCATCGACGTTGCAGGCTTCACACTGGCAAGTGGCCGAGAAGTGACTGTGCTGACTGATTATTATGGCAATTCGAGTAATCGCTCATTCTTGCGGGCGGTGCGCGGCGATGCGTGTGGGCCTTTCCACACCGTTTTGGGCCCTGGCTCTGACCAATATCACAATGACCACATTCACTTGGATTTACAGCGTGAACGCAGCGGCGGGCCCTATTGCCACTAAGCCCGTTTCACTTGCGCCTTGCGCCCAAACCAAACGCAAACAGCAACCAAGCTCGCAAAAAATAGTGATCGCACTGTGAGTGCTTCACTTAAAATAAAATAAGCAGCCACTTGCGTCATAAAGGTTTGCAACAGCTGCACCTGCCCCACTTTGGCAACACCGCCCAAGGCCAAACCATTATTCCAAGCAAAAAAACCAAGCAGTTGGCTGATCAAACCCAAATATCCAAAACACGCCCAAGCCGCCACTGACTCATGACCCGTGATTCCACTTGAGAAATACCATGTGAGCGGCAAGGTTACAGGCAGCGCCACAACCAGCGCCCAGCAAATCACCTGCCAGCCGCCCAATTTGCGCGACAATTGCCCACCCGCAGCATAACCCATCGCTGCCGCAATAACCGCAAGCACCAACAAACTATCGGCCCCATGCAAAGCAACGCCGCCATCCCAAAGCGCATAGACAATAACCGTGGAAGACCCCAGCAAACTCCACAGCCAAAATACGCGTGATGGTTTTTCGCCAGCAAATATCGTGCTCATAAAAGCTGTGCCCAAAGGCAGCAGCGCCAAAACCACACTGCCGTGAGAAGCGGGAGCTGTTTTCATGGCAATCGTGGAAAGAATGGGAAATCCGAAGATAACGCCTGCCGCAATGATCAACAGTTTTTTCACATCGGCACGATCAGGCCTTGGCTGTTTTGTTAACAACAACAATGGCATCGCCACCAATGCGGCCACCACTGTGCGCCCAACACTGACAAACAACGGATCAAACTCCCGCACCGCAAGCCGTGTGAGCGGAAGCGTGAGTGAAAACACCGCAACACCAATAAAACCAAGCAAATAGCCACGTGAAATTGAATTCATAAAATTCTCAATCTAAATATTGACAATAAATTCCTAAGGTATATATACCTATTCAGGTTGCGATGCTGCAGTTTCGCAACCCCGCTGTTTGACATCGTAAAGAATACTCAAGGGAGTTACGGCATTTCATTGCGGGCCCAAACGGGCGCAATTTTAGGCCGCTGCACCACTGCCTCATAATGGGCTTGAAGATTAGGGTGCCGCACAAACAGTGCCGCAAGGTCTGGTGCCCAGCTCACCAACATGGCGACATAAATATCGACAGCGCTAAACATCTCACCCAAAACAAAAGGCCCCTGCCCCAAGGCTTCGGCAAAAATCGCAAAGTCCCGGTCCATGTCTTCACTGGCTTTGGCTTTAATGCGTGCCGCATCTGAAACTTCCGTCGAATAGCGATCAGGATAAAAATAGCGCAAATCCGCCATATAAACAGCAGATGCAAAATAAAGCATCCAGCGCAAATAAATCCCGCGCGTTCTATCATCAATGGCCGGAGCCAATCCTGCCGCCGGAAATAAATCAGCGATATAAATCATCATCGCCGCACTTTCTGTCATCACACTGTCATCGGCCAATCGCAAGGCTGGCACTTCACCACGGGGATTAATTTTCAAATATGATGCAAGAACTGATCCATCAGCCATGCGGGCCACATCTTGCAGCTCAAATTCCGCCCCCACTTCGCAAAGCAACGCCTCAACTGCTGTGGAACCTGAACCACGCCTTGCATAGAGTGTGAACATGAACTTCTCCTTTGGTCTATCCCGAATAAGCGCTATACACCTGCCAGATCAAGAACCAAGGATGCCAACTGGTATGGTGCAGGCCAAAGCTCCGCGCGATGTGCGGTTTTCTTATTCAACGGCCGATCAGCCGTTGTTGCAACGCGCCGTTATTCAAGCCATTGAAAAAATTGGCGGCCAGCGCAAATTGAAAAAGCTTTACGTGAAGCACCAAGAAAACTTGGCGCGTGGCGATAGTTTTTTTGATAGTGCCATGCGGCTGCTGCGCATTAATGTTTCGCATGATGATAATTTAGCGCTCACCCCAAAAACCGGCCCTGTAGTTTTCATTTCTAACCATCCTTATGGCGTGTTGGATGGCATCACCCTCACATGGCTCGCGCTCAAAGTGCGCCCCGACACCAAAGTGCTGGCCAATGATGTGCTGTGCCAAGCGCCGGAAGCCGCTGCCAATTTATTGCCCGTGGCCTTTGCCCCCACACGTGAAGCGCGCGAAACCAATGTGAACTCACGGCGGCAAGCACAGGAGTGGTTAAAGCAAGGCGGTGCCGTTGGCATTTTCCCTGGCGGCGGAGTTTCCACATCGGAACAACCACACCGCGGCCAAGCCGTTGATCTGGCATGGGCGCCCTTCACCGCCAAAATGATTCGCATGAGCAAGGCCACTGTGGTGCCTGTTTTCTTCACAGGGCAAAACAGCCGCCTGTTTCAATTGGCCAGCCATTTGAGTTTAACGCTGCGCTTGTCATTGGTGTTCCGCGAAACCGCGCGCCGCATTGGCACTGATCTGGCCGTGCGCGTGGGCAAGCCCATTCCCTTCAGCGAAATTGAACACCTGACCGATCGTGATGAGATGATAAAAGAGCTGCGCAAGCGCACCTATGCGCTGGCCAGACCATCAGACATTAAAGGCAACCCGAAAGATTTGCACTTGCGGCAAGGCCGCGTGAAGGGTTGGAAGAATAATCCAGAGTGATCCACTTGTCATAAAAGCCGCATCGGCTAATGTGTCACTCGGGGCAAACTATTGGGAGCATGGGGCCATGCGACGAATTCTTTCATCTCTGATTATAATCAGTGCACTGACCATTCCCACCGCGGCAAATGCCACGAAGTGCCCTTCCGAAAACTTCATCCAAAGTGCGGGTGCTGCCTTTATGAATGCCGCCCGCAATGGCTCTGCCAGCGCTTTTTCCAGCGCAGCAAGCCGCTTTGCTGATTTGCGTGGGCTGGCACTTTTCGCGCTGGGCCCCTACCGCAAAGATTTACCGCACGGCCGCGAAGGCGAATATGTGGCACTCACCAAAAAATTTATGGGCCAATTCATGGCCCAATATGCCAGCAAATTCAGCGGCACCGGCATCACCATCACCAATTGCGCCGGAAACATCATCGCCACAAAACTCTCCACCGGCCAAGGCCTCACCTTCCGCCTGCGAGGCGCAAACCTCATTGAAGATGTCAGCGTCTCCGGCATCTGGCTGGCGCAGGAACTGCGCAGCAAATTCACCAACGTGATCAGAAAAAATAACGGCGACGTGGAAGCGCTGATCAGCTGGTTGGGGAATTAACGCTAAATCTATTGCCTTCAACTTCTGTTTTCTATCTGGCTTTCATTACCGAGAAAATTGCTGATATTCGCCCCCTATCGGCATCACTCCGCTCTTTTATCAGCCTGCTTATAGACTTCATCGTCCCTTCGCATTCCCACGGCTATAATGAGAATTTCGATTTTGCCTTTGTCAATACGATAAACAATGCGAGTGGCACCTGTTCGCATGCGCCGATACCCAGCCAGCGCGCCAAATAGTGGCTTTCCAGCTTTGTCTGGTTCGCCATTCACCAAGCGTTCGTCAATCACCTTCTGAATATTTTGAGCCTCGACACGGCCTAGCTTGCGAAAATCGTCTTTTACATCAGGATGATAAATAACCGTCCACGCCATTTCACAGGCTATCCAAGAAAACGTTCATCTCATTGCGAGAAACGTAATCTTTACGTGGGGTATTTGTTCGTGCACGTGCAACTGACTCGATGCGAAGGTCCGCCAATTCGTCCAACAAGGCTTCATAGCGATCAGTTGCCATCATCACCGCTGTCGGGCGATTGTCACGCATAACGACAAAATGATCTTCTGCACCCGATGAAATACGGTCCAACAATTCACGTGTTTTTTTCTGTAGGTCTGTGGCAGAAATAGCTTGATCAGCGCGATTAAGAAGCATGTTAAAATCTCCAAAGTTATATAATAATATGATTTTGGTCAGATTTCAATCCTCTTTTACCGCGCAAATTTCTTATACTTTATCCGCTTCGGCATCACACTGTCTTCGCCCAGTCTGCGTTTTTTATCTTCTTCATAATCCTGGAAATTGCCTTCGAACCATTCCACATGGCTATCGCCTTCAAACGCCAGAATATGCGTGGCGAGGCGATCTAAGAACATGCGGTCATGGCTGATGATGACGGCGCAGCCGGCGAAATCTTCCAGTGCTTCTTCGAGGGCGGCCAAGGTTTCGGTGTCGAGGTCGTTGGTGGGTTCGTCGAGAAGCAACACGTTGGCACCAGATTTTAACATCTTGGCCAGATGCACGCGGTTGCGCTGTCCGCCGGAAAGGGTTCCCACTTTTTGCTGTTGGTCAGCGCCTTTGAAATTAAATGCGCCAGTGTATGCACGGCTGTTCATTT
Organism: Hyphomicrobiales bacterium; assembly: GCA_025359215.1. GTDB lineage: Bacteria > Pseudomonadota > Alphaproteobacteria > Rhizobiales > Aestuariivirgaceae > Aestuariivirga. Next base: position 16,515 of record JANYHE010000081.1, read on the forward strand.
CACGTTTGCCGAGATAAAGCACATCAAGGCCATCAGAAATTTCTTGCCATACAGATTTGTTGGGGTCCAAAGCATCTCGGCTTTGATCAACATAACCCAAGTGCACACTCTCACCGATTTTAATGCTGCCCGCATCTGGCTTTTCATGGCCTGTGAGCATTTTGAACAGCGTGGTTTTGCCTGAACCGTTGGCCCCAATAATGCCAACAATGCCGCCGGGCGGCAGTTTGAAGTTCAAGTTTTCAATCAGCAACCGATCACCAAAGGCTTTGTTCACGCCTTCAAGCTCAATCACATTATCGCCCAAGCGTTCGCCGGGCGGAATGATGATTTGCGCTTCATGCGATTTCAGGCGCTCATCATTTTTCTTCAACAATTCATCATAAGCAGAAAGGCGGGCTTTGGATTTTGCTTGGCGCGCTTTGGGTGATGCGCCAATCCATTCCGATTCACGGTCAATGGCCTTCTGGCGCGAAGCATCTTCGCGCTGCTCTTGCGCATAGCGCTTCGACTTGGCTTTTAGATAAGCCGAGTAATTGCCTTCATAAGGAATGCCCTTGCCGCGATCGAGTTCCAGAATCCAACCTGTCACATTGTCGAGGAAATAACGATCATGCGTCACGATAAGAATGGCGCCCGGATAATCGCGCAAATGATGTTCCAGCCAATTCACTGACTCAGCATCAAGATGGTTGGTAGGTTCGTCGAGCAACAGCAGATCAGGCTTGGCCAACAACAACCGCGTGAGAGCCACACGGCGCTTTTCACCGCCTGATAGATTTTCAACGGATACGTCGCCAGGCGGGCAGCGCAGCGCATCCATGGCTTGTTCCACTTGCGCTTCCAAATCCCACAGGTTCTGCGCGTCAATCACATCTTGCAGCTTGCCAGCCTTCTCGGCATTCTCATCATTATAATCGGCCATCAGGGCGTTATATTCATCGAGAATGGCCTTCTGCTTGGCCACGCCTTCCATGGCATTTTCGAGAACTGTTTTTGCGGGGTCGAGCTGTGGCTCTTGTTCGAGGTAGCCGATGGTGGCCCCATCAGCAATCCACGCCTCGCCATTATATTCCTTATCAAGGCCAGCCATGATTTTAAGCAAAGTGGATTTGCCCGAACCGTTGGGGCCTAGCACACCGATTTTTGCATCAGGATAAAATTGCAAGTGCACATTATCCAAAACCTTTTTGCCCGAAGCATAAGATTTCGAAAGCCCTTGCATATGATAAATAAACTGGCGCGCCATGATGATCCTGAAAATTGGGATGAGTGATTGGCGGGCTTCTAGCGGGGATAAAGAAAAAGGGCAATCACTTGCCCTTTTTCATTTATTGGATTTCTAAAGCATCCCGAATAATTTTCTGTAGCTCTTCGCGGCGATAGGGCTTCATGATGATGAAACCATTTTTGAAGCGTGGCTCATCTTGGTGCACCATGGCGCCTTTAGGATAACCCGATGTGTGAACGATTTTGAGATTAGGCTTCAAGCTTTGTGCCGCTTGCGCCAAATCAAAGCCATTCATGCCCCCCGGCATCACCACATCTGTAAACATCAAATCGATATCATCGCTTTCTTGCAATTGCGCGAGAGCTTGGAAACCATCAGCGGCCTCAACAATTTCATAACCGAAATCTTCAAGGAATCCGCAGGCCACAGCACGCACTGCTTCTTGATCTTCCACTACCAAAATCTTCTGACGACGGCGCACGATGGGTGCAACTGGTGTTTCTACTTCTGCAATAGCAGAAATAGTCGATGCCGATTGAGCTTCCACGCCACCTTCCGCCGCCATTCGGCGTGGCAGATACATTTTCACAGAGGTGCCATGGCCCACTTCACTGTAAACGCTGATGTGACCGCCCGACTGCTTAATGAAACCATATACCATGGATAGACCAAGCCCCGTGCCCTGCCCTGCTGGCTTGGTTGTGAAGAACGGCTGGAACACTTTTTCCAAAAGCTCGGCAGTCATGCCGCAACCATTATCGGACACAGCAACCATCACATAATGGCCGGGAATCACATCAGGATTCTTGTCAGCGTAGAAACGATCGAGATAAGCAGGCTGGGTTTCAATGGTCAGGCGACCACTGCTATTCATTGCATCACGCGCATTGATCGCCAAATTTAAGATGGCCGATTCAAGTTGCGATGGATCAATCAACGTGTGCGGCTCACCCGCCATCACTTCCACTTTAAGCTCAATGTTTTCACCAATGGTGCGGGCGATCAAGGCTTCCATGCCTTTGACCAAACCATTCACACCCACATCACGCGGGGCCAGTTCTTGCTTTTTGGCAAAAGCCAACAGTTGCTTGGTCAGGTCCGAACCCTTGGTGGCCGCATCAACAGCTTCGGCCACGCGTTTCTTAGATTTTTCATCTACGCCTAACTTGCCGTCGAGCAATTGCAAATTGCCGATGATCACCGTGAGCAGGTTGTTAAAGTCATGTGCAAGGCCACCGGTCAGCTGGCCGATGGCTTCCATCTTTTGCGCTTTCTGCAGGCGCTCATTCACCAATTTCTTTTCTGAGGTATCATTAATTTGAACGATGAGTTGTTCAGTTTCGCCCTTCTCGTTTTTCACAAGGGCGATGGATGTGGCACCGTGCACCACTTTATTATCAGCATGATTATAGCGCAGCTCTTGCTGCAACACGGCAATTTCACCCGTCAATAATTGGCGCATGCCATTCAAAAATTGGCCGCGATCATCTTTATGAAGAAGCTCTTCAAAGCCATAAGTGGCTGTTTGCAAATCTTTGCGCCCCAGGAACTCTCCCAAAGCAATGTTAGCAATTTCAATCTGCCCTGTTGGCGAAACCACCGCCATGCCATGTGCAGCAGCGGCAAATGCACCACGGAAGCGTTGATCACTGCGACTAGTGGCAATTTCAGCAATCTTTCGTCCCGTGATGTCCTCAAGAATACAAACTGAGCGCTCTAAACGGCCTTTGTCGCCACGATAAGCGGTCATGGAAAGCATAACGGTGGCCAGTGATCCATCTTTACGGTGGATAAGAATTTCAGCATTGCGATAGGTGCTGGAGACGAGGAATTTTGGATAGATCTCGGTCACCAAACGGCTGCGCGATTCAAGTGGTAGAAACTCACTGAAGCTGCGGCCCACAATGTCTTGCGGGCTATAGCCCAAACTATCACACCATGTGGCATTGGCTGAAATCATCCGGCCAGAGCCATCCATGCAATGTAACATAACCGGCAAATTGGCGAGCAGCTTTTCATAAACGCCCCCATTTTGATCGGGGAAAAATGGCATAGAGTTGGTGGGTTGTGCTTCGGGCCTTTCAACACGCCAAGCTGGCGTTTTTGGTGAAAGATCTTCCCAACCCTTAAAATTCGCCGAATTCATAACCACACAACTCTCCTCAATTGTGATGGCACGATATTCCCTGCACGGTTAATAGAACCTTGCTGCGCTCATTATAAATGCATCATTAACGGTAAGTTGCGTGAAACGATTTGAATATAGTGAACAGAAACTGAATCAATCTGATGTCGAAGGCCGGCCCACGGCCTCGGCCACAATGCGCGCATGCAGCAATCCATCGTCATTCTGGGCATCTGGCAAATAACTTTTCTCAATCTTCACTGAAACACGAGGGTCAAATGCACCGTTTTTCCGTGCTAAATCCAATGCGCTGCTGGAAGCGCGGGTCTGCGCCGCCCGCAATGCATCGCCGCCTGTTCCAAAAACGGCAGCATCGCCGCCACCCAACACCCTAAATGCGCCATTGCCATCGCCATCGACAGTCACTGTCACACTATGTGTGATCATTCCCGCAGCAGCACCAACGGCATTGGCCACATCGCAATGGGGCGCAAACACCACATCACAATTCAAGCGGCGACCCACTTCCGGATAATAGACTTTAACCGGCCCACCCACGGCGACAATTGGCACAACAGGTGAAAGAGAAACTTTCACCAATCCCTTTTGTCCAAGGCCACTGCTCACACTGTTAAATAAAACCTCCGCCTGCACAGCCTCGCCAAGAGCCGCATCAAGAATGACCCGCGAAGTTAAGGCAACAGTTTTATCCCACACTGATCGGCAAAATTCCTGCACCCGCTCATCGGTGGGCGCTTTCATATCTTTAAACCGTGTCATCAGCCGTGCGGCCAACCACGCGGCTTCGTTGGACCAGTTATCTTGCAAGCCCAAAACATGGGAAGCATCGGATGGTGTGAAAGCACTAAACTGGATGAGGCCCTTTTTGCGGAGCGAAGCAATGGCGCGCTGGCCACCCGATGTTTGCGATAGTTTGCGCAAAGGCAAGGGCCGATCTTGCACCATGGCCAGCAACTCTTCTTCGCGTGCGTTCAATCCTGCAATATCCAGCAAACCTGTTGTGCCAAATGGCTTCAAAATAAAGCGCCCATGCATTGAACCGCCGTCATTATCGGCAAGGTCAGCTTCCAACATGGCCAGAACTTCAGGAAATTTTTGCCCGATCAGCGAAACAGGCACGGCGCGTTGTGGCCCCACGCTTAATGCACCGTCAAAGGCCACATGAATTTCACTGTCACCACCCAGTCCAATGGTTTTCACATCGATGGCCTTCACCATGGTGCGCCAACCGCCTACCTCGGCGCCCTGCTCGGCCACGCGCGGCCTGCCATTTTCCAAAATGCCAATATCTGTGGTGGTGCCGCCCATATCAGACATGATGAAATCATCAAGGCCCGAAAGCCATTTAGCGCCAATCAAACTGGCCGCAGGGCCCGATAAAACAGTTTCAATGGGCCGTGCTGCAATGGCATCAGCACTGGCCAGTGCGCCATCGCCTTTAACAATGGTCAGCGGGCAATCAATGCCCTGCTCAATCATGGCGCGGCGCACGGCAGAGATAAGCTGTGTAACGCGAGAAATCAGCCGCGCATTCAGCACGGCAGTCAAAGCCCGGCGCGGTGCATCCAAAGCACTGGAAAGTTCACTCGAAAGCGTGCTGGGCTTTTCAGAAAGCTGTGCCACAATCTCACGGGCTTTCTTTTCGTGGCCGGCATTGCGCACGGCGAAAGAAGCAGCGATAGCAAATGCGCTCACGTCCGAGGCGTTTAGCTTTACAAAATTCTCAATCGCCGCAACGTCCAGCGGCAAACGTTCTTCGCCATTGTGATCATGGCCACCTTGGGCCACTAAAATCGCAATGCCTGGGAAGGCCTTCGCAATTCCGGTCTTCGCCACCATCGCAGCATCAAAGCCAATCAGGATAACTCCAACTGCGCTACCGTGCCCTTCAACCACAGCATTGGTGGCCAATGTGGTTGAAACAGAAACCAGCTTGATTTGGTCTGGCGCAATTGCACCTTTCATCTGGCCCAAAGCGGCAGTTAACGCTTCATTCACCCCAATCGCCAAATCACCCTTGGTCGTGAGCGCTTTGGCTGAAGCAACAATTTTATGCTGGGCAAAATTAATAATCGCAGCATCAGTGTAAGTGCCGCCCGTATCAATGCCCACCAGATATTCAGTTCGATTTTGCGTCATCATCAGCGCAGCAATAGTCGTTGCGTCACCCCTTTTGCAAGCGGCGAAGCGGGGTTCGAATTTTAGCCAGCACTGAAGCGTTCATGCGGGCGAACACTGAAACAGAAGGGCAACTCAAAAACTTAGTTTGTCAACACCACGGATGAACCTGCATGTAGGCCAGCAGGCACAGGCACTGACGTTGCGCCATAATCTGTATTCAACACTAAGCTTGGACCCTGCTGCACATACAAGCGACTGGAGACGATAGCAGTGTAGGCAGATTTTTCACCCACATTGGAGTTAGGGTCAATCAGCAGAATGCCCTTGGAAAGATAAATAGTGCCAGTCAAATTATAGGCATGTGTCGCATTGATGTTGTGAATGCGCAAAGATGTGGATGCTGGGTCTTCGAAAAACAACAGACCAGCCATCGTGCCTGTTTCCGCTCCACTCAAATTAATTGTAGCGTCATTGGTAAATGAGATCAGCGATTTTAGACCGGTTAGAAAAAACACTGTGTTGGTGCCATTGACAGTTGCTGTGTTATACACCCGGAACAAACCGTCTTTGACAATGTATTCGCCTGGCGAAAAATTGACAATCGCATTGCCAGAAACTTCAATCCCACCGCAATATGTCCCGGGGTTCAGGGCCATATTGCCCGATGAAATCTTTAAATTCGTGTAGGTGCAAGCACCGATCTTTGGCACCGGAACAGCCGCCAGTGGATTGGCCAGTGGTGGGCAATCAGTTTGCAATTGCGTAATACCGACGGCTCCTTTTCCAATAACGCCGCCGGCAGAGCACACCAAACTAGCTTCAACAGATGAAGCACCACCGAAATAGACTGCCATTTTATCGGTCGAATTTGAATAGATGGCGCAACCCGTAGCCGTTATCTTGGCGTTCTGATCCATCGCAAAGCTTAGGGGCCCTGTCGCCAGAGTGAGAACGCACACTTTAGACTCGCCTGCTATAGAAGCAGTTGAGGTGGCAGTCACAGGCGTAATATCAGCGCCAAGAAAATGTGCGAAAAATGGTGTCCAGTCTTCGCTCACATGCACGTTAACATTTCCGTTCTGGCGATCAACTTTCACGATGCCCTTGGCAGCGTCATCCTTGCCACGCAGCTCTTCAGTTAAATATGAAATTGCCGACGCTTGAATAATCGAATCTTGCGTACTGGCCAGTGACAATTGCTTGGCCCCCGCCAAAGCCGCAGCATCGGCAGCAGACTGCAAAGTTGATTGCTTCATCGCAAACGTTGCAAAATCAATGGCAATTCCGGCACCGCCAAAAAGTGCAGGCAACGCCAAAGCAAACATAACCACGGTGCTGCCTTTGGCATTTGCACAAAATTTTGCAATTCGCACTGTATATTTTTTTAACGACTTTTTAGTGCTCTGAATTGTCATCACTGCCATGGCCAAACAAATCTAGGTTGAAATTCCAACTCCTGCCTAACATCCCCAGCCTAAATTAAGATTTCAGTTTTGTTTAAAAATGCGCATAAATTCGATTCTATTTGGTTAATGCGTAAAAAGTGATTGGTTTCTTTTCATTCACCTTCAAAATTTAAGCTGCCTTAACACGCAAATGCTTAAGTATTGCGAGTGGAGATTGCGATGAAATTTGGAAAAAGCGATAGTACTGGTATTGGCCGCAGGATTGCCAAGCTTGTCGCTTATTCGGTTTTCGCAGCCATGATCATTCTGGCGGTGTTGCTTTCCGTCTTGCAGGTGAAGGAAACTTTCGAATCCAAGCGCGCTGGGCTCGAAGCCACAGCCTTCGTGTTTGCGTCGGCCATCGCCGATCATGTTGAAACCCGCAACAGTAGCGAAATCCAGCGTGTTTTGCGTTCTGTGGCGCGCGTTCCATCAGTTCTCAACGCCGCCGCACTTGATAGAACGGGCGTGACAATCGCACAGATGGGCAATGCCACTTTCTTACGAAGCGACCTCATCAACAGTAATCAAAGCACTTTGGAAATGTTGACCAAAGGTTTCTTGCCAATCAGCGTTGATATCAGACGTGGTGGAGAAGTTGTTGGCAGTTTGGTACTATTGGCAGACGTATCTGAAGTTCGCTTCCACCTTCTTTGGAACCTGATGACCACAATTTTGGGGTCGCTGGTGGCTGCAGGTTTCGCTGTGCAAATTTCGAGGCCACTTCAACGCAAAATCACCGCACCTCTGGTCGCCCTCACAAAGGCCATCACAAAAGTGCGCGATACGCGCAGCTTTGAAGTGGCAAACATTGAGGGTGCGCAAGGTGAGACCAAAGTTTTGGTGGAATCCTTCAACGGCATGATTGATGATATTCGCACTCGCGATCAAGCAATGCAGAAGCTCGCCTATTTTGATCCGCTGACGGGCTTGCCAAACCGTGTTCATTTTCAAAAGATTGTCGATGAGCTATTCAGCAACCCAGATGGCCCTAAAACTGCGGCCCTGTTTGTGGCCGATATTGATAATTTTCATGCGATCAATGATGCTATGGGCCACAGCATTGGCGATGCCATGCTCATGAATGTCGCGGCGTTGTTTAAAGATGAAGCGGGCGAAACTGCACAAATTGCAAGGTTGGGTGGCGATGAATTTGCCATCTGTGTTCCGAACATAGCAACCGTCGCCGAAGCTGAATTGCAATTGGCGCGGTTTATCTCGACCCTCTATCAACCCGTGAAACTTCTGGGCCAAGAGTTGCACATCACAGTGGCCGTTGGTGCCATTGTTGTGCCGCTACAAGCCACAACCGCCAGTGAAGCACAACGCTATCTCAATTTGGCACTCCATGAAGCTAAAAATTTGGGCGCAGGCCGTGTTTGTTTTTATCGGCAGGAGCTTGCCGAAAATATTAAAGTCGAGGCCGAACTGGCACAGGGCCTTCGCCTCGCGCTCAATAATAATGAGTTGCAGGTGCACTATCAGCCAGTGGTCGATTTGAAAACCAAACGGGTCAGTGGCTTTGAAGCATTGGCCCGTTGGAACCACCCCACCAAGGGCTTTATTTCACCCGCACGATTTATTCCCGTTGCAGAAAAATCAGGGATGATTTCTGAGCTTGGTGATTGGATTTTGCTTAAAAGCTGCAGGCAGGCAAAAGCGTGGATCGATGCCGGGCAAAGCCCTAGAACCGTGGCTGTCAATATTTCGGCGGCACAAATCATTCAAGCGGGTTTCATGGGCAAGGTGCGCGCTGCTTTGGCGCAATCTGGCCTTCCTGCGGAACTCTTATGCTTAGAACTCACTGAAAGCCTGTTCGTGGGCAAATCCATGACCACCGTCGAAAAAATTCTCTATCAGTTGCGAGAAATTGGTGTGCGGACAGCATTGGACGACTTTGGCACGGGTTATTCTTCCTTGTCTTATCTTGAAAATTTGCCGTTCGATAAGCTGAAGATTGACCGCGCCTTCGTCAGCGGCATGAAGGGCGGCCGCAAAAGCATTGATCTTATGAAAGGCATCATCAATCTGGCCCATGCTTTGGGCATGAGTGTTGTGGCAGAAGGCGCCGAAAGTTTAAACGAAGTTGAAACATTGCGCGAATTAGATGCTGATTCTGTGCAAGGTTACGCTTATGCCAAGCCTGCTCCGGCAGATCAGGCTCTTGCAATCGCCAATCAGATCGATGAGCAGGCGAGTTACAAAAACGTCGCAAATCTAAGATAAAAAAATTGGTGGGCCCACCAGGACTCGAACCTGGAACCAGACGGTTATGAGCCGTCGGCTCTAACCATTGAGCTATAGGCCCGCCGTGACAAATGCTCGCTACAACATTTTTTTGTACTATGCTAGAAGCTTTAGATGAAAAGTAAAACACTGAACCCTGAAATCGCTGTTGAACAGCTAATCGCCCTCCACCAAGCTGCATCGGCAGCATTGCGTGAAGCCCTTGAAAGCTATTTCACTAAACGCTTGGCCCCCACGCCAGCGCAAAAAGCCCAATTCTGCTATCCCGAATTGCGTGTCACCTACACCTCAAGCGGGCTGCAACCTTCCATCATGCGGGCCTATGCTAAATTCCAAGGCCCCGGGATCTATGCCACAACCATAACTCAACCCGCCCATTTCAAGCGTTATCTGGTCACCCAACTCACTCATCTTGTGAATGACTATGGTGCAACCATCGAAGTGGGCCCATCCACGCAGCTCATCCCCTATCCTTATGTTTTAGACAAAGGCAATGATCTGGGCGGCGGCGGCGTCACTGCAGCAGAGCTTGCCTTGCATTTTCCCATTCCGGATCTCGCTTTGGTTGGTGATGAAATCGCTGATGGGCAATGGGAACCTGATGCAGGCCATCCACTGCCGTTGGCCATGTTTGATGCGGTGCGGGTCGATTACTCGCTCAAGCGTTTGCAACATTACACTGGCACCCATTGGGCCCATGTGCAGCCATGGATTTTGCTCACCAACTATCATCGTTATGTCGATCAATTTATCGGCTGGTCAATTGAGCAACTGGCATTGAATGGACCTTATGATGCTCTCCATTTGCCTGGCGGCGGAACCATCAAGCGTGGCATGGATAAGGTTGCGATCAAAGCAGTGACGGATGCCAGCCAGTGGCACAAATTCCAAATGCCCGCCTATCATCTCTCGCGCAATGATGGCGAAGGCGGCATAACTTTGGTGAACATTGGTGTTGGTCCATCAAACGCTAAAAACATGACAGACCACTTGGCTGTGCTTCGCCCACATTGCTGGCTTATGGTTGGCCATTGCGGCGGGCTTCGTCAGTCGCAGCGCATCGGTGACTATGTTCTGGCCCACGCCTATTTGCGCCAAGACCACATTTTAGATTCTGTCCTTCCACCCGAAATTCCAATTCCAGCCCTTGCTGAAGTGCAAGTTGCCTTGCAGCAAGCAGCGGCCGATGTGACAGGAGAAACAGGTGATTCCCTGAAAGCCCGTCTGCGCACCGGAACAGTGGTGACCAATGATGATCGCAACTGGGAACTGCGCTGGACCCAAGAGAGAAAGCGCATCAACCTTTCGCGTGCCATCGCCATTGATATGGAATCTGGCACACTTGCTGCACAAGGTTATCGCTTCCGCGTGCCTTATGGAACGCTGCTTTGTGTTTCCGATAAGCCCCTGCACGGCGAAATAAAATTGCCAGGTGCCGCCAATGCGTTTTATGACCGCGCGGTGGGTGAGCACCTGCTCATCGGCATTGCCGCCGTTGAACGTTTACGTGCCATTCGTGCAGGCTTGCATTCGCGCAAACTCCGCAGCTTTGATGAGCCACCTTTTCGCTAGACATAACGCCGCCGCAATTTGAGATAGAATAGTCTTCGTTAATTCAAACGGAGTCTTCATGTCTAAATCGCTTCTCACTGCCGCCCTTCTTGCCTCAATGGCCATCATCAATCCTGCTTTTGCTGAGGACAGTAAATTGATCCGTTCTATTTCTCTTTCCGGCCATGGCGAAGTGCGTGTGGCCCCAGATTTGGCCATTGTCACCATGGGTGTCATGTCATCATCCACCACCGCGCAAGAAGCGTTGGCCGCAAATACAAAATCTATGAATGATCTGATGGCCGCTCTCAAAGCTGCAAGCATCGAGGCCAAAGATATTCAAACTTCGAACTTCAGCGTGAACCCGCGTTACGACTATGGCCAAAACAATGGCCAAGCGCCCAAGCTTTCTGGCTATGATGTGTCCAACACAGTCACTGTCATCGTTCACAAAATTGATGGAATTGGTGACTTGCTTGATAAAGCAGTTTCATCAGGCTCGAACCAAATCAATGGCATTTCATTCTCGGTCGCAAACCCCCAAGACGCGATGGACGCCGCCCGCAAGCAGGCCGTGCAAGATGCAAAACGCAAAGCTGATCTTTATGCGGCGGCCACATCAACCAGTTTGGGCAATGTTATTTCTCTCAGCGAAGGTGTGAGTGCTGAACCACAACCCATGATGATGCGCGCCAAAATGGCGTCTGCTTCTGATGCTGGCCCCGTCCCTATTGCCCAAGGCGAACAGGTGATTGGCGTTGATGTGAATATTGCTTGGGAAATTAAGTAACCAAATTCCAATTATGGGCAGCTTCATCATAAATGTGGAGCTCGCCCAAACTAATATCAAACCACGCGCCGTGCAGGCCCAACTCGCCCTTGTTTTCCTTCATGCGCAACCACGGGAAAGTGCGCAAATTCGCGAGTGAATTTTCAACCGAGGCATGTTCGACAGCTTTGGCCAAAGTTTTCTCGTCGTCATGGTCTTCGCGCACAGTGGCCACAAGGTCTTCCACATCGCTCATCCATTTGCCGATAAAATCACCTTTGGATAATGGCCCACTGCCATGCACCACCGCATTCACGCCGCCGCAGCGGCCATGGCCCATCACCATAATGTCGCGCACACCGAGAGAAAGAACTGCAAACTCAATAGCGGCACTGGTGGAATGGTGCTTGCCATCCGGCGCATAGGAAGGCACCAGATTGGCCACGTTGCGCGCCACAAAAATTTCCCCAGGCCCCGCATCAAAAATAGTCTCAGGCGCAGCGCGGGAATCACAACAGGCAATAATCATCAGCTTAGGTTTTTGCGCACCCTCGCCCAGTTTCAAATAGCGTTCAGCCTCAGCCGCATAACGGCCAGAGCGAAAACGATTATAACCATCCATCAAATGTGCAGGCAGCGACATGACATCTCCATCAATATGCTACAGTCATACGGCCCTTGCGCCGCCCTGTGAAGACACGATATGGGGGTGTGCATGAGCAAAATTCAAAGCCTTTTCCCCACCCTTCTTTACCGTGCTGAACTGCCAAATGCGGCCAAGCTTAACGGCAATCTGGAAGATGCCGCCATCACCCTGAGCGAGGATGACGGGGCTGGCCAGCGCTGGTGCGAGAAACACGGCTATCCCGGCTACACCTCATTCTCGTCAAATTTCGATTTGGCCGCCATGATCCCCGCGTTCAAAACCTTGGTGAAAGAGCTTGATAAACATGCGAGTGCTTTTGCCAAAGAACTGCATTGGGACATTCGCGGCGGCAAACCGATTTGCGATTCCATCTGGGTGAATGTAATGCCCGAGGGCGGCAGCCACACATCACACATTCACACCAATTCCGTGATCAGCGGCACTTATTACGTTTCAGTGCCCCAGGGTGCTGGCCCGATCGTCTATGAAGACCCGCGCCACGCTCTAATGATGGCCGCCCCACAACGCTTGGCCACGGCACCGCGCGAAATGAAATCCCATATCAGTGAGACGCCAGAAGCAGGCACTGTGCTCATGTGGGAAAGCTGGTTGCGCCATGAGGTGCCGCTGAACAAAGCCGATGGCCTGCGCATCAGCGTGAGTTTTAATTATGTGATCGGTGTCAAATAATTCAGTGCAGTTTCTTCGCGTCTTCGTCTTCAAGGTGAAACGTGCGCAGAATATGATGCAATGCTGGTGCCAAGGCAAAGCCCGCCACAGCAAAAAACAGCAAGCCTGAAACAAGAGCATAAAACCCTTCAAAAACCTGGCCAGCTTTAGTGGTCATAGGATCAAGCGGCCCCATGCCTGATAAAATCATTGAAGCGTTTGCGAACGCTTTGATAAAATCCATGGCTCCAAAATAGGAATAACCCGCCATTCCCACCGCAAGTGCACCTGCAATAATACCGAGCGCCCAAAACGCATTGCGTGTGAGCCGCTGAATCAATTTCCGCTTGCGGATCATGAATTAAAAACCTTGTCGCCCTGCTGATCAATAATCAGCTGGCCCTTAGCCAGTGCAAAATCTGCGGCCTCGTCCGCACTGGTAAATTTGTCGGCGCGCACAAAACGATGCGATTTTCCATCTTTCGAAATCACACCTGCCAGCTGATATTGCCCACCATCCTTATAAGGCTCAGCCGTAATCAGGAAGCCCTTATAGTCCAGTGTTTTTGTTGCAGCAGGTTGCCCTGCTCCGCTACCAAATAATTTGCTCAACCAAGACATGATGAACCCTCACCCAAACCGATAGCTTGAAGCCGTGATATTTCCAAACACGGCTTGATCATAATAAACCCGCGTAGCCTTCTCATTTTCCGCAGCCCCCACAGCGGCCATGAGAGGAATGAGATGATCCTCTTGCGGGTGGCAGGCGCGTGCTGAAGGGGCTTTATCCCACGCCATCAACAACGCCTCACGCTTCTCAGGCGCACTTAACAGCGCTTCATTCAGCCACGCATCAAATTCAGCAGAAGGCAATTTTCCCTGCGGGCCAAAGCCACGCATGTTGTGGTAAGAGAGACCACTGCCCACAATCAAAACTCCTTCATCACGAAGCGGTGCAAGCGCCCGGCCCAAAGCAAAATGCGCAGCTGGATCATATTTATGTTTCAGCGACACTTCGAACAAAGGCATATCAGCATCAGGATACATAATTTGCATCGGTGCAAACACACCATGGTCAAAACCTTGCGTGGTGTCCAAATGCGAAGGCAGCCCCGCGGCCTTCAGAAGCTCCACAACCCGCGTCGCAATCTCCGGCGCACCGGGTGCGGAATATTTGATATGATAGGTGAAATCCGGAAAGCCACCATAATCATAAACCATTGGAGGATGGGCCGCCCCCATCACCGCAAAATCATCCTGTTCCCAATGGCCAGAAATCATCAAAATCGCTTTAGGCTTTTCCGGCAATTCCGATGGCATGGCCGCCAGCGACTTCTCCAAAAGCGCCATGCCCTTGCGCATATCCGGCAACCAAGGCCAAGGCCCACCACCGTGAGAGATAAAGTAAGTTGGGAGTTTGGTCATGTATACACCTATAATTCATCGCGCAATTCTATCAGGCAAGTAACCGCATCGCCATGCCCAATTTCTTCCGCTTTGCGAATGCTGACTTTAACCGGAAGCAGAAAACACCCCGATTGAGAATCCGGAAACACCGAAGTTTCAAATGTAGATTTTCCAATCCTAGCCAAAACCCGAACCGACCCAAACCCCCTGCGCCCTGTTTGCAAAAACTTAATCCGCGCCGAAACCTCCGCAGGCAAAGTGATGAAATGCCATGCGGATTCGCCAGAATATTTCCAGAGGGGAGAAGTAAAACTGTAGGAGTTCATTATTTCAAGAATACCCATTTTGTGATATGCTCACAATCGGAGAATTCAGATGACCAAGCGGAAAGACGAGACAAAATCGAAAACAGCTAATCCTCAAAAGGTCAAACCCAGTTTGCACGATATCGACCCATTTCTAGAATTTAAAGAATGGACGAGCGCCGCAGATGAGAAGGCCTATAAAAAATTATGAAGAACAAAATTGAATATACCAAAGGCGACATCGGTAAAGTCAAAATCATAAAAGACTTCCTGCCGCCGCCATCCGAACTCGTGCTGCGGGACGACAACGTCAAAGTCACACTGAGCCTCTCACGTCGCAGCATCGACTTTTTTTAAAAGCGAAGCAAAGAAGCAGCGAGTACCCTACCAGAAAATGATTAGGGCGCTGGTGGATGGTTATGCGGAGCGGGTGGGGAAGTGAGTATACATTTGAATACTTCTTGTGAGACAATGTATAAAATTCAGCTGTTGTGTACTCTGCAACTGAAGCAAGTCACGCCACATAGCAACGACATTCTTCGTTGCAGCACTTATGTTTCGCTTCTTGCCACTATTCTCGGCAAGCAACTGTGGTCCACCACCATATGGCCCCTCACCAAAGCCGCCTTGCCCAAACCCCATTGCCCCAAGCTTGGTCTGCTCTGCGAACTTTATGAGCGCGTCACCTCGGTGGCGTTCAAAATGCTTATGTGAGTCGGCCACATCCCAAATAATTTGAAAATCAGCACAAACGTTTGCAACAATATGCTCGCGCAAAACTTTGGGGCCAGAGAAACCCTGTCCGACAGAGTTGCCAATTTTCAAATCATAAAAATACCAGTCAACCATCTGATTAGCCGACAATATCGTGTTCATAGCCAGTCGTTCGTCGAGCAAACTCAGTACCCATTCATCATAGTTGGGTTTGAGATATTTCAGATAAAATTCCTTAGCGGACACTTTTAATTATCCAAGAAACTCCGCAGCTTCCTTGAGCGTGATGGATGCTTCAGTTTCCTCAGAGCTTTCGCTTCAATCTGCCTAATCCGTTCACGCGTCACGCTGAACTGCTGCCCCACTTCTTCCAGCGTGTGATCGGTGTTCATGCCGATGCCGAAGCGCATGCGAAGAACGCGCTCTTCACGCGGCGTCAATGAAGCAAGCACGCGTGTTGTAGTTTCGCGCAGGTTGGCTTGAATGGCGGCATCAATGGGCAGGATTGCGCCCTTGTCTTCGATGAAATCGCCCAAGTGTGAATCTTCTTCATCACCCACTGGCGTTTCCAAGGAAATTGGCTCCTTGGCGATCTTCATAACTTTCCGCACTTTTTCCAAAGGCATGGAGAGTTTTTCTGCCATTTCTTCAGGCGTGGCTTCGCGGCCAATTTCGTGCATCATCTGGCGTGATGTGCGCACGATCTTGTTGATGGTTTCGATCATGTGCACCGGAATGCGGATGGTGCGGGCTTGGTCGGCGATGGAACGTGTGATTGCCTGGCGGATCCACCATGTGGCATAAGTGGAGAATTTATATCCACGGCGATATTCGAATTTGTCAACGGCTTTCATTAAGCCGATGTTGCCTTCCTGAATCAAATCCAAGAATTGCAAACCACGATTGGTGTATTTTTTCGCAATCGAAATAACCAAGCGCAAATTGGCCTCAACCATTTCCTTCTTGGCGATGCGGGCTTCACGTTCGCCCTTCTGCACCATGCCAACAATTTTGCGATACTCTTGAATTTGCAAACCAGTGGCCGAAGCGAGTTCAAAAATCTCATCGCGGATGACGATGATGGATTCTTTCTCGTCATTCACCCACTTCTTCCAACCATGTTTCACCAAGCGGCCAACGCGCTTCAGCCATTCGCTATCCAGTTCATTGCCTTGGTATTCACGCAAGAATTCATCGCGCGGCACTTTGTAAGTTTCAGCAAGGCGCATGAGACGGCCTTCCAAAATATTCAGGCGCTTGGCGATATCATAAAGCTGTTCAACCAGCGCCTCGATGCGCGCATTGTTCAGCGAAAGTGATTTCACATTGGTGATAATATCTTCACGCAGCTTGCGGTAACGGCGGTCTTGCGATGGTGAAAGCCCCTCGCCTTCCTGCACTTCTTGGTCTTGCAATTTGCGTAAGGATTTATAAAGCCGCGCAATCTCGTCAAACACTTCGAGAACTTTTGGCTTCAACTCCGCTTCCATCGCAGAGAGAGAAACGCCCAAGTCATCGCCCTCATCGTCATCGTCATCTTCAACATTGGGCTTGTCGAAATCTTCTGGTGAAAGAACATCCGAGAAATCGTCTTCTCCGCCCCGGCGCGGCGGTGGCGCACGGCGAGATTCATTCTTGCTTTGCTCTGCGCGTTTGGCCTCAGCTTGCTTGCACACCTCTTCCTTGGGCGGAACATAAGGCATGGGCGTTTGCACAGATTGGTTCTGCTTGGCATCAGGCCCAGCATAAGTGGCTTCAAGATCGATAATATCACGCAGCAGAATTTTGCCTTCGTTCAATTCATCGCGCCAAATAATAATGGCTTGGAATGTGAGCGGGCTTTCGCACAAGCCGCTGATCATGGCTTCGCGGCCCGCTTCAATGCGCTTGGCAATGGCAATTTCGCCTTCGCGAGAGAGCAGTTCTACACGGCCCATTTCGCGGAGATACATGCGCACCGGATCATCTGTGCGGTCTGATGGAACTTTAGGTGCTTCAACTTTCATCAAAGCAGTTTCAGAGCTTTCAACCTCTTCAACCTTGGCCACAACGGATTCGTTTTCTTCTTCGCTTTCAACAACTGTGATGCCCATTTCAGCAAGCATCGCGTAAACGTCTTCAATCTGGTCCGAAGTCACTTCTTCTGAGGGAAGAACTGCATTGAGTTCATCAAGCGTCACATAACCACGCGCCTTGGCAAGCTTGATCAGCCGCTTGACTGCAGCATCCGATAGATCAAGAACGGGGCCATCTGCGCCGGCATCTGGCACATCATTCTCGTCTTGCGGCGCTGCGGCTTCCGGCTCAATCTTGGCAGGAGGCTTGGTTGTGATCGGCGTACGGGCCATAAAGTCTCAATCCTTCAAAAACCGACGGACAAGTCCATCGCATAAACTGATTCGGGGCCAACCTAGCCGCGGCCCTGTTAATTGCTGCTTAACTATAAATCAGCGGATTGGCTGAATTAAGTAATTCAGCTTAGCTGATCGATAGTGCGGCCAGAGGCGGCACCGAAACCCAGAATTTGGGCTTCAAGGCCATTGGCCGAGAGCAATTGGTCGCGAACAGCAACCAGCGCGTTGAGGTTTTCCTCGGTGGGTTCGGAGCCAAAAGCCGCTTCTGCGGCCTTTAACTCGCGATCGAGTGTGACGGCTTTGTGGTGCAGCACAATCATTTGGCGGAGGCCTGTCCGGGCATCATCTGGTGCAGCCGCAGGACCGAGGAACCACTCATTCAAACGTTTGGCTTGGTCTTCAAGGCGATCCAACACCGGACCAAAACCCTTAGACACTAAATGACCCCGAAGGCCAGCCGTTTCAAGGCTTTCCTGCGAGGACGCCGCATCTAGAATATTTGCCCGCATAGAGTCAAGCTCACGCGATGCGAATTCTGACATAGCAAAATCGCTCCAAACATCGTGCAGAAGTTCGGGATGATTTATGACAGACAGCACAATCATGCGTTCACGGCGCTCAGAAGCACTGGCAAAGCCAGTTTTGCTCGCCAGCGCCTTCAGTTGTTGCGAGGGCGGAAGTTGCATTTCCCACGCTTTTTGCCCCCACTTCAAGCGGGGTTGCGCCTTGCCAAATTTATTGAAAGCGCCGCGCGCAACGTGCTGGCCTTTAAACAGCCCATTCAGCCGCTCTTGCAAATCTGCCAAATAATGCTTTTGCACGGTTTCATCTTGAATCAACCGCAGCTGAGTTTTGAGATCGCGCTCGAACAGGGCACGGCGCTCTGGTGTTGCGCGATCATTCTCGTTCAGGGCCCGTTGCCATAACACTGCACCCATGGGCTCGGCCGCATTGATCACTGTTTTAACGGCTTCAGGCCCCTCGGATTTTAACACATCATCCGGATCCTGCCCCTGGGGCAGAAATGCAAACTTCAAAGAATGTCCAGGCTTCAACAATGGCAACGCCAAGTCTAACGCCCGGTAGGCCGCTTTTTGCCCAGCACTATCACCGTCAAAACACAAAATCGGTTCCGCCACCGTTTTCCACATCAAGGCCAGTTGCATTTCAGTCAGCGCTGTTCCAAGCGGTGCAACGGCTTGCGTGAAGCCGGCGCGGAACATGGCAATCACATCAACATAACCCTCAACAGCAATCAGCTGGCTGGAAGCATGGGCAGGCCCCCTCGCCTTGTCGAAATTGTAGAGAATTTCGCCTTTGTGAAACAAGGGCGTATCTGGCGAATTGAGATATTTTGCCGGCACGTCGGCCCGCAAGGCCCGGCCGCCAAAGGCAATCACCCGCCCCCGCGCATCACGAATGGGAAATATCACCCGGTCACGGAACCGATCATAGGCCACAGGGATATCATCGCCTGAAACCACCAATCCGGCCTCAGCCATTTGCTCAACCGAAACGTTCTTTTCGGCCAAATGAGTGCGCAGCGCTGAACGATCTTCCGGCGCATAGCCAATGCCGAATTCTTTTTGAATGGCCGCACTCAAGCCACGGTCTGAAAGATAGCCCCGCGCCTTGGCCCCCCGCGCCGTTTGCAGCTCCGCCTCAAAAAACTTTTGTGCAAATTCCATTATTTCATAAAGGCTTGAGCGCTGTTCCTCACGTTCTGCATCAGCCTGTGAAAATTCCGGCATGGGCAGGCCAGCTTCTTGAGCCAGCTGCGCCACGGCCTCAGGAAACGGCACACCTTCTTTGTCGACAAGATACTTGAAAATATCACCTGAAGCTTTGCAGCCAAAACAGTAATAGCGCCCTTTACGATCATCGGCATGAAAGCTTGGAGATTTCTCACCATGAAATGGGCAACACGCCCAAAAATCGCCTTTGCCCGGATTGCTCTTGCGCCGATCCCAAGCTACCTTGCGACCAATAACCGACGACACCGAAACCCGGTTGCGAATGTCATCAAGAAATGAGGGCGGAAAGCGCATGGAAGGGGTTTAATCGGTTTCTCAGGGCAAAATCCACACCTATTGAACACACTGTATTTTTGAGTCAGGTTACCTCGAATAATAGAGTTTTTAAAATGTCAGTTCGCAAATATCACCCTGTTCTCGTTGTCCTTCATTGGCTCTTGGCTTTGATGATCGGTTTACAGCTGGGCTTTGGCTATTTTACAATTGGTAAAATGGCAAATTCTGATCCAGCAAAATTGCAGCCCTTATCAATCCATATGGGCATTGGCACAGCCATCATCGTGCTGATGTTCATCCGCCTTGCCACCCGTTATTTCACCAGCCACCCGCAGCCAAGCGAAAGCCAAACCAAAGGCATTGGCCGTTTGCGCACACCCGTTCACCGCCTGATGTATCTTGTTATTTTTGTAACAGCCATCAGCGGCTGGCTCACAGGATATTTAATTGCGCACCTTTATGAAACACCAGGCAACACCCTGCCCGCCGATTTCGCGCAATATCCCACCCGCGTCGTTCATGTTTGGATGGCGCTCGTGCTGTTCTTGGTAATCGTGCTTCATATTGCGGCAGCCATTCGAGAACTGATCAGTGGAGATGTTAATGTTATTGGTCGCATGGGTTTTGGTTCGCGCAAAACTTAGCGCCGCAACACGGCCCGAACTGGGGAAGCATCTAAATTCTCAAACTTCAGTGGCAGCGCCATCAATTCATAATCACCCGGCTCCACATGATCGAGCAACAGGTTTTCAAGAATAATGATGTTATTCTGTTTGCAAGCCATATGCGCTGGCAAACTCTTTGATGTTGAAGGGTCAACCGAACTTGTATCAACACCGACCAATTTCACGCCATGATCAGCCAGCAGTTGCACAGTCTCTGCAGCAAGTGCACGAAAATCATCACCCCAAACTTTAGAATCCTGTCCCGCAAACAGCCGCAGCAAAACCCGAGGGGGGCAGTCTTTCAAAAATGGTTTTATGTCTTGAGGCAGGCACAATGGCCCTGCCGCTTGCGCATCAATCACGCGGGCTGGCCCCATAAACACATGAAGATCAAGCGCACCAATCCGTGCCCCCTGCTCATCATAATGATAAGGCGCATCGGCATGGGTGCCACAATGGACCGACATGGTGATGCGCGAGACATTGACCGGACAACCAGGCCCGATGCGCGCCACGAATTCTTCTGAGTAGGGAGTGTCGATAGGGAACACAGCTGCGCCAGGACTATAGGCGCGAGAAATATCAATGAGTGTGCTCACGCCTTCAACACATCCATCTTAATCGGCCCATCAGCACGGCCCAGAATGAATTGGTCCACGTAGGGGTTGCCGCTACGGTCAATCATTTTCGCTGGCCCCTGCCAGATGATTTCGCCTTTATAAATCATGGCAATATCATCGGCAATTTTGCGGGCTGAGGCCATATCATGCGTGATGGAAATGGTGGTGGCACCCAAGCGCTTCACGCAATCAACAATCAAATTGTTAATCACATCCGCCATAATCGGGTCGAGGCCTGTGGTGGGCTCATCGAAGAAAATGATCTCGGGATCAGCAGCAATCGCCCGCGCCAACCCAACACGCTTTTGCATTCCGCCAGAAAGTTCCGCCGGATAAAGTTTCCCCACATCGGCAGAAAGCCCAACCAGAACCAGTTTCTCCATGGCAATTTCGCGGGCTTTCGCGCGCGGTGTGTGGCGGCCTTGCATCAAGCCAAAGGCCACGTTTTCCCACACGCTGATCGAGTCAAATAAAGCCCCGCCTTGAAACAGCATGCCAAAGCGCGCAAGAAACTTATCGCGGGCCTCGCCACGCAAACCAACAGCATTTTCACCAGCGATTTTAATTGAACCAGAATCCGGCTGAAGAATGCCCAGAATGCATTTCAGCATGACAGATTTGCCCGTGCCTGATCCGCCAATCACCACAAGTGATTTGCCTTTTTCAACCTTCAGCGAAAGGCCGTTCAGCACATGTTTGGGGCCAAAACTTTTTCGCACATTTTCAAGCTCAATATGCATCAGTGTTTTCCAAACAACAAAGACGTGAGCGCAAAGTTTGCTGCCAAAATCATGATGGCTGAAGAAACAACAGCACTGGTGGTGGCACGGCCCACACCTTGCGCCCCGCCTTTAGAGTTAAAGCCGTGATAGCACCCCATAAGCGCAATAATGAATCCAAACACAGCCGCTTTAATAAGCCCCGATGAAATATCGTCAAAGTGCAATTGGTCAACAGTGGTCTTGATATAGCTGAACCCATTGAACCCCAATGAGCGCGTGCCCACAATATATCCACCCATAATGCCAATCGTGTCCCCAATTGCCACAAGTAGTGGCAATGAAACCACCGCAGCTAGCAAGCGCGGCCCCACGAGATATTTGAAAGGATTAGTGGAAAGCGTCACCAAAGCATCTGTCTGCTCCGTCACCCGCATGGTGCCCAGCTCTGCTGCAATCGATGCCCCCACTCTGCCAGCAACCATTAAGCCTGCCAGCACCGGGCCTAACTCACGCGTAATGCCAATGGCCACAATACTCGGCACCAATTGTCCGGCTGTGGCGGGCGATGAGCCTGTATAAATTTGTAAAGCCAAAGCGCCACCGGTGAAAAAAGAGGTGAGCGCCACAACAGGCAACGAAGTGTAGCCAACCCGAAAGAATTGCAGCGCCATTTGACTGAAATAATAGCGCGGCGTCAGGCCTTGCGTCAGCGCATCTTTAAGAAACAACGCCACGCGTCCCACTTCTGCGCAGAACAACAAAAATAATCGGCCTATGGCTGCAATAATATTCAAGGGCACCTCACGATTCGTCACCAATGTAGCGGCGGTGATACCGATTGCCCAGATGGGTGAGAAGTTCATAGGAAATCGTGCCCGCAGAAGCCGCCGCCTCGTCAACCGAAATATGCGGTCCGAAAATTTCAGCAAGTGTTCCGCGCGAAATCTCAGCGTCTGGAATATCAGTCACATCGCAAGCCATCATATCCATCGACACCCGCCCGACAATAGGCACTCGGCTGCCTGCAATATAAACTTGGGCCGGGCCATCAATCTGCGAAGATGAAAGCTTGCGCGGAATTCCGTCGCGGTAACCTGCACCCAGAATTGCAATCTTTGAATCACGCGGCGCAGTCCATGTGGCGCTATAACCAATCGTGTCACCTTGCTTCACATGGCGCGTTTGCATCACCTTGGCTTGCAAGGTGACAACGGTTTTCATGGGGTTGGGTTTTCCGGGTGTGGGGTTGCCACCATAAAGTGCCACGCCTGCGCGCACCAGATCAAAAGTGTAAGCACCACCCAAGAAGATGCCACTCGAGTTTGCAAAGCTTGCAGGCACATCAGGCAAATATTTACGAAACTTATAAAAGGCCGCAAGTTGCTTTGCGTTCATCTCATGCTCATCTTCATCCGAACATGCAAGATGGCTCACTAATAAGTTGATATGAATCAATTTTATGAATTCATCATCACCAAATAATTTTTTAAATTCAGCTACTGTAAACCCAAGACGACTAATGCCAGTGTCAACATGAATTGCGCAAGGTCTGCCAGCAGCAACCTTCGCCCACTCCTGGGCTTGATCAATTGATATTAATGCGGGGATTAGCTTGTGGTGCATATAGAATTCAGCTTGCCCCAAATAAAATCCATCAAGCACATAAATGGCAGCATCAGCCAAAACAGCGCGAAGTTCAGCACCTTCGCTTGGGCGTGACACGAAATAGTTTCTGCAGCCCTCATTCCACAAGGCTTTGGCCACTACGGCCATGCCCAACCCATAAGCCTCACCTTTAATGGCCACACCACAAGCCGCTGGTGCCGCCTGTTTGCACAACGTGCGATAGTTCGTGCAAAGTGCGGCAAGATCAATGCTGACAATTGCACTGGCGAGATGTTCTGGAACTTCTGTCATGAGTCGAGGATTAAATGATTTAACGACGAGAGCAAGCGCTTCTATCAGGCTCAATATTCATCGTAGTGAACTTTTTATTCACAGAAGTAATATCACGATAGGCGAAAATTGAAAATCACAGGAACAAAACGACAAAAATGACTACGCATGCAAAATAAACGACCGAGCGAATGCCAAGCGAAATTGCGGAGCAATGCAAATCAAGGCTATTCCTTCAGTATTCAGTAAGCAGCGTAAAGAATCGGGGGACAGAGTAAAACAAACAAAACCAAGATTGGAACAGGGCAATGAATATCTATGCACAAGAAAACTACAACTCAGTTTCAGAAACTAGCGGTGACCGCTTTTACAAACAAGAAAAGACAAACGCGGAAAACCAATTTGAATTGGTCTATTTGGCACTCAATGCTTTGAAAGATGCAACGAATAAAAGGCTAAAATCTGGTCAAGTCGAAAATATTTTATCACAAGTCCTATGGCCAGAAACACGCAACCTCATCGAAAAGGCCGAAGCAATCTGCAACGCTCAGATGAAAAAGATTTTGGCTTCATATCTGCTAACAGAAGATGATGCTGTCGAAGTGAACCCTAATGCTAACAACTTGGGAAAGTGCCTCTCAACATTGCTCCTGTTGGGTGAGCTCTCCACGTAACAAAAAGCCGCGGCAACTAACTTCGCCATGCTTCCATTTGATCAAATGTTTGTAAAATTGAATTCTGTTCATGGAAGTATTGCTGAATAATCGCCGCGGCATCCGACCTTATCGACGGATGATCGATTGGCATCAATCCACTGTCCTTATAATATTTTCGCCAGTCTTTTGATTGGCCCTGATAGTGCAAAACTACGCGACAACTAATGGGTAGGTCCGTCAATGCGTAAGTTAAAAGCAAACCTCCCATGGTGTTATGCAATGGCATGTCACCTCGCGCAAAACACATCATTATTTTGCGATGGTCTCGTTTTGGTTCAGTGCCTGATAAGGATATAAAATTCTTGTGTTGAGTAACGACACCCTCTTGCAGTCTGGGCCTATATTTTCTCTCAACGCTGCCAAGTTCGTCGAGCCGTACCAATCTGGTAAACACCAAATGGCCCTCCACCCTTTTCAAAATGACAAGTGACCGCAAGCAATACTGGAAAGCGGGCAACCAAGCTGAATAACATGTGTAAACGCCTTCAGCAAATCTAGAACTGGAACTATGAGACTTGATTTGTTCTAAAGCTTTTTCCAAGTAAATGTTGCTGTCACTGCGGTTTCGCTGAAGATCACGATCGCTTGTTTGTAGTGTTGGCTCTTCTTGAAAAAGTTGAAGTAGCCCCACACCCAAATAAGCAACAATTTTGCCCATCGTCGATTTATTTGGTAACATCGAACCACCAAGATATTTGTTAAACTGCTGGCGGTTGATGTCGAGGTCTAAACATATTTGTGAAATACTCCCCCGCTCCAGCACACGAGCCCGCAAGTTTTTTGCAAATATTTGATAGACAGTTGTCTCATCTTCAAAAATTTTCGCTGCCATCATTTGCCCTTTTAGAGTCCAAACTATTTTTTATCGGGAAGTATTCTAAGCTGCCTTATTCCGCAATTAGTGACATTTGTTTGTTGATCAAACTTTGAATTAAGTTCAATTTCTAGAAAATACAAAGCGACTAAAACTAACTTAAAATTACAATGGCCGCCAATCCGGCAGTAAGTCTACGGATTGCATCACAGAGCGGCTACTTTTGAAGTTTGCGCGAATTATTTCTGCGACGTTTGGAGAAATTGATGGGTCTTCATTTGTTATAATTCCGCAGGTTTTAAAATGTTTACGCCAATCTGAATTTGGGCTTTGGTATTGCATAGCAAACTGGCAGCTGATTGGCATGCCGGAGGGTGCAAAAGAGAGCAATAGTCCCATCATAATGGCGTTTTTAAATTGTTGTTCTACGGCAAAATTAATCATAGACATGCGCTGTTCCCAGCCCCGCTCGTGGCTCACGAACGTTACGCGATTTCGATTTTGCGTAACCAATCCATCATGGCAAGTTGTAGGGTATAAACGAAATTGATCACCAACATTGGCATGACGCACAATCCTCGTGAACACTAACTTACTGCCTATTCTAACGACAACAACAATGCAGCGCAGCGAGTGGTTCGGTTTCATTTTCCAAGGAAGGTAACAAGTGTAGACACCTTCTCGCAGGGTGCAATTTGCGCTCTCAGATTCCAAGGTATCCACAGTTCGGTTGTAACGGAATTGTGGTGCTGCTTTCTCCGTCTTTGGTTCTACCAGCATTTCTAGAGACGGAGATTTGACGGGTTCTGGTGGAGCAAAAAGGTTGATTGATTCAACTTTAAAAAATTGAGTAATCTTTAAAAGAGTCGCTTCATTTGGCAATACACTGCCATTAAGGTATTTGTTGAATTGCTGGCGATTGATTTCAAGATCTCTGCACGTACTTGCAATCGATCCATTGCGCGTTGCCAGCACAAATAAGTTTTCGGCGAAGTTGCGATAAGCAACATTTCCAGAAATATGGCCCATCATTTTCCTCGCGCCGATTACGACGTAGTGTTGACCCCTTACGACCCCCCAGTCATATTGTTATGATAAATACAATCGGGCAAAAAAACAGCATCCCTAAGGTTGTAAAATTTTATTTTTTCAATTTCCACCACGCGAAATCGGTTGTGTTCGTAAGCCATTGTAGTCAGGCCTATTCAAACCGCTCAGGTGCATAACCATCACGCGCCAAGTTCGAAAACCGCGTAAGCCGTCCTTCAAAGTGCAACTCCACCGTGCCCGTAGGACCGTGGCGCTGCTTGCCGATAATCACTTCGGCTTTGCCATGGGCGCGGTCCATTTTTTCTTGCCAACCTTGAAATTCTGGCGTGCCTTCAGCAGGCATCAGCCGTTCGAGATAATATTCTTCGCGGTACACAAACAGCACCACATCGGCGTCTTGCTCAATTGACCCTGATTCACGCAAATCTGAAAGTTGCGGGCGCTTGTCTTCACGGTTTTCCACCTGCCGCGATAGCTGAGATAGGGCGATAATCGGCACCGCCAGTTCTTTCGCCAATGCTTTAAGACCAACGGTGATCTCCGTCACTTCCTGCACGCGGCCTTCGCCCGCTTTTTTGGCTGAACCTGCAAGCAGCTGCAAATAGTCCACCACAATCAATCCCAGCCCACGCTGGCGCTTCAAACGCCGCGCACGAGACGCCAGCTGCGCAATAGTAAGACCACCCGTGGCATCAATATAAAGTGGCAAGGATTGCAATTCACGGCTCACATCAACCAAACGCTGAAATTCGTCTTCGCTAATTTTACCACGACGAATGAATTCAGACGAAATGCCAGATTGTTCAGCCACAATACGCGTGGCCAACTGCTCAGAACTCATTTCAAGTGAAAAGAACCCAACAATCCCGCCATTCAAAACTTTCGTTGTGCCATCAGCTTGCACTTCCGGCTGGTAATTTTTAGCAACATGATAAGCAATGTTGGTGGCCAAAGCCGTCTTGCCCATAGCAGGCCGCCCAGCAAGAATAATCAAATCGGAAGATTGCAAACCGCCCATCTTCTCGTCAAGGTCAGTAAGCCCGGCAGAAATGCCTGAAAGACCGCCCTGGCGTTGATAGGCGGCAGAGGCCATATCAATCGCATCAGTCAAGGCTGATCCAAAGCGCTGGAAGCCCTTGCCATATTTGTCAGTCTCAGCAAGCCCATAAAGCGCCTGTTCAGCCCGTTCAATCATCTCTTTTGAGTTGATTTCAATGTCGGGCTCAAAGGCTTCATTCACAACATCTGTGCCAATGCCAATTAGTTTTCGCCTTTGGGCTAATTCATAAATTGTGCGGCCATATTCCTCGGCATTGATGATGGTTGTGGCGGTGGCGGCCAGCCTTCCGAGATAAGCTGTGCCCCCAATTTCTTTGAGTGTGGCATCGTTTTCAAAATGCGATTTCAACGTCACAGCTGAGGCTAATTTCCCCATGCGAATGAGAGTGGTGGCCGCCTCATAAATGCGCGAATGAATAGCTTCGCTGAAATGATCGGCCGTTAGAAAACTGGAAACCCGGTCGGCCGCTTCATTGTTTGAAAGAATGGCACCCAGCAACGCTTGCTCTGCCTCAAGATTTTGTGGCGGGCTGCGGAAATTATCATCTGCCGATTGTTCAACGGCACGGAGCGGCAAAGGACTGTTCATGGCCTAACAATAGCAGCAATTGAGTTCAAATGATCAGCTGATTTTATTATGCCCGCTATCCACAGGCTAATTTTGCAGCTTCATTCCACCCAAGAACAAGGCAAGACCACTCTCAATCACACGCTCAACTTCAAAACTACCGGCAATGCTTTCAGCAGCAAAAAGCCGTGGCTTCAATAGGCCACACTGCACAACCTCACAAAACTGCATGGCACTCAACCTTGGGTCGTCCTGTCGCAAGGTGCCATCATCCATTTTGCGCTTCAAATAGGCGGCAATAATCTTATTGGCATAATCAGGCCCCGCTTCATAAAAAGCCCGACCAATATCTGGAAATTTATCGGCCACGGCCACCACAAGGCGCACATATGCCACTGTATCAGGGGTTTTAAACATGGTGGCCATGCGAAAGGCCAAATCATGTAAAACCTGTTCAATCGGGCGGCTTTCATCCCCAATCACAACGGCGCGTTCTGCCTGCTGTCGGCGGTCTTGGAACACAAGCGCCTCGAAAAGCTTTTCCTTGGATGAAAAATAAGCATAGACGGTGCCTTTGGAAACACCTGCCGCTTTCACAATCTCATTCATGCTGGTGCCATCAAAACCCTGCGCCAAAAAGCATCGCCGCGCCCCGTCCAGAATTTGCTGGCGTTTGGCGGTATCAAGGTTGTCATTCGCAATTTGCAGAGCAGTCATTTCATCGCACCGAACAGTTCGGTCTTGTACATAGCGTTTCAAACTGCTATCTGCAAGCCATAAACCGAACCGTTCGGTTCATATTAGAGTATACATTATGTCCAATGCCGCTTTGAAGATCGCTCCTGCCCCAGTCGTGCAAGAATTCCCGCGTGACGCGGCTGCAAGCGAACCCGCCCCGCCAAAGCGCAAACTGCCTTTGCGGCGCATCATCCTCGGAACCCTATTGCTAGCGGCCTTGGTGGCTGCAGGAGATTACGGTTACAACTGGTTCACCGTGGGCCGCTTCCAAATCTCCACCGATGATGCCTATGCCAAAGCCGATATGTCCCTGCTGGGAACCAAAGTGGCAGGCACCGTGCAAGATGTGCCCGTGGCCGATAATGCCGCCGTTAAGGCCGGAGACGTTGTGCTCCGTCTGGATAGTGGCGACTATAAGTTGGCCGTCGATGCTGCCACTGCGCGCATTCAAACGCAGAAATCAAGCCTCGCCACAATCGCCGTGCAGGTGACAGCCCAACAATCTCAAATCGCCGCTGCAGAAGCGCAGCTAGATAGCGCCAAAGCCGCTGAGCTGAATGCCGTACTCACGCAAAATCGCGCCAGCCAATTGATTAAGAGTAACGCTGGTAGCCAACAGGCATTGGATGATGCCACGCGGCAGCGCGCTGTCACCGCAGCCAATGTGAGCGTTGCACAAGCCAATATCGATGCAGCCAAAGCTCAGATCCGCATATTAAATGCCAAAACAGCTGAAGTGCAAAGCGGCCTCAACGAGTTGGCCATCGCACTTGCCAAAGCCCAGCGGGATTTAAGCTTCACCGAAATCAAAGCCCCCTTTGATGGCGTGGTGGCAAACCGCGCCGTTGAGCCCGGTCAATATGTGGGTCCGGGTGCAAGGCTCATGGCCTTGGTGCCGACAACACAATCTTATATCGAAGCCAACTTCAAAGAAACGCAGATCGTCGACATTCATGCGGGCCAAAAAGCTTTGATTACCATTGATGCTTTTGGCGGCGAAAAATATGAAGGCACCGTGCAGAGCATTTCACCTGCTTCAGGTGCTGAATTTTCACTGCTGCCGCCAGAAAATGCGACAGGCAATTTCACCAAAATCACGCAACGTATTCCCATCAAAATTTCCGTCCCGCCACAGCTAGCGGCAAAACTTCGCCCCGGCCTTTCAGTGGTCGTGTCAGTCGATTTGCGCGACCAAGGAAAATAGTCTTGGCTGCACCAGCAACCCCTGCCCCAATGAATAAGCGACACCTCGTCGCCTTCATTTTCATGATCTTCGGCATGTTCATGGCCATTCTAGATATTCAGATTGTATCGTCCTCATTGGCCGAAATTCAGGCGGGCATTTCAGCATCGGCTGATGAAGTGTCTTGGGTGCAAACCAGTTATTTGATCGCCGAAGTGGTCATGATTCCATTGTCTGGAACGCTCACCCGCATTTTTTCAACGCGCTATCTTTTTGCAGCATCAGCCGCAGGCTTCACATTGATGAGCATCATGTGCGCATCGTCGAGCACGATTGGCGAAATGATGGTGTGGCGCGCCCTGCAAGGCTTTGTGGGCGGCGCTATGATCCCGACTGTTTTCGCAACCTCATTCACTATTTTCCCACCAGAAAAACGTGCTATTATTTCTCCAGTTATTGGGTTGATCGCAACATTGGCACCCACAATCGGGCCAACAGTTGGTGGCTATCTCACTGAGCTTTTTTCATGGCATTGGTTATTTCTCGTCAACGTCATTCCCGGCATCGCCGTCACGCTTGGCGCTTGGTTCTTTATTGATTTTGACAAGCCCGATTTGAAGCTGGCCAAAACTTTTGATTGGGCCGGGCTCGCTTTGCTTGCCGTGTTTCTGGGCACGCTTGAATATGTTCTGGAAGAAGGTTCCAAAGATGATTGGTTGCGCAGCCCTCTCATATTCAAACTGACGGCGATTTGCATCACATCAGGTTCGGTTTTCTTCTGGCGCATGCTCACAATGAAAAACCCATTGGTCGATTTCACGGCCTTCAAAAATCGCAACTTCACATCAGGTTGCATCTTCTCGTTTACAATGGGCATCGGTCTCTATGGTCTCACATATTTATACCCTGTCTATCTGGCCCGCATTCAACACTATTCATCAATGATGATTGGTGAGACCATGTTTGTCTCAGGTGTGGCCATGTTTGTAACGGCACCGCTGGCTGGTCGCCTTTCAGCAAAGGTCGATCCACGCATTATGATCGGCGGCGGCTTTGTAGGCTTTGCCATCGGCACCTATTTAGCTTCATCCATCACCTCACAATGGACCTTTAACGAGTTGTTATTGCCGCAAATTTTGCGTGGCGTATCGCTCATGTTCTGCATGGTCACTGTCACCAACGTGGCACTTGGAACATTAAAGCCCATGGAATTGCGCGGCGCATCAGGCCTGTTCAACCTCACGCGAAATTTGGGCGGTGCTGTGGGCCTTGCCATCATCAACACGGTGATGAACCAACGCATGGATTTGCACCTTGCACGTTTGCATGAATCCGTAAGTTGGGGCTCCAACCAAGCCGAGCAAACACTGAGCAATATTACTCAAGGCCTCTCCACACTGGGTTCTGATGCTGGCACCGCGGCTCTGAAGCGCCTCGCGGGTCTTGTGCACCAACAAGCCATGACCCTGGCCATTGCCGATATTTTCTACCTACTCACGTTTTTGTTTCTGGCCATCGTCATGATGCTTCCCATCATGCAAAAACCTGCACCGCAAAAAGCGGCCGGCGGCGGCGGGCATTAATCAAGGCAGTGGATCTGATAACGCGCTTTCAATATCGGTGTGAATAAAATCATTGCCGATAAAGAGCAATGGCACTTTCAGCGATTTTGCCATCGCATAAGCAAAACAATCACCCATATTGAGCTTTGCAGAATGACCGGAGCCTCTGCCGAATTTGGCATAGGCTGCAAAAGCAACTTCTGTGTGGTTAGGCTCTGTGGCCACAAGCACAATTTCAAAATTTTCTATGAATTTTGTAACTGTAATTGCCGCCTGTTCTATTTTTTCAGCATGATTATGTGTCGTTTTATGTTTAATCCGGGCCAAACTAACAACCGCTTCATATTTGGCCATCGGCGAGCAATATCTACTTTTTGATTGGTTGCTTAAAGCCAAAAGTAGCTGATGCGACTTTTGCTCCTTGTTAATAATTGCAACAATGGCCGAGGCATCGAGAAACATTAATCGTCAACTTCGCCAGACAATTCATCCATAAAGGCTTTCATATCCACGTTTGGGTCTGATGGTCCCATATTATCAGCAAGTGCCCACACTTCAGCGATCCGTTCTTGAAAATTTCGCTGCTTTAAAATCAACTGCTCTTCCTTTTCCAAACTCCGGCGCACTGCTTCCGTTTTTGATTTTGCACCTGTCAACCTTTGAACTCTGGCCGCCAATTCATCAACGGTTTGATCCTTAATATAAAGCCCCATGATCAATCTCCTTGTGGATATCCCTATATCACAAAAGGATATCCCTTGCATAATAAAAAAAAGGCCGCTCTTTCAAGCGGCCTTTCTGAAATCAATATTTCCGATATTACTCAATATCAGGTTTCTTGGCCTTGGCCTTTGGCCGTGTCTTTGAAACGGGTTCTGCATCTTCTTCAGCAGCAACTTCAGCTTGTGCTTCTTCAAACAAAGCTTCAGCAGCGGCGCGCATTTCAGCACGCTCGGTTGCTCCTGTTGCTGAAAGATCTTCGCCACGCGCTTGAGCAGCAGCTTCTTCAGCAGAGCGGGCCACATTCACTGTGACTGGCACGTAAACTTCAGGATGCAAGCCAACTTGCACAGTGTAAATACCAATCGACTTGATTGGCGCTTCAATGTGAATGTGGTTGCGGTTGACAGTTGAACCTGCAGCCGCTGCGGCTTCTGCAATGTCACGCGCTGTAACTGAACCATAAAGCTGACCTGACTCACCGGCTTGGCGAACCAGAACAAAGCTTTTGCCTTCAATGGCTTTGGCTTCAGTTTCTGCAAGTGCTTTGGTGGCTGCGTTCTTGGCTTCCAGCATGGTGCGGTCGCGTTCGAACTTAGCTTTATTGTTAGCAGTGGCACGAAGCGCCTTGGCGTTTGGCAGCAGATAGTTACGAGCGTAACCGTCCTTCACCTTAACCACTTCACCCATATGCCCAAGCTTGGCAATACGTTCGAGGAGAATGATATCCATGTGTTCGTCTCCCTTATTCGATTACGTAGGGCAACAGGCCCATGAAACGTGCACGCTTAATGGCCTTGGCCAATTCGCGTTGACGCTTAGCGCAAACCGCAGTGATGCGGCTTGGAATGATTTTGCCACGTTCAGAAATATAACGCTGCAAAGTGCGAATATCCTTGTAGTCAATCAACGGCGCATTTGGGCCTGTAAACGGGCAGCTTTTGCGACGGCGAAAAAATGGGCGGCGAGCGCCTTGATCCATAGCCATTAGAGCACCTCATCCATGTTGTTCATGCTGAAACCTTCATCGTCGCGCTTGCGATCATCGCGACGGCGCATCATGGCCGATGGGCCTTCTTCGAGTGTTTCAACCTTAATGGTCAAATAGCGAATAACATCTTCGCTGATCGACATTTGGCGTTCCATTTCTGCAATCGCAGCATGGGGACCAGAAATGTTGAGGAACGTGAAGTAAGCCTTGCGGTTCTTCTTCATGCGGAATGTGAGCGATTTAATGCCCCAATTCTCAACTTTCTCAACCTTGGCACCGCCAGCAGCGAGAACAGCAGTATATTGCTCCAACAACGCATCAACTTGCGTTTGTGTCGCATCTTGGCGAACCAAGAATGTGTGTTCATAGAGACCCATTATGGGATCATCCTTTCCTAAGTTTCAACAACCAAAACCACCAGCGCAGAGCCTCTAACGATCCAGGAGAAAGGACTGTTAAGCCGATCAGTAAAGAGCGGAGACACGGGAAGCCGGAACTTGCATTCCTAGGTTTTTTGAAAAAACCCCTTCCGTTCAGCCCCCAGCGGGTGCTTTCAGATGTGCGGCTTATGCAGGAACTCAAGGATAGATGCAAGGGGCACGTATTTTTGACTGTCACCCAATCGTAATGGAACGTTCACACGACCTTTAACTGCATTTTCTAACTGGCTCCCTGTGAAACCAAAAGTAAACAGGAGACAACATGAAATTCACTTTTACTAAGCTTGCATTGGCAGCAACAGTCTTGACGCTTTCGATAGCAACAGTCAGCACGGCGGAAGCCAAAAAGGGCAACAACAAAGTTGACATGATCACCAAAAAAGATCGGACAGGCGCGATCCGTGAAAGCTTTGTGCAAGGCAGTTATTATTTTGAATGCATGAAGTGGGGCGATTGCCAAAATTTCAAGGCAAAGCAATAAGACATAAGAGCGGGCTTTCGTTTGGAGGTCCGCTCTCATGCAACTTTAAGAAATTTTAACGCGGCCTATGCCTCAAAACTACTGCAAGTCCCGGTCAAATACAGTCAGGGATAGAGTAAAGCAGGGGTCGGCCCGGTTTAAATGGCAAGCGAACTACAAAGCACTGAGAATTGGGTGACACTCTATGCTCCCGCCAGCAAAATGTTTTTATACTTTTTCGCAGGACTAATCTGCATTCCGGCCGGGCTTTATTTTATGAGCTTAGCACGAGCGAAATTCATATTTGCCGGTGCCATATTGATCATCATGGGCCCCATTCTCGCACTAAAGGTGTGTCGTATAGCGCTAAGCGGCGGCCTAATCTTACGATATAACGCCGAGAAGATTCATATTCCTGGACTTTTGGGCACAAGGCGCTTGCACTGGTCCGATGTTAAAAACGTGAGCATTATAGAACATAGAAGATATATTTTCGGTTTTATAAAAGTCGGAAGCTCGCAAGGTCTCTATGTTCATCCGATGAGAGGTTGGAAGGTCTATGTTCCAACCCCTTGGGCTGGACTAACTCAACAAGAAATGTATGGGCTTGCATCTAAATTTGAATCTCTTCGCATAAAAGCAAGCGAAGGCACCACTTCCAAACCATTCACCAGCAATTCAGCCGAACCCAAAAACGACTATGCTGATGCCGTTGTGGCCCGTTATATGGCACGCAAAAAAGAAGAGGAATCTGCAGGTTTCTCCAGCCGCCCCGCGCCACAACAGACTAGCCTCCAAAATGGCGGTGTTGTGTTCGGCAAGCGCCTCAGTCCTCCGTAATTCAGGCCTTTCAAGTTTGTGTGATGCCATCAAATCAAACTTGTGTAAGATTGCAGTAAGGGAGAACAAAGATGAGCCTGACCCAATTAATTTACGCCTCCACACCTTTTGGTTTTGACAA